>DAOTUB010000194.1:0-27754 GCA_034437455.1 Anaerolineae bacterium | reverse complement strand
CTTCCGCAGCGCAGCCTCCACGCGCTTGGCGATCACGTCTTTGACGAATGCGTAGATCTCCTGCGCGTCATCCCGCCGCGCCAACCGCAATACCTGGCGGATCTCATCCTCGTCAAGGATAATCAGCGTTTTCCCAATGCGCTGCTTGGCCATCGGCCTACACGATCTCCCGCAGGGATTCGACGGCGTGGCGGACGTCCTCGGCGGTGGTGAAATAGCCGGGGCTGAAGCGCAACGCGCCGCAATCGAGCGTCCCGGCCGCGCGATGGGCCTGGGGCGCGCAGTGCAGCCCCGCGCGCGTCGCCACGTCGAACACCTGATCGAGCACGGCGGCCAGTTGGTCGGGTGAATACCCCTCGACGGTGACGGAGACGACAGCCGTGCGCCGCGCCAGATCGTCCAGACCCAGGATGGTCAGGCCAGGTAGCGTTCGCAATTCCTCCATCAACAGCGCCGTCATCTCCATCTCGTGGGCGCGGATGCGCTCCACGCTCTGTTCCAACACAAAACGCACGCCCACCAGCAGGCCGGCGACGCCGGCGGCGTTCTGCGTGCCCGCCTCCAGCCGCGCGGGAAGCGTTTCCGGCATCACCTCCGAGGCCGACTCGACGCCCGAGCCTCCTTCGACCCAGGTCTCCAACTCGATACCGGGGCGCACGACCAGGCCGCCTGTGCCGTGTGGGCCGTACAGCCCCTTGTGCCCGGCAAAGGCCAGCAGGTCAATGCGCATCGCTTCCACGTCAATCGGGACCGCCCCGGCGGTCTGCGCCGCGTCCACCAGAAAGAGTGCGCCGTGACATTGGGTGATCTCGCCGACCTCGGCGACGGGCAGGATCGTACCCAGGACATTGGAGCCGTGCAGAATGGCGACCAGGCGCGTTTCGGGGCGCAGAGCCGCCTCCACGTCCGCCGGGTCGAGTGCGCCGTCAGGGGTACAGCGCACGGCGGTGATTTCCATACCGCGCCGCTCCAACGCCTTGAGCGGCCGCCAGACGGCGTTGTGTTCGATGGACGAGGCGACTACGTGGTCACCCGGCTTGAGCAGTCCTTTCAGCGCCATATTGATCGCCTGGGTCGCGTTCATCGTGAAAACCACGCCCTGTGGATCCGGCGCGTTGAACAGCCGGGCCAGGGCCTGGCGGGCCTCGTCGGCGATGCGCTGCGCCTCCTCCTCGCGGCGGTGGCCGCCCCGGCCGGGCGTCGCGCCGACATCACGCATGAAATAGTCCACGGCGCGGTAGACGGCCTCCGGCTTGGGCCAGCTTGTGGCTGCGTTGTCCAGGTAAATTGTCATCTCGTTTCCGTTCCCCTCGATGCATAGACGCGAGGTCTCGTGACAGCGCGCTTTGCCTATCTCTGCAACAGGTCTCCAAGCTCGACGATCCGCTTGGCAAGTCTCTTGGCTGCTTCCACTGCTTCTCGGTCCTGCTGCACCGCTCCAGCCTCGAACGCAATGCCGCTGACCCCCCGGCCCGCCGGGATCATCTCGTGTTTGAGAAAAAATGCATGGATCGCCGTGATCGCGCTCTCGGCGCCATACCTCCTGCCCACCACGACGGCGCCGCCGATCTTGTTCCTGAGCCTGCCTCTGATGGCCCACGTGCGATCGATGAAGGCTTTGAGCTGCGCAGAGACGTTGTTGAAATAGACCGGGCTGCCCAGAACGATCGCGTCGGCAGCAAAGAGCATGGGCACCAGAACGTGGCTCATGTCATCGTCGATCACGCACCCATCTTGCCTCAGACAGGCCCAACAAGATCTACAGGGTTCGATTTGATAATCGGCAAGCTTTACCAATTGGCCGCCGGTTGTGGACAACATACGTTCCAAGAGATCATCCGTGTTACTCTTTTTCCTGGGGCTTCCCGAGAGGTACAAAACGTTCATGTCTCCTCGCTTATTTCAGAAGGAACATCGACAGCAATCCCAAGTTGCTCGGCAGCACGTCGAACCTGGGGTGCTATTACCCGCTGGAAGAAGGCAGCGGTTCCCTGTACGTCGCGGTCCATCATCAACTGCTTCAGTTCGACGATCTCTTCTCCTTCCAGCGTCAGCCAGATGCGACGCAGGGGGTTGGCCAACAATCCAGTTTCATCCATTGCCTCAACCACCTCCAACAATGGCAAACACCTTGACAGTCTCCCCGTCCTGTGGCCGATAATCCTTGGTCGCCAGCACGCCCTCGCGCGAAACCCCTGCTACCAGCGCCGGCGGGATACCCACTGCCTCCAGCATCTCGGTCACGGTGGAGCCGGCAACCAGGTTCAGCCGATCCTGGCCACCGGTGTACTCTTTCAACATCCCCACCACGATCAGCGTCACTGCCAAAACGATTACCCGCTTACCAGCTCGGCCAATCCCAATCGCTCCAGCGTCTCTGGCGTGGGGATGCCGTTCTCGTCCCAGCCGCGCTGCTGATAGTAAAAATCGAGCATCTGCTGCGCAGCCTCCGGCGACGTGTGCTTGCCGGCCGCCACTCCGCTGCCGCTCGCCGGTTCGTTCACAAAGCGCCAGGGCGGCGCGTCCCAGGCGCGCCCAAACCCTTCCACCTCTCGCATCCAATACATCCGGGTCAGGTTCCAGATGCGCTCCGAGATGTGCAGCAGGTCTTCCCACGATCGCTCGACGCCGGTCAGCGCAGTCATGGCTGGGGCATAGAGCTCTAGCGGCATGCCCAGCTCAACCCACTGCAAGCGACAGCAACCCAGGACGTCCATCAGCGGGCGGATGTGCTGGAGCTCGATCACCTTGGCGGCTTTCTCGGGGGTCACCTTGTCCCGGCCCACGGCGATGTCGTAGGTGATGGCCCAGGCGCGGTTGTGGTGCGCCCCCACGTCGGCGGTCATGTAGGCCAGCAGCATCGAGGTGGCGCTGTGGGTAGCATAGGCGCTCTGCTCCATCCCCTTGACGTGGACGGCCCATTTGTCGCTGCCCTGTCCCACCTCCTCCGCCGCCCGCTTGACCCCTTCGGCCAGCAGGTTGCCGAGCCAACCCTCGCGGCGGGCGATGCGTTCGATGAGGACAAAGACCGCCTCGGCGTTGCCGAACCGCAGGTCGAGACCGCCGGTCTGCTCCTCGTTCAGGATACCCTTCTCGTAGCACTCCATCGCCCAGGCGATACTGCCGCCGGCCGAGATGGTGTCCAGCCCCAACTCGTCGCACAGTTGATTGGCCCTGGCAATGTCCTCGATGTCGCCCAACCCCAGGTCAGAGCCGAGCATGCCGTTGGTTTCATACTCTGGCCCTTCCACGTAAACGTCGTGCTTTTTCGAGTGTGAATACTTGCCGCAGGGACTCGGGCAGCCAAAGCAGCCCTTGTCGGTCACCACGATCTTTTCCCGAAAGACGGGGGCGTAGATGTTGGGGCCTTGCTCGAAGGAGCCGGACTGAAAGTTGTGCGTGGGCAACGTGCCGTTCTCGTCGCACCAGGACGTGACGATCATCGTGCCGTAGCGCGTCCACTCTGGGAGCATCTCGGCTTTCTTGCAAACCCGGTAGGCAGCTTTGGCCGTTTGGGTGAATCCGGCCACATCGGCGATGGGAATGCTCTTGCTGCCGCGCACGGCAATCGCCTTGAGCCTTTTTGCGCCCATCACCGCGCCCACGCCGCCGCGCCCGGCCTGCCGCCCGAAATCGTGGTTGATACAGGCATACTTGACCAGATTCTCGCCAGCCGGGCCGATGGTGGCGATCTGGAACGCTTCGCCCAGTTCGTCCTTCAGCCGCTTCTCCAGCGCAAAAGAGCCCATGCCCCAATAGGCCGCCGCGTCACGCAATTCGACCGTTTCGTCGTCGACATAGAGATAAACTGGACGGGCGCTGCTCCCTTCGAGGATGATGGAATCGTAGCCGGCATACTTGATCTCGGCCGTCAACATCCCGCCCATGCTTGCGCCGGCATAGCCGCCGGTCAGAGGGGACTTGGTGGTAAAGTCCATCTTGCCGGCGCCCGGAAACAGCGTGCCGGACAGCGGCCCGGTGGAAATGAAAAGCTTGTTGTCCGGCCCCAGGGGATCAGCGCCCCTGGGCGCCTCGGTCCACAGCAGATAGGCTCCCAACCCCCGAGCGCCCAGGTAGCCGCGAATTACCGCTTCTGGTGTTGGCTCTTTGGTAACGACGCCATCCGTAAGGTTGACACGCAAAATCTGCCCTGCATAACCGTATAACATTTCTGCACCTCCTCAACCTCTAGTCGGCGACCCAAAGCGCGCCGACGCCGCACACGTCCACGCACTCGCCGCACAGATCGCATTCCCAAACGTGGTCCACGCCGGCCCGGCTGAAAATCACACCCTCGGGGCACTCGTCCACACAGGCCATGCACAGGGTGCATTCGGCGGGTTCGACATAGTAAGCCCCTTTCTCGTTCTGGTGAATGGCGTCGACGGGGCAGACCGCCGCACACTGGCCGCACTGAGTGCATACCTTGACTTCAAAGGCGCCCGGCGCAGGAAAGTGCGGCGCGATGGCCAGGGCGGCCTTTTTGGGATTGTTCTCGCCAAACAGGTGCAGCGAACAGGCCACCAGACAGGCGCGACACCCCGAACATTTGGCATTGTCTGCATAAAGTCTCATTGTGTTGACCTCCTTAATTCAATTTTTCTCTTGGTCTGCGTCTGTCCTTCTCTGCTTGGGGCGTTGTTTCTCCAGATCCCGCCGAACAGGTCGCCGTCCTGGCCGTCCTGCGGCGCCAGACGTGGGCGAGCCAACACGAACCATTCGTGACAAGCCATCCTGCTCGCCTCCCAGTCCGGATCGCCGGGATAGGGCGGTTCCTGGCTGGCGTGCGCCTGCATTGCCCGTTTTTTGGCTGTCAGATACGCCTCCACGTCGACGCCAACAGCGTCCGGCGGCAGCGGCGGCGGATCGGGCGCCCCGCAACTCTGCTGCGTCGCCGGCGACGGGGCAATGTAGTACAGCCTCCGGGGCGCGTGCGGTCCTTCCAAGGCGTCGAAGGCGTCCGTCACCCAGCGACTGACCGTCACGTGATCCGGGTGGCCCGAGATTCCGTCCGGCCCGAAGGTGACGACCACCTGCGGGCGCAGCTCGCGCAGCAGCGCGACCAGCCGGGCCACAGCCTCGCGCGAGTCAACGTCTGGCAGGGTTCCATCCCGGTAGCCCAGGAAGCGTACCTCGCTCACGCCGAGCTCGGCCGCCGCCTGGCGCAGCTCCAACTCGCGGATGCGGGCGGCCTCGGCGGCTTTTGTCCCCCGGATGCCGGCCTCGCCCCTCGTCGCCGAGATGATCACGACCCTGACGCCTTCGGCGGCGTATTTGGCCAACGTGCCACCCACCGCAAACGACTCGTCGTCGGGGTGGGCAAAGACAGCCAACAACCTCAGCACTGTCTCTCCTTTGCCACTACCGTGCAATGGCGTCCTCATTTATGCTCCGGTCAGTCCAACATCACCACCTGCACCTTTGTGCCGGGCAGCAGTGGGAGACGTTGTGGCACCTCTATCTTTCTTAATCCTGGTTTACGCATACTATGGCCCCTTGCCCGCAATTTTCGCACTCGAATTGAATGGTGACGTGTTCGATCTCGAACTCGTTGACCAGGGCTCGTTTCAGCTCGTCCATTACGTCCTGTGTCTGGCTCAACACCTGATCAGCCAGCACCACGTGGGCGCTGAGGGCCACGTAGCCGGGGCTGACCGTCCAAACGTGCAGGTCATGCACCTCCACCACGCCCACCACCCGGCTCATCGCCTCGCCGACTTGCGTCGCCGTCAGCCCCTCCGGCATTCCCTCGGCTAGGATGTGCACCGAGTCGCGCAGCACACGCCCCGATCCCAGTAGAATGATCAGCCCGATCAGCACGCTGACCAACGGGTCCACCCACTGCCAGCCGGTGAACAAGATGATTACACCCGCGACGATCACGCCTATCGAGGCCAGCGCATCTCCCACAACATGCAGAAATGCGCTGCGCATGTTCAGGTCGTGATAGTCGTGCTCGCGCAGCACCAGCGCCACGACCAGGTTCACCACTAAACCGACCACGGCCACAACCAACATTGGACCAGCAAGCACAGGGGACGGATTCCCGAAGCGATCCCAAGCCTCCCGAAAGATCTCAAAGGCCACCAGCAGCAAGGTCGCCCCATTAAACAAGGCGGCCAGCACTTGCAAGCGGTGGAAGCCGTAGGTGTGGCGATCATCGGGCGGCAATGCAGCCAGTCGCAGCGCCCCATAGCTCATTCCCAGGGCAAAGATATCCAGGAAGACGTGGGCCGCATCAGAGAGCAGCGCCAGACTGCCGGTCCACAGCCCGCCGACGATCTCGGCAATCAGGATCAGGCCGGTCAGGGTGAGGGACAGAACAAAGCGCTGCTCGGTACCTCGCGTGTCACGTTGCATCAGTGTGGTAACTCCTCTCGCATTTCTTGAATCTTGGCCAGGATGGCCTCCACCGCTCGCTCCAGATCCTCCTGGGAATAGGCCAGCGGCTTGAAGGGGCCGATCTTTTTGATCTTTAAATCCTTGCCCAGATTGATATAGCCGTCCATGCGGGCCCCGGTCTGTTCCACGATCTTGCGCACGCAAGAGTTCGGACAGCCGTCAATCACGAGCACGCGCTCGACACTCTGCATGGTGCGAAAGTGCTTGGGGATGCCGGCGGCCAGGGCCGACACGCAGCCCATGCCCACCTCCTGCGGTCCCAGGCGCTTCATCACCTCAAAGGCGGCCACGCCGGTCAGTTCTCCGGCGCTGGACATGGCCCCGCCGCAGTAAAAGACGTCGACTCGCGGTTTTTCTTCGCTTTCGTGTTCTGAACTCATCAGATGGCTCCTTCCACAAATTCCACGTGGCAGTCGCCCGGCAAAATACCGTCAACGAATGGCTCGATCAACCGCCGGGCGCAAGCCTCCAGGCAACAGCGGTTGACGCTGTAGTAGACGTACCGGCCCTTCTTTTGAGCCAGCCCCAGATGGTGGGAGATGGTCGGCTGGGTCAGCTTGAAATGGGCCGCGATCTCTCCCACACTCATCTCTCTGTCCTTCAGCAGCGCCAAGATCTCCTGGCGCGTCTCGTCGGCCGGGGCCTTGGCAAAGTCCTCGTACCGGCACAGGTGATCTCATCCACGTTCCCGCCGCCCGATAGTCGGCATGTCCTCCGGCAACAGAGCCGGCAACTGCGCCCATCGTTCGGCGTACTCTGGCTCCTGAATCGGGGGGCAACCGGTCAGATCAACCTGTCCCATGGCCAGCTTGAGGGCAAAGGTATAGCAGGTTGGCTGTCCGCACGCTTTGCAGTTGGTCTGGGGCAGCAGCTTGTAGATGTCCAACGGGCCGGGGCGGCGGCGCACCTCTTCGCTTGGCTCGATCTCGGCGCGCCGCTCCCAGGTGCGGTTGACCAGCTTGATCAGCCCCTCGATTTCCGTGATCGCCGCGTCGCGGTCCGCCACGTTGCTGACGGCGATCTGGTAGGGATGGAAGGCGACGTTGTGGCCAGCTTTCTTCCAGGTCAGGGCAGGCGCGGCCGCGTTGTAGACCGCGCCGCGCAGGGCGGCGTTCAGGTACGGCAACGCCTCTCGGATGTCGGTCACCAGACGCGCCACGGCGCTAAAGCGCTCGGCCCCCGGTTCGCAGGGCGGGGTGGTCACTTCCAGGTCGTATTTTTCGATCAGCATCGTGGCGCCTCTATCTTTCTCAATTGTATTTCTCCTACACAGGACAATATCTACGCCATCGCCGCAGCCCCAGCTTGGTCAGTTCAGCGGCGGCCGATGGGAGCAAGATCAACGGCGCGATCGCCAGCCACTCGCCCGCGCCCAGCGGTGCGATACCAAAGAGCCTCGCCAGGAACGGTACGTACAACACACCCAAAAGCAGCGCGAACGAGCTACCAACGGCCCACAACATCCAACGGTTGGAAAAGAGACCGATCGCAAAGACCGAGTAATGCTCCGAACGCGAGGTAAAAGCCCGCAGGAGCTCGGACGTCGTCAGTGTGACAAAGGCCATCGTCTGCGCGGCCATCAGGTCGTCGGGAAAGCGTCGCAATCCCAGGACAAAGGCGCCCAGCACGGCGGCGGTGATGACGATGCTCTGGATAACGATCCCCAACTGCATCTCGCGGTTGATGATCGGCTCGCCGGTCGGCCGCGGCGGACGACGCATGATGTCAGGATCGCCCCTCTCCAGCCCCAGCGCCAGCGCGGGCGCCCCGTCGGTGACCAGGTTGAGCCACAGCAACTGGATCGGGCGCAGCGGCGCCGGCAGCCTGGCCAGCATGGCCAGGAAAATGACCAGGATCTCGCCGACGTTGCACGAGAGCAAGTAAAAGACAAACTTGCGGATGTTGGAGTAGATGATACGTCCCTGCTCGACGGCAGAGACGATGGAGGCATAATTGTCATCGGTGAGGACCATGTCGGCCGTCTCTTTGGAGACGTCGGTGCCGGTGATACCCATCGCCACACCGATGTCGGCGCGCTTGAGGGCCGGCGCGTCGTTGACGCCGTCGCCCGTCATCGCCACCACGTGTCCGCGC
Organism: Anaerolineae bacterium; assembly: GCA_034437455.1. Taxonomy (GTDB): domain Bacteria; phylum Chloroflexota; class Anaerolineae; order B4-G1; family B4-G1; genus DAOTUB01. The sequence continues at coordinate 19,258 of DAOTUB010000194.1, read as the reverse complement.
GTCTTGAGCGCCTCGACGATGCGCACCTTGTGCTGCGGGCTCATGCGTGCATAGACGCGCACGTCCTCCACCATGTGGAGAAACGTCTCGTCGTCGAGCGTGTCCAGCTCTGTCCCCGTCAGCACGCGCCCGTTGGGCGGGATCAGGTCGAGCTCGCGCGCGATGGCGACAGCGGTCTGCGGATAATCGCCGGTGACCATGACGCTCTTCAAGCCTGCACCACGCGCCACCTGCACGGCAGACCCAACCTCCGGTCGGGCCGGGTCGATCATTCCTGCCAGGCCAACGAAGGTGAGATTACGCTCGATCGTATCATCGTTCACCTCGTCCGGCAGGGCATCGAGCGGCCGGTAAGCCGCGCCGAGCACGCGCAGCGCCCGGCTGGACATGGCCTCGTTGGCCGCCAGAACCTGGGAACGCTGGCTATCGTCGAGCGGTCGCGCGCCCTCGGCGGTGAGGATGTGCGTGCAACGCTCGATCAGCAGGTCCGGCGCGCCCTTGACAAAGGCGACGTAGGATGGCGCCGGGTTGCCCCACCCCAAGGCAGCGCCGTCGCCGTTCACCTGGTGCACCGTCGCCATACGCTTGCGCTCAGAGTCGAAGGGGACTTCGGCCACGCGGGGGAAGAGGGACTCGAGCTCGCCTTTCCACAACCCGGCCTTGGCCGCAGCCACTACCAGCGCGCCTTCGGTAGGATCGCCCACCATGCGCCAGGTGGGACCGCCGTTCGTTGTCTGACCGCTCGGTTCGAGGAGCGCGTCGTTGCACAAGGTCGCCCCCAAGAGCAATCGCTGTACCGCAGGCGCCTGGCTCACGTCGAAGGGTTGGCTATCGCGCGTGAAGGCGCCCTGTGGCTGGTAGCCCTCCCCAGTTACGCCGATGTACTGGCCTGCGGTCCACCCTTGCACCACCACCATCTCATTCTGCGTCAGTGTGCCGGTCTTGTCGGAGCAGATCACCGTGGTCGAACCGAGTGTCTCGACCGCCGGCAGGCGGCGGATGAGCGCGTGGCGGCGGATCATCTCCCGCATCCCCAGCGCCAGGCAGATCGTGACGACAGCCGGCAGCCCTTCCGGTACCGCAGCGATCGCCAGCGCCACTGCGGTCATAAACATCTCCAGCGGTGGCAGACCGTGCAGAATACCGACCAGCCCCACCACACCGCAGATGACCAGGCAGGCAATGCCCAGCCAACGGCCCAACTGGTCGAGCTTGCGCTGTAATGGCGTTGCCTCTTCCTCGTAGGATTGGATCATCTCGGCGATCATGCCGAATTGAGTGTTCATGCCAGTCGCCACGACGATGCCGCGTCCACGGCCATACGTGACCATCGTGCCCATAAAGGCGCTGTTGCGACGGTCGCCCACCGGCAACTCGTGGTCGAGCACGACCTCCGCGTCCTTGTTGACGGGCGCCGACTCGCCGGTGAGCGCGGCCTCGTCGACGCGCAAGTTTACCGCTTCCACTAGCCGCAGGTCGGCCGGCACATAATGTCCCGCCTCGAGGAGAACCACGTCGCCAGGCGCCAGTTCGCGCGATGGAATCGTGAGGACGTGACCGTCGCGGAGTACCCTCGCCTCCGGCGCGGCCATCTTTCTCAGCGCAGCCAGCGATTCTTCGGCTTTTGATTCCTGGATCACGCCGAGGATTGCGTTGAGGACGACGATGGCAAGGATGACGCCTGCGTCCAGGTACTCGCCAAGAAAGAGCGAGATGACCGCCGAGGCAATCAGGATGAGCACGAGAAAGTCATTGAATTGACCGAGCAAGAGTTGGAGGAAACCAGGCCGAGGGCGCTCTTGTAATTCGTTTGGGCCGAATTGACATAGACGCTCAGCAGCCTCCTCCGCCGTCAGGCCGTGGTTCAGGCGGGTCTGTAATTCGAGAACCAGGTCTTGCAGTGCTAACGTATGTGCATTTATGCGATCCATAGAAAGTATACCCCCACGCCGAGGATGATCACCGCGCTGACTTTTTCCATCACGCCCGACCAGCGCCCCAGCGAGCGGAACTGCTTCAGCGCGCCGGTAAAGGTCCCGGCCAGCACGATGGGCGCGCCCCGACCCAGCGCATAGACGAACAGCAGCGCCGCGCCATAGGCCAGCGCCTCTTGCCGCGCCATCACGTAGGTGAGGATCGCCGCCAGCACCGGCGTGGCGCACTGCGAGGCGACCAGCCCGGAGACCAGCCCCAACGCCAGCGCGCCGGGAATCCCCCGCAGCGTGATGCGCTCCCGCAGGCGGGTCAGCCCGGCCAGCTCCGGCAGGCGGATCGCGCCCCACATGTGCAGCGCGATCAGAAAGCAGACGGCGGCGACGACATAGTACCAGACGCGGGAAGTACCTCCGACCAGCCCGCCGACCAGAGAAGCGATCACGCCCAGCGCCATGAACGTGATGGCCAAGCCAGTAGCAAAGGTCAGCGAGAGCGTGAACGAACGGCGGCGCGTCAGGTTGCCCGACCCACCCAGGTAGCCGACGATCAGCGGGATCATGGCTACATTGCACGGCCCAATGCTGGTCACCACGCCGCCCAGAAAAACCAGCAGGTAGGCAAGCAGCGAACCGGTCTGTAGAGCTGTTTGTAGAATTGTGGGATCGAAAGGCATCGCACCTACTCCCCGGCCAGGGCCTGCAACTGCTCGCGCAGCGCCTCTGCCTCCAGCACGCCGACGTGCGTCTTCCCCTGTCCGGCGCGGTCTATAAACACCAGCGTGGGGATGTAGCGCAGGCCGACACGCTGCAACAGGCTGCCGTTGCGCTTGTCGTACACGTTCACGTCCACCAGGGGCACCGACTCGGAGAACTCGGGATAGACCTGTTCGACGATCTCGATCATGCGGATGCACTGGTAGCAGTCATTCGAATGAAAGAACACGAACGCCGACTCTCCGGCAGCCAGGAGTTGATCGAACTGCGCTTCGGGCAGGAGCGCGGCCGTCTCGACGACAGACGGCGTGGGCTGGGCCGGCAGGACCGCCGTCTCGGCGACGACCGGCGTGGATTGAAGCGGAACGGCCGTCTCGACGGCGGGCGGCGTGGGTTCGACCGCGTCTTGGGAGGCCGCCAACCCAGGCCCCGAGCGGTATACCTTGAGCAGAATCACAGCGCCGATGAGCGCCGCCGCCCCCACGAGCGCGCCCCATTGAATGGCGGGCGCTTTTTTCTTTTCCGGCGGCTTTTGTCTATGTCGTTTACGAGTCACTAGTCACTCCTTAGACTTCCAAAGTCTCCCAGACTTTGGAAGTCTGATTATAGCAGCGTCGTCGCCATCCAGACGGCCAGCAGCACGAACAGCACGGCTGTCGCCAGCTTGACCTTGGCCGTGTGGCGGTGGATGAACAACCCAAACTGCTGCGAGGTGGCGCCAAAGTAGGCCAACACGAAAACCACCACTAGCGGCAGGACGAACATCAGATTGTAGAACACCAGGTACAGCCCGGCCTGCAGGCGCAGCTCCGGCACGCTCAGCACGAAGAGGATGGTGGGCAGGTAGACCTGGCCGGTGCAGGCCAGCTCGATGATCGAAATCACCGCGCCCGTGATAAACGTCACCGGCACAAAGGCGCGCATCCCGGCCCCCTCGCGGACGGCGCGGTTGATCCAGCGGCGCAGGCGGGTGGGCAGTTTCATGCGCATCTCGTCCAGCTTGCCGCGGCGCGCCTGATACCAGTCGTACAGGCTGCCGGCGGCCAGCGCCAGGCACAGCACCGCCGTCAGCCCATAGACCCAACGGCTGATCGCGCTCAGGAAAGGCAGCGCAGTCAGGAACTTGAGCGCGCCAAAGCCCACACCCAGGTAGGTCAGGAACACGCCGAGCGTAAAGGCCGCGCCCGCCGCCAGCACCTCCCGCCCACGACGCTCCATAAAGGTGAGGTAGGAGACGAAAAAGACCAGCGTGGCAAAGGCGCACGGGTTCAGCCCATCTACCAACCCCGCCCCCAAGATGGTGAGCGCGCCGAAGGAGCGGAAACGCGCGACGATGCCAGAGGCCGCCTCGTCGCGCGTGGCCTCCTCCCATCCCTGGCAGATCGGCCCGGCGCCGCTCGCGGCGTAGCGGGCGAGCAATTCCTCCAGGCTACGGGTGTGCAGCTCTTCGCCCACCAGCGCCTCGTCGCCGACGAACACCGCCGGGGCGGTCAGTCGTTTGCCCACCGGCACGCCGGCCCGCTCTCCCAGCCACTCGGACAGCGTCGCCCGCTCCTTGACGTCGAGGGCGCAGATGGCGAGTTGTGGGTACTGGCTTTTCAGATAATCCAGGGCCAACTGCACCCGGTCGCACTCCTGGCAGCCGGGCTGGTAAAAATAGGCCAGGTGGATGGGACGACCTCCGCTGGTCGGGGGAACTGGGGTCGGTGTGGGAGATAGGTCGGGCTGGGTCAGGGCCACGCCGTCCTGGGCCAGATAATGATCGATCAGCTCGCCCAGCCGGGCCTGGATCTCGTCGTTGCCCAGGAGCGCGTGATCGCCGATGAAAATCTCGGGCATGTCGCCGCGTTCCAGCCCGTATTGCCGCTCCAGGGCGGTCATGAACTCGTAGCCGCCTTTCTCCAAATCATACTGATGGACGATTACCTGTCCTTCCGGGTATCGGTCCAGGATCGGCGGCAGGATGGTTTCCTTCAAAAAGACGCAATGACCGCAATGGCTGTCCCAAAAGAGCCAGAGGTGGACGCTGGAATCCGGGGGCGGGGGCGTGGGCGTGTTGATCGGAAATTCCTCATCGTCGCAGATGTGACAGGCCTTGATCGTTGGCGTGGGGCCAGGATCAGGCCCGACAGTGGACGTCGGGTCAGGCAGCAGACCGGGGATGGATGGATAGTCCACGCCCCCGGCCGCCAGGTGTTGCTCGATCAGCCCTGGAAGCTGCTCGGGAATCTCTCGCGAGCCGATCAGCACCGTATCGCCGATGAACAGCATCGGCACGCCCTGCCGTTCGGGCGGCACCTGGAACGCCTCCATCGCCGCCACCCACAGCGGGTAGTTGTCCGGGTCAGAGATCTCGATGGTGCGCACCTCCAATTGATCGCCGTATTTCTCCTCCAGCGGCGGGATGACGTGATCCATCACCTCGTGGCAATGGGGGCAGCTCTCCGACCAGAAGAGCACGGCGCGCACCACGGGGCCATCCGCTCGGACAGCGGGAATTACCCCAAGTAGGCCGGTTAATAAAAGTATCCCAACGAGAATCTGCGCGTGTTTTAGACGTAATAGTCGTTTTGGTCCATGATCCATTGATACTCCCTGAAGCGGAGCGTTGAAACGCCCCGCTGGTATCAGAAACCCGTTGAAACGGGTTGAAATCCGATTTTTCAGTGCGTTTCTAACGCCCTTTGTAGTCCTAGCCGGTGATTTCAATCATCGGCATGGCAGTGGAGGCGTACTCCCCCAAGTTTTGTATGCGCCCTCACCTAGCTGCCTGGTCAAAGCTAGAGGTCGAGGCGAAATCCCGGTCGCACGACCATGACCGAGCAAGGCGCTTGAGCGGTGACCCGCGTGGCTACGCTTCCCAGGAAGAACTCGTTGATACCGGGCTCTTCCCTCCAGCGCTGACGGACACTAATTGTCCTCTTCTTGGACAGATACGGACACAGGCTAAAGCAAGTCGCTGGAAAGCTTTGCCGGCGTGCGTTGTCCCCAGAACCCGCGTTTTCCTAAAGCCTTTCCTAGATAGACGAGGCCCAGCATCACAGGCACCTCCCAGAATAACCCCATCGTGGTGCCCAGCGCCGCATAGGAGCCGACACCGTACAACGCGACGGCTGTGGCGATTGCAATTTCAAAGTGGCTCGACGAACCAATCAGCACGGTCGTGATCGCTTCACTATATTGAAGACCAAAGGCCCGCGTGACCAAAAGATTATAGCCCACCACGATCACAAAACCCAGCAGCAACGGCGCTGAAATCAGTAACAATGCGTCAAAGTTACTTAACAGCACGTCACCGTTCAGCGAGAACAACACGACCAGTGTCATAAGGAGCGCGCCGATGGCAACCTTCTCTACGGCGGGACGGTAGGTGTGCTCAAACCACGCTTCTCCCTTGAACTGTGTGAGGACACGCTTTGTGAGGACGCCGAGAACCAGTGGTAATCCAATAAAAAACACAGCCGAGATAGCCAGCAAACCCCTGTCAATGGGAATACCCTGAATCCCGGTCAGCAGCGAGACGAGAGGTACGTACAAGACCATAATCGTCAAGGTATTCAGGCTGGTGTTGATGACATTCTGTTCTTGATTGCCATCTGCGAGCTTACCCCAGACCAGAACCATTGCCGTGCAGGGACTCGACCCCAACAGAATAGCGGCAACCATCAACTGCGGGTTGCCCTTGAGGAAGAGATTGGCCAGAATCACGGTGACCAATGGAGCCACGACCCAATTCGAGAACAGGCTAAGCAAGATTGGCTTGGGATTGTCCTTGAGCCGTTCTAGTTCAGAAACTTGCAGATTCAACAAGGCCGGGTACATCATCAAAAAGAGACAAATTCCAATGGGGATCGAGATCCCCCGGATTTGCCAAGAATCGATGGTTTCACCGAGACTCGGAACTGCTTGTGAAAGCAGAATACCAATACCCATACAAAGAGCAATCCACACAACGAGATATTTTTCAAACTTGCCCACAGTATCTTTTCCTTGTCGATGTAGAACACCTTATCGACCGACTCTGCGCCGACGACGACCAGCAGCAGCAGCGCGGTCATCAAGCCGTACTGCTTGACCCGGTCGCCGAGCAGTACAGCTACTTTAACGACTTACTCCATCCCCGCCTCGCGCAGCGCGCCGACCAGGCTCTCTTTACTGGGCGCCAACCCCACGAACTTGACCAGGTCGCCGACGACCAGCGCCGGGGCGTTGCCGATGGCATACTCTTCCCACGCCTCGTCGCCGGGGCCGGTGTGAAAGACGATCTCGACCCGGTCGCCAAACTCGGCCTCGATCTCTTTCAGCAGCCGCTTGACCGCCACGCCCCCGGAGCAGGGGGGGATAGAGACGAACGCTTCGATCCTTACTTGAGACATAGTCCACCCTCCCTGAGCGCGTTATTGAGCGTCGCTTCACTGGGGCACATGCCCTCGACGCGAATGGATCCGTTGACCACCGCCGCCGGGACGCAAAAGAGCCGGTATTCCTCAAACTTTTCCATCCCCTCGGCGCCTTCGTAGATCGTCAGTTCCAACTCGCCTTTGTACTTGGCCGCGACCCGTTCCGCCAGGCCGATGATAGCCACGCAGCCCGGGCAGGGTGGATCGCCGCTAAAGACCTCTAATTTGACCATGTGTTTGGCCTCCCAGTTTGTTTTGAATAATGGATACGAGCTTGTCCGACGGCACGACCTTGCCTGCGCCGATCACTTTCTCATCCACGACGACCAACGGCGTGGTCATCAGGCCATACGGCTCCGCTTCTGGCCCCAGGGCGTCGAGCTTGACCACCTCGACCTGGCCGGGGAACTGCTCCGCCGCTTTCTGGGCCTGCGCCTCGGCGCGTTTGCAGTTGGCGCAGGGCGGCGTGGCGCCAAAGACCTTGATTTGCAGCATATCTAGACCTCCTGATGATAATCATTTGCCCTCACAATCCATACAAAAGTCGGTCGCCCGATTCGTCCAATAGGCCAGCCCGCAGCCCGGGCAGGTCGCCTGGCGCAGGCTGCTCTTCTTCTGCGGGCGCGGTCGCAGCTCTGGCGGCAGGGCCGCGAGTCCGTCCCCCATACACGTGCATGGCTTTGGCCGGTCGGCAGGGGCTTTTGCCGTCATAGTGACCTTTGATCATCCCTGCGCCGCGCGGATCCACTCGGCGATCTCTTCTTTGCGCGGAATGCGGCCCGACGACTTGACCGCCTCGTCGATCACCAACCCCGGCGTGCTCATCACGTCGTAGGCCATGATCCCGTCCATATCCTGCACCTTGGTAAAGGTCGCCTCGATACCGGCCTCTTCCGCCGCTTCGCGGGCTACCGCCTCCAGTCGCTTGCACTTGGGGCACCCCGTGCCCAGAATCTTGATCTCCATAGAACTTGCCTCCTCAAAAAATGATGGATCTAGTGATTGTTTCTCTCACGCCGTTTCTGTTCGACACGCTGTACAATATCTCGCTTGATTTGCTCCTTCTCCTGTTCGCCATAGGAAAGGGCCGACGACTTTTTGACGCCATAGTCCTGCACCATCTCGACCCGTATATTGGGCTGTCGCCCGGCGTGATCTTGTACGATCTTGGTGCAGCACATCACCGGGCACCACTCGATGACCACGAGCAGTTCACCTCTGTCACCTTATCCAGGCCGGTGGCCTTGTCGATCGCCACCGCCGGCAGGCACACCAGGCCATACCCTTCCTCGCGGGCCAGTTCGGTGGCCGCAGCGCCGGCCAGTTGGCCCGTATTGCTGGCCCCATAACACGTTGCCATTACGACTTTAGACATATTTCACTTCCTCCGCGACCGGCGCCGGCCGCCGGTGGCGGCTGGTCCACGCGGCCAGAGCGAGCAGCAAGCCAATTGCCCCGAGCAAGATTGCTCCGATTACCCAGAGGCTCATCCCATCCACCCAGCCGCCGAACAAGAGACCCGCCAGCGTGCTAAAGATCGTCACCAGGATGACATAGACCGCCGTCTTTTTCCGGCCAATGACCGAGTTGGTGATCAGAATCGATTGCAGGCTCAGCTCGGGGTCGGCCAGCAGGTAGGCCAGCAAGACGCCGCGGTGCATGCCCAGCGAGAGGAACGTCTGCGCGATGGGTACCTCGACCAGCGTGGGAAAGTACATGAAAACCCCGAACAGCACGCCGATCAGGTTGGCCCACCACGTGTTTCGCCCGGCGATGGTCTCGATCCACGTGCGAGGAATAAAGGCCCGCGCCATCCCGGCGATAAAGACGCCTGCGATCAGCAGGGGCATGATCTGCTTGACAAAGCGCCACATCTCCCACAGCCACTCTTGCATCGCAAAGGCGTCGAACGCCTTGACGCCCATCCACCAGACGGCAGCGATGATCACGATCTCGGCGATCAGCTTGCCCGTGACGCCGACGCTCAAACCGCCCGCGACCGTCGTGACCTTGAACGAGGCCGCCAGCAGCGTCAGGGTGATGATGCCCAACGCGGCGTAGGTCCAGGTGTTGAACCCCTCGTCCACCTTGTTCAGGCCCAGCCAGGCGGTGATGGCGATCAGCACCAGCAGCCCGATCAGGAACACGCCGTGGACGCTGACGCCCTCGATGCCCATCGCGGCGTTCGGTGGGACGATGCCGTCAAGCCAGGCCTGGAAGGAACTGGCCCAGGGGCCGGGGATCGTAAAGGTGGCGTAGCTGTTCGTCAGCAAGCCGACTTGCAAGGTGCCGGCGATCAGGATGCCCAGCAGGAGCAGGAAAAAGATCCACGTGCGCGCCGGGACGCCGGCGCCTTCGGAGAAGGCCCGTCCGCCGTTGGTCGCCTGGTTGTGCGCCCGGTCATCTTCGCTAAAGAACCAGGCCATCATCAGGCCGATGCCGATGCCAAAGAGGATGGAGAGGACGATGCGGGCGATGGCAATGTCCATCCCGATCGTCGCGCCGGTGAGAGTAATGGCCAGGATATTCACCGCCGGCCCGACAAAGAGGAAGGTGATGGCCGGGCCGATCCCGGCGCCCTTCTTGTAGATGCTGGCAAAGAGCGGCATAATCGTGCACGAACAGACGGCCAGCACGAACCCGCCCACCGCCGAAGCCGGGTAAGAGATCCACTTGGGGGCGTCCCGCCCCAGATACTTGGTGATGGCCTCCTTGGGGATCAAAGCGGCCAACGCCCCGGCGATGAGAAAGGCCGGGAGCAGACATAACAATACGTGAGCCGCCAGATAGGCGGTCAGGCTGCCCAGTCCCGTTTGTAGCAGCATCCCGATGGTTTCCAGAACGTTCAACTCACACCTCCTAATAGCTAATAGACACAAACTGTATGCGCCGTATTGCATACTCTGGCGCCTGAAAAAAGGCCGCGATCCGCACGGCCTATCCTGAAGAACCTCACCCCTGGCAACGAGGGCATGGGCATTCTGCCAGGCGAGCCGGCTCTCCTGCCGGCCCCAGGACATTCTCCAGCAACCGTTCCACCTCCGGATCGACCAGGCGGTAATAGACCAGCAGGCCGTCTCTCTCGTCCATCACCATGTCCGCCTCGCGCAACACTCGCAACTGCTGCGACACATACGCCTGGGGTCGCTCCAACACGGCCTGGAGGTGGCACACGCAGGCCTCCTCTTTGCGCAGCTCGTCCAGGATGCGCAACCGGATCGGATGGGAAAGGATGTGAAATAACTTGGCTGCCTCTGGATACAAATTCTCCTTCATCGCACACCTTTGACTATATGCATTACATTGCATATTCACTATGTTGCATATTGTACTCCCAAACACGGTTCCTGTCAAGCTGACAATGATCATCGAATGGATGTGTACAATGTCATGCTCTAACCTGCCAGAATCTCTCTCAGCCAGCCGACCCCTTTCTCCACCGTCGGGACGCGGCCCTGGCAGAACCGGGCCTGGTAGAACAAGGGTGAATGTGGAAAAGCCCGACATCACTGCCGGGCTTTTCCGCCAAAGAGAATCCCTAAAACCCTGCATCGTCAGGGTTGACGGGCACAGTGGGAAGGCCTCGCTTTACGGTGCAGCCTTCATAGTCGCGTCCTGGAAATTTCCAAGTTAATGTTTGTGAGCCTCTACTACTCCGGCGCGCAGATCGGGCACGTGACGCACCCCCAGCGCATAGAACAGAATGCCGGCGGCAAAAGCGGCTACGACGATGCCGATCTCTATCCAGCTTGGAAAATAGGTCGCGCCAGCCGGCGCGCGCAGCGCAAACCAGGCGATGGTGAAACGGTTGAGCGCCAGCCAGCTCAATGTGCAGATCGTTCCGGCCAGCAACGCGTTTTCATTTTTCCCCGCCCGGAAATAAATGATCATGGCCGCTGCCAACAAGATCACTTCCACCCAGAACACCAGGCTAAACGCGCCGCTGGTGAACATCAAGCCCAGCTCGCCGGCCAGCAGTAGATCGCCGAACTTGAGGGCCAAAAAGGCAGCCAAGAGATAAGCGGCCACCCGCGTCAAGCCCTGCAACAGCGGCATAGGCGCAGGCCGGCGCAAAGCGCGCCAGGTGAGGATGGCCAGCAAGGTCGCCACCGACAAGCCGCTGAACAGCGCCGAGATGAAGGAAAGCAGCGGGATGATGGGCGACCACCACAGCGGGTCGAGCCGGTGGCGCAGCGTGAGGAAAATCGCGCCGATCGAGCTTTGGTGCACGGTCGAAAGCAACACGCCTACGCCCGCAATCAACGGCACGAACTGCTCGACCAGGCGCGCCGCCGGCCAGTTCTTGCGCCCGAACACGATGGGGAACAGCTCTAAAATCATCACCCCAAAGTAGAGCGTGATGGACATGGCCACCTCGAACATGAACGAGTGCAGGTTCCACAGCCCCGGCAGCAGCACGTTGTAGAACTGGTCCCAGCGGTTGATATCCAGCACCAGCACCAGGATGACCATGGTGTAGCCCAGAAAACCGGCCAACAGCGCCAGGTGAGCGATGCCGTGATATTCCTTGCGGTTGAAAATGTGCAGCGTAGCGGCCAGGGTAAAGGCCCCGGCCGAAAGCGGCACGACGGAAAAGTCGAACGCGATCCACAACCCCCACGGATAAGCGTTGCTCAGGTTGGTCGCGGCGCCCAGGCTGGTCGCCATGCGATAGACGCCCAGCGCCAGGCCAAACAGGGCAACGACGCCCAGGACGTAAAAAGAGAGTGGGAAAGAGAGTTTGCTGCGAGTTGCAGTTGTGGCTGACATTACTTGTTCTCCTTATTCTTGGCGGCGGGGTCGTCCACCACTTCCATGCGACGCTTGGTGATCCAGTACACGCCGGCCAAGGCCGCGCCGACCGTGACCAGGGCCGCAGGCGTGCCATAGACCGCCACTGCCTCGCTCAAGGCCGGAACCGGCTCGGGCCCTAGCTCGGGCAGCCCCAGTTCTTTGAACGGCACGGCCGACAGGTACAGCCACGAGGTACCGCCGGCCTCCTCCTGACCGTAGACGTGATTGATGTAGCGGTCGGGCGATTGCGCGATGCGCGCCTGCGCCTCGGCGATCAACTCGTCGCGCTCGCCCATCTCGAGCGCCCCAAAGGGGCAGGTGCGGATGCACACGGGCGATTCGCCCACCGCCTGCCGGTCGGCGCAAAAGGTGCACTTGGTGATGACGGGGAGGCGGGCATTAAAATCGATCTGGGGAATGTTGAACGGGCAGGCCACCATGCAATAGCGGCAGCCGATGCACCTTTCTGCATCGTACACTACCGGACCGCTGGGCAGCTTTTGCAGCGCCTTCACCGGGCAGGCCGATACGCAGGCCGGATGCTCGCAGTGCATACACTGGCGCTTGATGTAATTCGCCCTGACCTCCGGGTACTCGCCCATCTCGATTTGATCTATCCGCGTATAAAACAGCCCTTCGGGCGGCTCGTTTTCGAACCTGCATTCGGTGCTACAGGCATTACAAGCCAGGCAAAATGTTGTATCCACCAGGACAGCTTTCATAGTTTTCTTCTCCTAAACCTCAACTCGAATCATGTTTGCTAGATGTTGTGTATCTGTCTCGAGCCACGCCTCGATGACGCGGGCCAGCGCCGGGTAAAAGGCCAGCCGCGCCGATTCTTCCACGCGCCGCCGCCAAAGCGCCACCCAGGGCCGCAGGCACTCGTTCAGAAATTCGGCGCTGCGCTGCAACGCGCCGCCGTCGTCTGCGGCGTCCAATGCCCGGCGCCCCAGGTAAAACATAAATTCCAGCTCGATGGCCAGATGATCGGGCAGTGCGTGGGCCGCGGCGGAAAGCGTCAGCCCGGCGGCCTGATAAGCGCGCAAGGCGCGCGCCGCCGGCCGGCCCATCAATTGTCCGTCATCCTCGTATACCGAAGCATAGGGCGGCGCCAGCACGCGCGGCACACCGTTGATGAACAGGCGCGTGTGCTCAACTTGCAGGGCTTGCAAGTCGCCGTTCAGCGTTGGCAGCGCCTGCGCCGCCTGGACGACCGGTGCTCCGACCGCTTCCAGCGCTTGGGCCAGGTTGGCCTGCCAGGCTTGCGCCTGCGCCATAAACTCTTCAGACGGATAGGCCAGACCTCGAACCAGGCCCTGGTAGATCGCCGGGCGGGCGAGGGCGTGCTCAGACGATGCCATCATCTTAGACCTTGTAGACCTTGACCACGACGTCTTCCATCATGGCCGCCATGGCCGGATCGCCTGCGGCCAACTGCTGTTCGACGGTGTGGGTGGGAATCAGGTCGCCGTCGTTAGCGCCCTTGCCGTAACCGACAGACAGCCCCTTGCTCCAATGCCCAAAGCCGTGCTCCACCGCCACGCAGTCGGGGCGGATGCCCTGCGTCAGGCGCGCCTTGAGCTTGATCTTGTTGGCGATGGATTCGACCCACACCTCGTCGCCTTCGGCAATGCCCATCTCGCGCGCTTTGTTGGCGTTCAGCATCGCTCTGTTTTCCGTGCAAAAGCCGGATACGATGGGGTCGTTTTGCGTCTGGGTCATGCGGTCCCACGGGCGGCGCCAGATCAACATGTGGAAGGCATAGTCGCCGTCGGGCTTGGCGCGGGGCGGCTGCCAATCGGGCAGACCGGCATAGCCGTTCTCTTCCAACAGGCTGGCCTTGAACTCGATCTTTTTAGAAGGCGTGCCAAATTCGGTCTTGGAATCGAGCGGCTTGGCCTCGCCCCACATACCGCCGTTAGCCTTGATTTCGTCGGCCGTCGTCCCCAACGCCTCCAGCTCGGCTTGCATCATGCCCTTGCCGCCCATGCCTTCAGGGACGTATTCACCCAGCCCCATGCGCTTGAGGATTTCCAACGACACGCTGGTAAAGCTCTTGGTATCATGCACCGGCGGCAACGGTTCTTTCAGCGCGACCTGGGGATACATGGCGTGATACTGGCGCGCGTTCAACCCGCTGCCTTCGTAGAAGGTGTTGTCCGGCAGCACCACGTCGGCCAGTTGCACGATCTCGGTGGGCAGCACGTCGCTCACGGCGATAAAGTCGAGCGTCTTGAGCGCCTCGACCAGGCGGGGCGGGTTGGGGAAGGCCAGGATATTGTGCTTCCAGAACATGGCCGCCTTGACCGGATAAGGCGACTGCGACAAGATGCCCTCGGCCAGCGTGCTGAACGAGCCTTTGCCCAGCGGCTTGAGGACGGGGAACCGGTCCAGGCCGTCAATGCGCGGGCCTTTGATGCTATCGGGATAAGCGGGAAACTCCCACACGTCGCGCAGGCCGGGCAGCTTGGGCTTGCGGTCCAGGATGTGGCCGCCGGGTCGGTCGAGGCTGCCCACCAGCGCGTCCATGACGACATAGCACTGGGCCGTTTTCCACGAGTTGGCATAGTTGGGGCCGCCGGCGTCGCGCTTGTGGTGCGCGATCACGGCCGGTTTGGTCGTGGCAAATTCGCGGGCGATGCGCGCCAGCGTCTCGGCCGGCACCTCGCAAATTGGCGCAGCCCAGTCGGGCGTATAGTCCTTGACGCTCGCTTTCAGCTCGTCAAAGCCGGTGGTATAGTTGCTCACAAAGTCGTGGTCGTACAGGTCTTGGTCAATAATCACGTGAATCATGGCCAGCAAGGCGGCCAGATCGGTGCCGGGCTTGATGGGGACCCACTCGTGGGCCTTGGAGGCGGTGATGGACAGGCGCGGGTCGAACACCACCATTTTGGCGCCGTTGGCGATGGCGTGGTTGACAGCCCGCCCCCAGTGGTTCTTGGAATTGCCCATGCCATTCCAGCCAAAGACCAGGATGTACTTGCTGTGCTCGTAATCCACCGTCCAGGTCTTGCCCTTGCCGGTGACCATGGCGCGCCAGACCACGTCGTGGGTGGCATAACAGGTGTTATTGTGGGCGATGTGATTGGGCGTGCCGATGGACTGGGCAAAGTGTTTTTGCCAGGTTTTGGGCCGGGCGACGAGCACGATGGCCTGGGGGCCGTAGCTATCGCGCAGCTCTTTGAATGTGCCGGCCGTCAGGTCCAGCGCCTCTTCCCACGAAATCTTGACCCAGCCCGGGTCCACGCCCACGCCCTTTTCCGGGTTGGTGCGCTTCATCGGATACTTGAGCCGGTCGGGGTCGTACAGCAAGCGCACGCCCGAATAGCCCTTGACGCACATGTGGCCCTCGGCGGTCTGGTCGGCCGGGTTGCCCGTCAGGTGCGTGATGCGCCCGCCGCTCAGGTGAGCGACGTAGGCGCAGCCCATGCTGCACACGCCGCACGCGCCATACAGCGTCCCGTCCTCCGTCAGGCCAGGACCGGCCTGTGCGACCGGCGCCAAGAACTCCAGCCCACTGCCTAGCAGGGCGGTGGAAGCTGCTGTAGCGCCGGTCAGTTTGAGAAACTGCCGTCGTGATAAAGTGATTTTTGGTAAAGTCATAGGGATATACTCCTCGTTAAAAGATTTACACCGCGCGCAAAGCGCCATCCCCCAGGGTTGTTCAGTTCTCCCCCTCACCCCAGCCCTCTCCCCCAGGGGCGAGGGAGTCGGCTCCCCTCTCCCTACGAGGGAGAGGGGTTGGGGGTGAGGGTGGACGCCCAGCGTCGTAAAACTGAACAACCCTGCGCCATCCCCTCTGTTGTCTCATGCCCTGTCTCCGAGACAACAAAAAACCTCTGCAAGGAAACCAGCTGTCAGTTAGCAAACAGTAAAGCCGACGTTGTATGGACGGTGCGCTGTTTCCCCTCACAGGGGCCATACTTGAACATCGCATGATTATATCACAGGCGAGCCGCGTTTTCATCGCACGATGCGGCAAGTTTTGTATGCCGGTTAGCGCAGGTAGACATTGGCGTTTCGCGCAACCTGAGGCCAGGGTGTTTGCGGCAAAGAGCAGGAGAATTCCCAATATATATGCACGTCTTCACAAGCGCATTGCGCTTGTAGGCGCGACGTGTTATAATCAGGCCATGTCCCTGATTCACGTTCTGTTGGTGGACGACCACGTCCTATTGCGGCAAGGTACCCGTGAGTTGCTGGAGCACGAAAAAGACATCGAGGTCATCGCCGAGGCCGACGATGGAGTACAGGCTGTGCGGTTAGCCGCCGAATTGCGGCCCGACGTCGTCATCATGGACGCTGCCATGGATGGGTTGAACGGCGTCGAGGCCACCCGCCAGATCAAGACACACCGCCCGGATACGGCGGTGCTCATGCTCAGCGCCTACGACAGTGACGCTTTCGTGTTCGCCTCGCTGGAAGCCGGGGCCACGGGCTACCTGCTCAAGAGCTGCCGGGCCGACGAGCTGGTCCAGGCCGTGCGCACGGTGCACGCCGGAGGCTCGGCGTTGCACCCAGACATTGCCCGCAAACTGGTGGATCGCTTCACCCGGTCGGGCGAGGAGGCGCTCGCACAGCAGACGGCGACAACACCTGAATTCACCGAGCGCGAGTTGGAGGTGCTCAGGTTGACGGCCAGGGGCATGACCAATCGGGACATCGCCCAGGCTCTGAGCATTGGCCTGCGGACGGTACAGGCTCACCTGAGCAGCCTGTTCAACAAAACCGGAACCCGTTCCCGCACCGAGGTAGTGGTCAAAGCTCTGCGCCAGGGATGGATTAGCCTGGAGGAGACAGAGGAGGATCCCGTTCGTGCCAATCACAAGGAGCGCGCGACGCGGTAACGCGATGGACGCCAGCCCCCGTCCCCGAGGCGCCGAACGGGTGAAATCGCTGGTTCGAGACCCCAACTTTTGGCTTTGGCTCGGCGCGCTGACTCTGGCGACGTTTTTTCATTACACCAGCAGTAACCCTCTGCGCGGCGCACTCCTGGAGGCTTCTCTACGACTGACCCCTTGCCTGGCAGAGCGGTTTTTGTTCTTGCTGCCTGTGGCTCTTTCGGCTACAAGGTATGGGGCCGCTGCCGGCTGGCTTACCATTGTTTGCACTGCACTCATCATGCTGCCTCAGGCAATGACCGACTCGTGCCGGCCAGAGAGCGCCTTGTTGGAAACGGCCGGGGTGCTGATCGTGGCTGTCTTTCTCAACGGGTCGCTATCTCGCCAACAGACGGAGCGACGGGCGCGGGAAGAGGCCAGCCGTTTCTTTGTCCGGCAGGTTCTCCGGGCGCAGGAGGAGGAACGGGGGCGCATCGCCCGCGAGTTGCACGATAGCACTGTGCAGATGTTGAGCAGCCTGCACCAACACCTGGAGATTCTGGCGCTAGACCGGGAAATTCTCTCCGAGGAAATGACCGGGCGCATTTACAAGATGGAGCGTATCGTCGGCGACGCCATCGAGGAGGTGCGCCGCTTTAGCCAGAACTTGCGTCCGCCGGCGCTGGACGCGCTGGGGTTGCTGCCCAGCCTGGAGGAAATGGCCGCCAATCTCGAACGGGAACAGGGGATCGCGGTGCAAGTCCATGCTCTGGGCCGGGTGCGACGGTTGGAACCGGAGGTCGAACTCGCCCTATTCCGCATCGTGCAAGAGGCGCTGAACAACGTTCACCGGCACGCGCAGGCCTCGGAAGCGATCGTGACCCTGTGGTTCAAAGAGCGCACGGTGCGCGCCACGATCCGGGACGATGGACGGGGGTTCAGCATGCCGGATCACCTGCGCGATCTGTTGGCGACGGACCGGATGGGATTAGTCGGCATTCAGGAGCGGGCCGAAATTCTGGGCGGCGCGGCCGACATCCACTCCAAATCGGGAGATGGAACCACGGTGTGCGTTGAGTTACCGGTCTAGGTGATCGAGGGCAGCCGCCTCCGAGATCGCAATTTGTGCAAGTGCACTCGCAGGTAGCGACGGCAGCCACGAGCACGACCTTGGCAATCAACTTGCCGGTGATGCTCACGCCCAACCCAACTATAGACGTTCAGAAAAAGATTTCGAATCCGTAGTAATGGCTTTAGCCGTTTCCCCGCAGAAAAACAAAAGTCGTCACTACAGTCAGAATCATTATCTGAAAGCAACTGCTCAGCCAAGGCGGCTTTTCCCCGTCATTGCGAGGAGCGGAGCGACGAAGCAATCTCCTCCTCGCATGACTGAGATTGCTTCGCCGCAAAAAGCGCGGCTCGCAATGACAGGCTGAGCAGTTACATCTGAAAGACTAGAGCGCATTCCTCGCCAGAGCGATCTATGCCGCTTCTACCGGCTTGCAGGTGACGTGGAGATAGGCAAAATCTCCCATGGGCGGCATCAAGTCCTGGACTTCGACAACCTCGCACAATTCGTCGTCGGAACCCAAGGGAATCTGCTCGCCGACCTGCGGCGCGGTATCCTGATCGATCATCATGCCCAGATATGGCTTGCCGATGACGGCGTAACTCACTTTGTAGATCACGATCCCCCTCCCGCTCTCGCCAGCCTCGCTTGCAAAAGCCTGTCTCCAAGTTCGACTGCCTGGGCGCGAGCTCGCAAATCTGCTTTGCAGCTCTCCTCCGATACCGGATCCCAGTGTACCGGGTATGTCTCAATATCGTCGATCACCTGTCGCCAGTCCAGACCCTTTTCCCAGACCAATCTGACAGGTGTATCCAAGGGCATTTCTTTGTAGCCAAACCAATCCTGGGGGGACGTTCCCTCTGAAAGCTCGTTAATACGGACCATTTTCATCCTGTGCCGCAGGTGCTGGACCGCTCGGTCGTACGGCGTTGGCTGGCCGTACACAAGTGCAGCCAGAAACTCACCGGACGAGCCAGGATATCTTTGTGTCTCAAACAACAGATCCAGATCCTCCGGCCTGTCCTTGTCACGTAGGACGCTGCCAAACAGGTACAGACGGATGGGCGCCACGGGGAAATCAGACCCTACGTCGTCAAGGCGTTCACAGATCGTGCGTAGTTTGCGTAAAGCATCACGTCGTTTCATTCTCCTCCCTCTTCTTCCAGCGAGACAGCACGTCCCGACACACCCGTTCTCGTTGCCCAAGCCACCCGATCACTTTTCATCTCCTCACGTCTCGCTCAAGTCGATTGAATCGCGTCCAATAGTCCCTGTGCAAATCGCCGGATAGGCTCCCAGGCGTCACAGATCCGGTGGGATGTGAGCGTGGTGATGGTCACTCCACTGCTGCCAAGAACGACTGTCGCGCAGGCATTGCCATCCAGACTGGCCAACCGGTCCCACACCAAGCACATCGCCTGGCGTGAGACTTCTGGCAGGTCCCTGGCAAACTCGCTCCAGTAGGTGATCGAATCGCTGTAGTCGTGGGTGCTTGCAAACGAGGTCGAAAGCGAGTCGAAGAGATAC
>DAOTUB010000193.1:0-5374 GCA_034437455.1 Anaerolineae bacterium | reverse complement strand
GTCGCCACCCAGCACAATTCATCCCGCACGACAGCGGAGGTGAACCAACCCGCCGAGTCAAGCACCGCAGCGTAGATGCCGCCGTGAACCCCGCCCATGGCGTGATCCAGATTGGGGCTATAGGCCAGGTCAACGACGGCATTGCCCCCGTCGGTGAACGAGAGTCGCATTCCCAGATGGCGCGCGATCGGGGCTTTTTCGTTGAACAGGCGTAACAGGAATTCGATGTTTTCAGGTTTCACTCTTTCTAGCCTCCCATTCTATGGTGTGCAACAAGTATACTCATTCCCAAGCAAAGGTCAACCGCCAGTTGACCATTCCGGCGGCCGATGTTACAATAGCCACATGGCAGGAGGGCATTATGACCCGTTGGACGTTGGCCGCGTCATCCGTCTTTGTCTCATTGATCCTGCTGGGGCTTTTCTCCAGTACCATCATCGCCGCCCCCGTAGGGGCCAACGCCCCTACGGGACTACGCCCTGTCGAGCTGACCCCTCTCCCGCCGGTGGAAAATCCTGACGGGCGGGCGGGAGCCTGCTATTCCTACTATCACGATCCCCACCCTGACCGCCCTTTCATCCAAATGGCCTACAACGCCGGCTCCCGCTGGGATCGCTTTGACTTTGTCTGGCCCAACTTTGAGCCATCGGAAGGCGCCTGGGACTCGCAGGTTATAAACGGCTACGACACGCTGGTGAACGATCTCCACGGCGCCGGGATGAACATCGTCGGTATTTTGCTTTGGACCCCCGACTGGGCCGCCACAGGCGGCACGCACAGACTGGAGAAAGTTTCAATCAATTACCGACCCCCAGGACGATATTCCTCTCTCGCTCCACCCTGGCGAGATCTCATGGCTCCTCCAGGCGCATCCCCCGCTCCGCCCCAGGGGCTTTACGAGGAATGGGACGACTGGACTGCCGGCGATGGCGATCCGATCAACTACTGGGGACGATTCGTCTATACCATCGTCTCTCACTACAGAGATCGAGTAAAGCACTGGGAGATGTGGAACGAGCCGGAGTGGGACTATTTCTGGACCGGCACGTCCACCGACTATGCCCAACTGCTCAAGGTGGGCTACCAGGCGACCAATGCCGCTTGCCCCGATTGCACCGTGCTCTTTGGCGGGGTATTCTACTGGGGCAATCCCAGTCATTATCGGTGGGTGCTAAACATCCTCAACCGAGACCCCGCCGCGCCGCAGAACAATTATTTTTTCGACGTCATGTCCGTCCACCTCTACAGCCGAGCCTCCGACGTGTACGAAAAGGTGAACGAAATCCGCGACGGCATGACCGTGTACAACGTGGACGACCATCCCATCTGGCTCACCGAGACCGGCGTACAGATGTGGGACGATGCCTCAGTGGACCCCGATCCCGCCAAGTACGATTGGGCCGCCACCCAGGAGGAAGCCGCCGCCTATGTCATCCAATCCTACGCCAACAGTTGGGCCTCGGGCGTGGAAAAGTACTTTTTCTTCCGCACCCACGACGCCGACATGGGCGAGTACTTTGGCCTGATCCGCAACGACCATTCCCTCCGCCCGGCCTACGTCGCCTACCAGATCGCCGCCAGCTACATGGTCTCGCCTACACTGACGACCCGCCAGGCCTACCCCGACGGCACGCGGCAAGTGACGCTGTGGGGCACGCCCCGGGGCAAATTGAGCACGCTCTGGAACGCCACGCCCCTCTCCCTCACCTTTGCCTACTCCGCCACCTTGCCCACCGCCACGCTGGTGGATCGCCGGGGCGTCACCCGCACCATCACCGCGACAAAGGGAGTGTATACCCTGACGCTGCCAGGAGCCACCGCCAACCTGGTCAGCCATCCCAATGAATACATTATTGGCGGCGATCCCTATTTGATTATCGAAACAGACACCACCCCACCCTCCGCCACCGTCCAAACCCTCCTGACCTCCACCAATTCTTACACCATCCCGATCTCCTGGAAAGGGAGCGACGACGCAGCGGGCGTCTGGGGCCTCGACGTGCAGGTTCAGAAAGGGACGGGCAATACCTGGAGCGACTGGCTACACTTTACTGAAACAGCAAAGATCACGACGACCAGCTACGTCGCCGCTGACGGACAGCACGGAGAGACGTATTGCTTCCGCGCCCGCGCCTGGGACAAGATCGGCAACTATGGGGAGTGGTTCACCGATTCACAGGCTTGCGCCACGCTCGATTTTAGGGAGCGGGAGGTTCACTTCAAGTTGAATGCCATCTTTGGAGATGAGGACTCGGATAACGTGTGGGATACCGAGGAAATCACATTAACGGAGACAACACTCCGCTTCGCAGGCGCGGACGGGGATGATGTGGTCAGCCCCACTGTCAGCTCCTCCTGGGAATTCACCACCACGCTGATAGCAGGAGATTACACCTTCATCGTCCAACAAGAGGGATGGCTCCCTGGCAGGATACCGGTCGCTATCGAGCCGGGGATGACAGTTCAAGAGATCGCCCTGGAAAACATAGGCTTGCTACCCCATCGTGCCAGCACCTTTCTCCCGTTCATCTCTCGCGGGAAAGGGAGCAGAGAGTAGAATGTAAGGGGAACGTTCCCCGATTAGATCATCGCCTGCGGGCGCGTTGCGGCCCGAATCTCGCGCACCAACTGGGACGTGTTGATATCCTTAAGCAGGTAGCGCACCGCCCCATCCTGACGAGCCTTCGTCTGTTCCTCGGCGTCGGGATACGAGGTGAGGACGACGACGCTGAGCCAGGGGCACTCATCGGTCAGACAGCGCAGCGCCTCTAAACCCCGCCCATCGACCCGCTTCGTCTCGAGCAGGATCACGTCCGGCTCCAGCTTCACAGCTTCCTGCAGGCCGGTCTCCCAGCAGCCGGTGCAGCCGACGACCTCGACGCCAGCTGCAGAGCGCAGCCGAGCCTCAAGTGCCTCTCGTACCTCGTCGTGATCGTCAATGATGAGCAAACGTGTTGGTGCCATCTTTTCCCGCCGCCCGGAGTATACCTACCTTGCAAATTAGTATAGCGGAATCACACCTAGATATTAGTGTCATCTGTACCGGATTTGCCCTGACTTTTGTACCGAGCACCCTGGAGGGTTGACGACTGTCTTCACCTGTGGTATTCTGTCCATCTATGAACAATGAAATACAAATAGATCTGTTCATTCTCTCAATTGGTGCAGCAGATAAGTATCGGATAAACGGATGAGGGCATTTTTTCACCAAAGGATACAATGTCTATAAAAGGATCTGACGATAATTGCAACGCCCATCAGAGCCAAGATTATCCGTTTATCCGTTTTTCATCTGATGCCCCGGCAAACACCGACAAATCCATCAAAGCCGTAGGTATGTTTTCGGGTGGGTTGGATAGCACCCTGGCCGCTCGAATTATGTTGGATCAAGGAATCCAGGTCACGTTGCTGCACTTTCGCACGGGTTTTTCTTATTTTGAGCGAAATCAGGCAGCCGGGCGCGAGCCGATCGCAAAGCTTTCCGACGCCGAGCGCGCGGCACTGACGCTCGGAGCGCCGCTCGAGATCATCGCCGTCCCCGACGAGTACATCTCGGTGGTGCTTAATCCCCGGTACGGATACGGTTCGGGGATGAACCCCTGTGTGGACTGCCGCATTTTTTTGCTGCGCCAGGCCAAAGCGTGGATGGAGTCTCACGACCACCATTTTATCTTTACCGGTGAGGTGAGCGGGCAACGGCCCAAGAGCCAGATGCGGCCCACGCTCAACACCGTCGAGCGCGAAAGCGGCCTGCGAGGCTATCTGCTCCGGCCGCTCTCGGCCAAACTCCTCGAACCGACCGTGCCGGAACGACGGGGCTGGGTGGACCGAGAGAAACTGTACGCCATCAGCGGCAGAGGTCGCAAGGAGCAGATCGCGTTGGCGGAGCAGTTCGGCATCACCGACTACGCCCAGCCCTCGGGCGGCTGCTGCTACCTGATCGACCGGACCTATTCTCGCCGCCTGCGAGACTTTTTAGATCGCAAAGGGGACAAGTCGCTGACCCCCAGGCAAGCGCAACTCCTGGCGGTGGGGCGGCACCTGCGCCTTCCCTCCGGCTGCAAGGTGGTCGTGGGACGGCACGAGCGCGAGAACGATTACCTGTCGACATGCGGCGTGGAGGGAACCCTGCTCACGACGGTGGACCATCCCGGCCCGACGACGCTGATTCCGGGCGAACCAACGAGGGAGGAGATCGAACGGGCGGCGCAGATCACGGCCAGCTATTCCGATGGCAAGGGCGAGCCTGCGGTGCGCGTCGAGGTGCGCCGCGATGGGGAGCTGTCGGAGGTATGGACGGTCGAGCCGATGGCGCGGAAGAAGATACACGCAATGATGGTTTAGTTGGAATACTACTTTTAGGAGAAGAAACCTATGCAAGACGTTGTTCGAGACCTGCGGCAAACGGTTGAATCTGCCGCACAACAGATGCTGGAGATACCAGAATCCCAAAGCGAGCGCCGCCCAGCCCCCGGCCAGTGGTCGGCGAAAGAGGTCCTTGGCCATCTGATCGATTCCGCCGCCAACAACCACCGGCGATTTGTAAACGCGCAATTGACAGAGGATGCGATCTTTCCAGGCTACGAACAGGAGGGTTGGGTAGCGGTTCAGAAATACCAACAGGCATCCTGGATAGACTTGATCGCGCTCTGGAAAGCCTACAACATACACCTGGCCCACGTGGCATCGTCCATTCCAGAGGAGGAGTTGAAGCGGTCGCTGAGGATAGGCCAGAACGCCCCGGTCAGCCTGGAGTATCTGGTGCGGGATTACGACCGCCACCTGCAAGAGCATCTGAGGCAGTTATTCTCCGCCTGTGCTCGATAGCTGTACTGTGTGAGGCAGTGGAATAACCGGTTACGTTCCTTCGCCGCCCCACACGTGGAGCACCTCAAGCTCCGCCTGATCCGAGACCGCCTCCAGCACCGCCTGGCGCCCCACCCTCTCGATCCGCAGCGTGATGTTGATCCGCTCGGGCCGCTCGGCGGCAAAGGCGACCACGGAGCAGATGTTGCCCCCCAGTCGCGCGATGCGGCCGGCCAGTTCGGCGAGTTGACCAGGGACGTTGGGCACCTGCACCGTCAACCGGAGCGAGCCGGTTCCGCCGCCCAGCACGGTCGCGAACTGGCTGAAAATATCGGTCTCGGTGATGATGCCCACGAGTTGTCCATCCCCCACCACCGGCAGGCTGCCGATCTTGTGCTTGACCATCAAGCTGGCCGCCTCTTCCAGTGGGCAATCGGGAGGCACCACCACCACGTCGCAGCCCATCACCCGATCCACGCGATGCTGCCGCTTGATGACCCCAGGCGATCCGGCCTTGGAAAGGAACACCTCCAGGTCGTGGCGGGTCACGATCCCGACCAGTTCGCCC
>DAOTUB010000192.1:0-11118 GCA_034437455.1 Anaerolineae bacterium | reverse complement strand
GGCGATCGCGTGGCGATGGCGCACTCGGTCGAGGGGCGCTTTCCGTTTTTGGACCATCACGTGGTAGCGTTTTGTAACCAGTTGCCGCCCCATTACAAGCTGCGAGGACTGGACGAGAAGCATATATTGAAACAAGCTGTGCGTGATCTCTTGCCGGAAGCGATTTGGCACCGCCCCAAGCGACCTTATCGCGCGCCAATTCATCGCAGCTTTTTCCCCGAGGGAGAACCGCTAGAGTGGGTGGCAGAGCTGTTATCGCCGGGTCAGATCGCAGCGGCCGGCTATTTTGATCCTGCTGCGGTCGCTAACCTGGTGAAAAAGATCCGCCGTTGGGGCAAGTTGGGCGAGACCGATGACATGGCGCTGGCGGGCATCCTCTCGACGCAACTGGTTCATCGGCAGTTTGTGAGCGATTATCAACCTGGACCGGCGCTAAACGAACGAGACGATGTCAAGTGGGTCCTGCGCCGCTAGCGTGCAAAGGCGAACCTTATGATCTCTGAATCCAAGACCGTTTTTCATCGTGACGTGCTCAAGTTGGATCTTGAGCGTGAAGTGGCGCGCATCGTGGAAAAGTTGCGCCACGACGTGTTTGACCAGCTCAAGCGCAAGGGCGGTGTGCTGGGCGTAAGCGGCGGTGTAGATTCGGCGGTGGCCCTGGCGCTTGCCGTGCGGGCTTTGGGTCCTCAGCGATTGGTCACACTGTTGCTGCCCGAGATGGAGTCGAGCCCCGCCAGCGCGCGCCTGGCGCGCCAGGTATGTCGCCAGTTTGGCGTGACGCCCATCGTCGAGGATATGACCGGGCCATTGATTGGCTTTGGCTGTTACCGCCGGCGGGATGATGCGGTGCGCGCTGTCTTTTCCGATTATGACAGTACCTACAAGCTCAAGATTACGCTGCCCCCGGACTTGCTGGACAGGGACACGTTGAATGTCTTTCGGGTGACCATCATCAGTCCCGAGGGTGAGGAAAAGACCAGGCGGTTGCGGCCGGCCCAATTACGCCAGATTGTGGCGGCCTCGAACTTTAAGCAGCGCAGTCGCGCGGCGATGCTGTATTATCACGCCGAGCTGCACGATTACGCCGTGATCGGCACTCCGCAAAAGAACGAGCACGACCAGGGTTTTTTTGTCAAGTACGGCGACGGCGCGATGGATGTCAAGCCCATCGGTCACCTCTACAAAACGCAGGTCTACCAACTGGCCGAATATTTGGACATTCCCGAGGAAATTCGCACCCGACCGCCGACCTCGGACACGTATAGTGCCGGCAGCACCCAGGAAGAGTTCTTTTTCCGTTTACCTTTTAAAGTGATGGATCTGTTGTGGTATGCCTTGGAACACGACGTGCCCCGAGACGTGGTGGCCCGGGAGATGGATTTGACAGAGGACCAGGTGCAACGGGTCTTTGATGACTTGTCACGCAAACAGCGCACGACAGCATATTTGCGCATGCCGCCGTTGGGGATGGATCCGGAACTTTACGCGTGACTTTTCGCACGTGATGAAAAAGACGACCTTGCCAAACAAGGGCGTCCTTTTCGACACTGCCTTTTTTCCAATTCCGTTGAATCAATACAGGCTTGCAGCTTTTTATCCTGTCGCACCCTTTGTGAGCACTAGTGAGTCTACCGACTCTCTTAATTTTAACGTATTTCTTACAAAATTCAAACCGCGCTCTAACTATTTTTGATTAAGCTGTAACTGTCAAGTCTATTTTTTACCCGGACTGCTAAATTATTTACATTTCAACGCCCTCTTCATCATCCTCCTATAAAAATTGGCTGAGCCGTGTTTGCAACAAGTATCCAACACTGCTGCTCACAAGCCCCCCACAGATATTTATTGGACCTTTATAGAACAACCCAGATTAGACGTTAACCCATCTTGTACCGCAGTTGTGCTGCTTTGTTATCTAGTTGTCATGTGCCAATAGATCGTTTCGTTGAAAAAACGCCCGAATCGACAAACCTGACAACAAATTGATATGCGCATGCTGAATAGAATTATAGAGTAAATGGTTGAGCGCATAACAAAAGAGGATTAGTAAATGTGCAAGGCTGTGTTTCTATGGAGAGACTCTCAAGCACACTAGGGTACAAGTAGTGAGGGTGAATTGCGATGCTTCGGTATTTTAGCAAAATAGTGCTTTTGCTCTGTACGGTCTTGATGTCTACAAGTTGTAGCCACGCTGAGGTTGTTTCTACAGCCGATACTTCTCATTCTACTCTGGAATCGACTGGGCCGACTTTTGTCGTGCAGCGCGGTAGAGTAGTCAGGAAACTCGAGTTCAGTGGTCGAATTGCGCCAATTGAGGACGTGCCACTCTACTTTAAATCTAGTGGCTATGTCAAGCAGGTATACGCCAGACAAGGGGGGCGGGTCGAGACAGGTGAACTGCTAGCCGAGTTGGAAGCCGACGACCTATTGAATCAGATCGCCCAGGCCGAGGTCGCGCTCCACGCGGCGCAACTGTTGCGGTCCGAAGCAGAAAAGGCGCTAGAGCAAGAGATTGCCTTAGCAGAGCTAGATTTAAAAATGGCCCAGACCCGCCTGGACCAGGCGCAAGATGCCAACACCCATATCATCGCTCAGGGCGAGCTGGCGCTCACTTTGGCCCAGGAAGAATTAAACCGCATGCAGGTTCTTCAAACCACTTTTAGCGCAGACATTGTCCGCGCCCGCGTCGGTCTGGAACGGGCGCAAAGCGGGGGACAGCAAGCGGAAATAGAAGTTGCGCAAGCCCAATATGATCAGGCCGTCGCTGAGAGCAATGGCTATCAGCGCGAAATCGCTATGCAAAGAACGACCGTGCAGATAGCCGAGGGGGAATTGGCGCGATTAAAAAAGGGCATAGACCCGCTTTTGACACTTGAGGTACAGCGTGCACAACAGGCACTGGATTGGTTGAAAGACTCGTCCGTTGACTCGACGTTGGTCAACGACGTGGAAACGGCACAGTTGAATCTGGAGAGGTTGCAGGGCCAGCTTGCCAACGCGCAAATCGTCGCCCCAGCAACCGGGGCGGTCGTCTCCCTGGCCCTGCAGCCGGGACAGCCAGTGGAGGCATTCAGGACCGTCATTATTATCGCCGACCCTGCAGACATTGAGGTACGGGCCGATCTTTCCAGCGAGCAGCGCCAAGAGATCACCGAGGGACAAGCGGCCGACATTGTTCTCGGCAACGATCCCGCTCAAACTTGGTCTGGCACTGTCCGCCGTCTGCCTTTTACCTACAGCTTGGCTGATCGCACAGATGGCGAGACCCAAGCAGCGGTCGATCATTTCCTCCGCATCGGTTTAAAGGGAGACACCAGCAAGTTGAACCTGGGCGACCTGGTTTACGTGACCATCATCTTGGAGACCAAAGACGACGTGCTCTGGCTCCCGTCGACCGCCATCGGCACTTACCAAGATAGCAAGTTTGTGATTGTGCAAGATGGTGAGCGCCAGCGCCGCATAGCGGTAGAGTTGGGCCTCGAGGGGCAGGAGCGCGTGGAGCTATTAACAGAGCTTGAAGAGGGTCAGACGGTGCTCGCGCCCTAGATCAAGTTGATAGGAATATGCTAATGGAAATTAGAGAATACTTGCAGACGTTGTGTAAGTGGTGGTTGTTAATCTTGCTGTGCACATTGATTGCAGGTGTGGCGAGTTGGGTCGTCACGAGCACCATGTCGCCCGTCCACGAGGCCAAAGTCAAGCTCATGTCAAACCAGTTGACCGACACGGGCATCGTCGATTATTCCTCCTTACTCGGTGGTCAGCAAGTCATTGAATCCTACCGGGAGCTATTAAAGACGCGGCCGGTGCTAGAGACGGTCATCACCAGGTTGAACTTGCCCTATTCGCCCAAACGTCTAGCAGAACATGTTGATGTGAGTGTCATACAAGACACGCGGTTACTCGAACTGAAAGTCACGGATAACAACCCACAGCGGGCGGCGGATATCGCCAACGAGATCGCGCTGACCTTTCTGCTTCAACTTTCTGCGGAGCAACAATTCCAAGAGGTTGAGCGCCATGAACAAATCCTTGCTGAACAGATACGCGAGTTGGAACAGGCCATTGATAGGACCGAGGCTGAGCTAGAACAATTGCGCGCATCCCCGGGCCTGTTGACACAAGAAGAGCTGAGGCAACTAGAGCAAAATCAGGTTCAGCAACGAGGGACCCTAGCCAGTCTCTTGTCAGGATACCTCAACATTCGATCGATGAAATCGCGCTTGTTGGACATTGTCATCGTAGAATCGGCCGAACCGCCCACCGTGCCGGTTGCGCCGCGCAAGCTCTTTACCACGGCAATCGCAGCGTTCAGTGGCTGTGCCATCGCCTGCGTCGCAGCCTTTTTACTAGAGTATCTCAGAAACACTTTTGAAACCACCGAGGAAATGCGCGACACCCTCGCCTTGCCCAGCCTGGGGGCGATACCGTTTGTCAAGGCCTGGGGACAAGACCATCACGCCGCTATTAAAGATGCGGAATGGCCCAGCGCAGAAGCTTTTCGCATCCTGCGCACCAACGTTCACTTTGCCAGTATAGAAAGCGCCATCCATACACTTTTGGTCACCAGTCCTGGGCCTGGTGATGGAAAGACCAACGTCATCGCCCGCTTGGGCATCGCGATGGCGCAGAACGGCCGCAAGACCCTTCTGGTAGATGCTGATTTGCGGTGCTCACACTTGCATCAGATCTTTGGCCTGCCCAACAGTACGGGGCTCACTTCGCTGTTATTGAATGAGGCAGAACTAGAGCACTGTGTGGTTGACGTTGACACACCCAACCTTTATGTGCTTCCCAGCGGACCGCTCCCTCCAAACCCATCCGAACTGTTAGGGTCACAGCCTATGGCGCGCTTGATCGAAGAATTTCAATCTTTTGCCGACGTGGTGCTGTTTGACGTGCCGCCGGTCTTGGCCTACGCGGATGCCATGGTCCTGGCCGCGCGGATGGATGGCGTCATTCTGGTCGTCGACAGTCGCGCCACCCGACAAGAGGCCGCGCTGCGAGCCGTAGAGGTGCTGCGCAATGCGGACGCCAGGACCCTGGGTGCGGTGCTGAACAAAGTATCCGCCCGCTCGCCCGAGCACTACTACTATTATGCGGAGAATGGAAAATCTGAGAGGCGTTTTTGGAAGCGCTGGCTCGGCGCTGACCGACGTGTGCGCAAAATGAATAGTGAAAAGCATATAGACAGGAAAAGAGATGTGTAAACTTGAGCTATTGGACTTTGGACAAAGTCTAACGCCCCGGCTGATGCCGGGGTAAGAGATGTACCTTTAAAAGTGGGGATGGTTCAGAAAATGGCATTGGGTTGGTAAACGAAGCCACGCTCACTGAACGTAGGGGTAAACCGGCGTGGACAAGGAGTGGCATGGGGTGGAACATGCATCTAGAGCGAGCAACCAAAAGGGACGTTTTTGCGGCGCTGGGAAAGTCCGATGAGCCGCGTTAAACTCAGCTCTTGTTGCCGTCGTGCTGTTGTTGCATCTAGATGCGGCGGTATAGCGGCATCAATGGCATCCGTAATTGAGCTATACTGTCGGTGAAAGAACGGACTGAGACTCAAGGCCGCCACCGCCTGATCGGTGGCATTGCTGAGCAAGGCATCGATGAGGTCCATCCGCGCATCGACGCGATGCTCAAAGCTCTCATATAACTGTTGTTGATAGGCTTGAACGTGTGTACTTTCATTTGGGTTTTCATAGTCATTACTATGCCACACTTGGCCCAGATGTATAAATCTTTCAACGCGCTCGCGCTTATTTGTTTGTGTTAATGTGCCGTATTTACAATTTGCATTATTCAAAAGTCCAATTGAACTACAGAAGCCATCAGATCGAGTCCGGCCGGAAACAATAAGATAAAGCGTATCATGGCAAATGTACAGTCTTTATGGATGTCAAATAATAAATTTAAGATAGGTCTAATTGTGATGGCTCTCATGGCATCTTTTGTCGCGGGGGCCTCTTGCCTATTTTATGCATCTCCATTATCTCCCCTGATCGTTGCCGGGGGCGTCGCTGTAATAGGTATGTGCATTGCCTGGCTCCGGAAACCCGTTTGGGCGCTGTATGCCGCGATCTTTGTGGTTCTTCTTCCTGCGGGGCTTATCCCTTCCGGTATACAGTCGCTGCTCAATAGATCAACCGTGGTTTTGGCCTTCAGTGTCTGGCTTTTAGATACGGCTACCCAACGACGTCGTATCGTCTGGACCAATACTACCCTCCTAGCGCTAGGTTTTATCATCTGGGGTATCATCACACTGTCTTGGACACCCAACCTAGCCCTTGGGTTAGAGAGCGTCGGCAAGTACGTACTCAGATTGATATTGTACCTGATTTTGATCGTGAACGAAATTGACACGAAAGAAGCTCTGGATGGACTGATGGGCACTTTGGCCCTCAGCGGCTGGGTGTTGGTGCTGACCGGCGCAGGGACGATCTTGTCTCAAGGATATCAAGCTGGAATCAGGCTTCAAGTAATTAGCGCGGATGAGAACGAGTTTGGAGTCTTTACTCTAGTGACAATGTCGGGCGTTCTCTGGCTGGCGATACAGTCATCCGGGTGGCAGAAAGCTCTTAGAATGGTGCTGAGCATTCTATTCATATTGCTGAATGTCGTCCTGGTTTCACTAAGTGGGTCGCGAGGAAGTGCAATCTCATTATTCACCACTCTGTTGCTTTTTTGGTTTTGGAAACCCACGCGACCGTGGGGGAAACTGGGACTATTCATTCTAGCGATAGTAGCCGTCAGCGCGCCGTTTGTCCTTACAACCGTCCTTGACCGTTTTTTAGTGCGAGAAGGAGGTGTCTTGGGTGGGCGTTTAACAATCTGGCGGGCAGGGTGGCATCTTATCAGCGATCACTTTTGGGGCGGAGTGGGGATTGGCAACGCTTCCTATGCAGTGATGCCTTATCTTGGAAAGCTAACCAGTGTTGTTGGACGAGAGCGGAGGTCAATACACAATCCAGTATTGCATGTTTGGGCCGAAACAGGGATTCCTGGGATGCTTCTCTTCCTGGGCACTCTGGTAAGCGCCGTCGTGCTGTTTGTTCGGTATTACTTTTCTTCCAACAAAACACGTACGCATGCTCTGACATCTTATTTTGCTCTGATATCATCCGTACTTGCAGGTTACATGCTTTCGTTTATCAAAAGCGGTGGGCTATTGTCTGGTCCTACCTATTACTTGGTACTGGCGCTTTTGCTGATCCCTTCCCGCCTGGAAGCCAATAGCCTAGTTCGTGTCATGACAAGAAATGCTAAAGATACCAATTAGGACAAAAAAAGTCCGAAAGACTTGTTTCTCTTATCAAAATCTCTGTCGTGAAAAGCCAACGGCAATGAACAGGATAGTTTCAATGCGGGAAAAATCTGCCTACGTACCAACTGGAGAAAGTGGCGATAATTCATTGAATGGTTCTCAATTATATCTAAAAAACGTTTCATTGAAATTTGTGAGTGGAGCGATAGGGTTCATATTTAGCATTGTCTCTAGTATGATCGTGGCCCGGGCACTGGGTGTCGAAGGCAATGGAACCGCAACAATACTACTCTTGATACCAAGCACGATCGCCTGGTTTATCAACCTGGGCATTGGCCGGGCAAATGGTTATCTCTTAGGCGCCAACAAGCACACGCTGCAGATACTGGTGGGGAACTCGCTCTCTTTGGTATTCATAATTAGCCTGATAACGGGAACGGTCGGTTGGATAGCGATGCCTCTATTTCTCCAATATTTCTACAACAGCAATATAAACATATCCATGCTGGCTTTAGCCTCTCTCATCGTTCCTCTGACTCTATTCGAGGGATATCTGGCAGGACTTCTCCTCGGCCTTGAACGCATCTTCCAGCTTTCCCTTGTGACCATAGTTCGTTTTTTTTCCTTGTTGGTCCTAAATGCCGTTTTGGTATTGTTTTTCGGACTGGACGTATGGGGGGTTCTTTTATCTGCTATAGTCGTGCCCAGTATTTGTATTGCTGCCTATTCCTACTTTCTGAGGCATGATGCAACGATACGGCCGGGCTTTGATATTAGAGCGCTAAAGGCTGCTCTTACCTTTGGCCTCCAGGGGCATGTAGGCAATGTCTTGCACTTTCTGAATCTCAGGTTGGATGTCTTTATGGTCAGTTTCTTTGTCGGTGTAAGAAGCGTCGGCCTCTATACTGTGGCTACAGCTTTGTCCGAATTTCTCACATATTTCTCTAATGCATTTAGCTTTGTCTTGTTTCCCAGGACAGCATCCTCAGATCCGGAAACCGCCAACCAATTTACACCGCGAGTGGCTCGGCTTTCGATATTTATCACCATACTGGCGGCGTTTGGAATGTTCCTGGCGAGCAGATCGTTGATTACGATCTTTTATTCTGCCGAGTTCTTACCCTCCATCCATCCTTTGTGGATTCTCCTGCCGGGCATAGTTAGTCTCGGTTATGCAGGTGTCATCTATAGCGATCTGAGTGGCCGGGGGAAACCGTATTTCAGCACCTATGGCGCTTTGGTTTCTCTTATTGTAACAGTGATACTTGATTGCCTGCTAATTCCCAAATGGGATATCGTCGGTGCCGCGACAGCTTCATCGGCAGCTTATACAACCAATGCGGTCATGGCGCTATATTTTTATCATAGGGTCACTGGAATTAGACCTGCCGAACTCTTGCTGATTCGCAAAAGCGATATAAAGCTTGGGTTCGACACAGGATACAAAATGGCCTTGTCTCTAAATAGAGCATTTCATGCCTGGTGGTCACTTGAAGACTAATCTTTGCTCACCCACAGAAAACGCTGACCAAGAGGCAGTTCGAAGGAAACGATGATCAAGAAACAAAATCTCATCGGCGTTGTCCAACTCATAGACAGATTGGTAGTGGGTGGCATGGAGCGCATCACTGTTGACCTGGCAAATCACCTTCCTAAAGATCGGTACCGATCATATCTCTGCACAACCCGAGCAGACGGGCCATTGTATGCGGATCTCGCCCCTCACATCGGGCATATATGCCTGCAGCGGAAGCGCCGATTTGATATGTCAGCTTTGAAAAACTTTGTATCCTTTATTCAGGAGCATCATATATCCATCATCCATGCCCACAATTCAGCCCTTTCTGTCGCGAGCCTAGCGAGCCTGCTACCACCTTTTCCCAAGATCATATGGCATTGTCACTCGGTGCATGATCATTCGGTGCTGCCCTACTCTTTGATGATTCGACGCGCCAAAGCAATTATCGCCGTCAATGATTTGATTCATCAATGGGTTCGCCAACGTTTGATATATCCGGCAGACAGAATCTGGTACGTGCCCAACTTTTCCAGCCTTTTCAAGCGCCAGCCCTACCTCAGGGAAACCTGTGTCGCTCTTCCAGGAACACCTGGAAGACGCATCGTCTGCGTGGCCAGCTTGTACCCTCTGAAGGATCAACTTAACCTGGTACGTGCAATGCCAACCGTGCTTGGTCGGGTGCCCGATGCTTATCTCATTTTGGTTGGAGCAGATTGGCCTGGGTCAGCTTATGCAAATGCAGTAAGACAAGAAACCAAGCAGTTGGGGCTGGAGAAAAGCGTGGCGTTCCTGGGGGTCCGTCGAGACATCGCTGCAATCTTGACGGCGTGCGATGTGGGAGTTTTGAGCTCTGTGTCTGAAGGACTTCCTGTAGCTTTGCTAGAGTATGGAATGGCGGGGCTTGGCGTCGTTTGCACACGCGTGGGACAATGTGCAGAAGTGCTTGATAAAGGGAGAGCGGGACTCTTGGTCATGCCTCAAGATCCATCGGCTATGGCCTCCGCCTTGATCTCAATGCTACTAGACTCTTCAAGACGGCATATTTTTGCCAAGCGTCTACAAGAAAGAGTGCAATCTCATTACAGTCTCGAGCAAGCTATCACAATGGTCAAATCTATATACAAAACAATTGGAGACTAGAATCAATTGATTGGTTCAAATGATTTAGGAGCATTCGCCATGGGAACAAGAGATCCGGTTTCTGGCATTCTGAGGGCGTTTAGGAGGATAAAGAGAATTCCTGTTACCTTGGCAAGAAACGGATTCACACACTCTATTCATTTGATATACGTGTGTCTTGTCTTACCTGTCAGCATAAAAGTTCTACCGACCTTTTTGAGACTATACAGAAAGGCCAAAAAATTAAAGCAAAGACACAATGTGAACAAAGAATTACACCACTGGCAATCGAATAAAAAAGAACTGTTGAGGTCTGGGAAGAGAGGATACAGGCTGGCAATAGAGGATTTAGGGCTGGATCAAGAAAAATTTGAGCTCTTAAAAAAACAAAGGGCACGTGAGGTGGTGATTGCTGAAATAGACCAGGACGGATTTCTGCTCTCTCATTTCGGATCAATCAGAGATACGCCAGCTATTTCTGAGGAGCAATTCCTGAAACGAAAACGATTTCGTCTAAAGGTAGTTGCCATAGACGGACATGTAGGAGTAAAAAAAGACTATAGTGGTGACAAATTGTCCTTTGTGAATGAGATAAAAGCGCTTCATCATCTCGGGATCGTCGGCTGCAATGTGCCTGCCATCATAGATGTTGATTTTGATGCTCTAACCTTGACATTTTCGTTCATCTTGGGGCCTGTCCTTCGTGAAGAATTGGCCAAGAGAGGTGCCATATTACGCGACTGCGATGTAGACAATAACCCAGATTACGCACATTTCACTCCAAAGGAGAGACAGCTCAAGTGTATTCAAGAGGGCAAACGTGTTCTATATGATGTGATTGACTCGCAATTTGTAGAGAATCTGTTTACCCAGCTAAGTAAAGTACACGCGTATGGTTTCATACTGGATGATATAAAGTATGGAAATATCATCATTGAAAAGAGATCTGGTAGACCATATTTGATCGATTTTGACTATGCTATTGATTATTCAAGCTTGGGGGAAAATGCTTTTAGGATCTTGCGTGATCAAGATATAAAAAGCTTCAATCTGCTTTTCGATACAGAAAAGTTGACTTGCAAAAGTATAAATTCGCATTTAGACAAAGCGTAACGTGCTCGGCCAGGGTCGAGCAAAGATCTGCTCTTTAACAATCGAGTTTCGAATTAAAATCAAGCAGACTTGAGCTTGTCTTTAGTCTTTTTGACCACCTTAT
>DAOTUB010000191.1:0-33741 GCA_034437455.1 Anaerolineae bacterium | reverse complement strand
TAGCCGCGCTTTCCATAGCGCGCAGGCCCGCGAGGTATGGAAACCTCGGCTACATAGCCCCGTTTTATTGAAAAGATACAGTCTGGAGAAAAAAGAAACCTGTCCCCCAGAGTTCTGAATTATACCCCGCTCAACGTGATGTTTGACGCTCCCGAGATGTTGGCCGTCTGCGACGGATTCGACCAGGCCAGCATCGCCAGAAGCCCCCTCGGATTGGGGCTTCTCACTGGGAAATATACCACCGACTCCACGTTTCTGGAGAATGACTGGCGACAAAGCGACTATTTTCGAGAGGAATGGATCATCCCGATTCTCGGTAAGCTCGACGCCGTCCGAGACATCTTGACCAGCGGCGGGCGGACGCTGGCCCAGGGCGCGCTGGCCTGGATCTGGGCGCGCAGCGAGTGCACGATTCCCATCCCCGGCTTTCGGACGGCAGCACAGGTCGAGGAAAACGCCAGGGCGATGGAATTTGGCCCGCTCGACGAGGAGCAAGTGCGGCAGGTTGACGAGCTTCTGGGGCGCGAATCTGTCACATCTGTTTCCTGATGGGCGGGGAGACGAGCATATAGTTTTGAACTTTACAATCGGGGCATAATGTACGATAATGCAGAGTGCGCGTGAGAGGGAACGTGGACTGGAAGAGAGCCTCTTTTGGGATGATGTAGGGGTTGTCAAGATAAACAAACAAGGAGAGCGGCATGTCGTATGGATTTCACAACAAAATACTGCACGTGGACCTGTCGAACCGACAGGCGAGCGTAGAAGAACCCGGCGAGAATTTCTTCCGCACCTATTTTGGCGGGTGGGGTTTGATCGCCCACTATCTCCTAAAAGAGGTGGAACCGGGGACGGATCCCCTGGGGCCGGGCAACGTGCTCGTCTTTGCCAACGGCGTGGTGACCGGCGCGCCCGCTGGAGGCAGCGGACGGAACGCCGTCGGGGCCAAGTCTCCCCTCACCGGCGGCTTTGGCGAGGCGGACGTGGGCGGCTTCTGGGGGGCGGAACTGAAACGCGCCGGTTGGGACGCCATCATCGTCACCGGCCAGGCGGAGGAACCTGTTTACCTGTGGATTCAGGATGACCAGGTCGAGATCCGCGACGGCGCTCATCTCTGGGGCAAAGAGGTCGCCGAGGTGGAGGACCTTCTGAAGGAGGAACTGGAGGACAAGCGCATCCGCGTGGCCCAGTGCGGTGTGGCGGGCGAAAACCTGGTGCGCTATGCCTGCATCGTCAACGACGTCCATCACGCCGCGGGCCGCACCGGCATGGGGGCGGTGATGGGCTCCAAGAAGCTGAAGGCGATCGCGGTGCGCGGGACCGGCCGGATGGAACTCACCGATCGGGATCAAGTGCGCGAGGTCGCGGATTGGCTGCGTGACAATTTCAAAAGCACGTGGGCCGGGGGACTTCACGAGAACGGCACCGCTGGCGGCGTGGGGTTTCTGAGCGGAATCAGCGCGCTGCCCACCCGCAACTTTCAGGAGGGTTCCTTCGAGGGGGCGGAGAAAATCAGCGGGCAGACGATGACGGCGACCATCCTGGCAGATCGGGGGACATGTTTCGCCTGTCCCGTCGCCTGCAAGCGCATGACCAAGGTCACGGGCCGCTACGAGGTAGATCCGAGCTATGGCGGCCCTGAGTACGAGACCGTCGCGGCGCTCGGTTCTTGCTGCGGCATCGACGATCTGGAGGCCATCGCCTACGGAAACCAGCTCTGCAACGCCTACGGGCTGGACACGATCTCTGCGGGTGTGACGATCTCCTGGGCGATGGAATGTTTCGAGCGGGAACTGCTTTCGGTGGAGGACACGGAAGGACTAAAAGTCCGTTTCGGAAACGCCCAAGCGATGATCGCCCTGCTCGAACAGATCGCTCACCGGCAGGGGTTTGGGGACGTGCTGGCCGAAGGTTCTCTGCGGGCGGCGAAAACGATCGGCCGAGAGACGGAGCAGTATGC
This sequence comes from Anaerolineae bacterium, assembly GCA_034437455.1. GTDB lineage: Bacteria > Chloroflexota > Anaerolineae > B4-G1 > B4-G1 > DAOTUB01. Next base: position 31,781 of record DAOTUB010000191.1, on the reverse strand, counting down.
CGTACAGAACAAGGGACAGGAAGTCCCCATGCACGAACCACGCGCCAAATTTGCCCTCGGTATGGGATATGCCACGTCTCCCACCGGAGCCGACCACATGCACAATATCCACGATACCAACTATGTATCCGAGGGGGGGATTAAAGACATGCGATCCCTGGGCATCCTGGAGCCTTTGCCCGCTGACTATCTGGGTCCAGAGAAAGTGCGTCTGGCCAAGTATCACATTGACTGGCAGGTGTTCTTCAACTGCCTGGGGCTGTGCATGTTCATGCCTTACAGCATGGAACAGATGCGCGACCTCGTGCAGGGCGTGACGGGATGGGACAGCTCTCTCTTCGAGTTGATGAAAGTGGGAGAAAGGGCGCTGGCGATGGCGCGGGTCTTTAACTATCGCGAAGGGTTCACATCCAAAGATGACGTAGCCCACTGGCGCTTTTCCACGCCCTTCGAGTCGGGTCCGAAGGAAGGCGTGAAGGTGCCCGCTGAGGACGTCGCCCAGGCGATTGATCTGTACTATGAGATGCGCGGGTGGGACAGGGAAACGGGCGCGCCCACCGCGAGCAAGCTGTACGAGTTGGGGATTGGCTGGGTTGCTGAACTGCTCTATGGCGAGCGATGACGTCCGTAAAAAAGCGGGTTTGTAAGGGCATCGGCAGTCCGCGTCGCTGGAAAATCGTTCGCTCACTTGTATTCATCTTCGTTGAGAGCGGAAATGATAACTAGGTATACAGGACGAAGGCTCGGGCAGGCAGCCTTCGTCCTTTGGCTTGCGGCGACGTTGGCGTTTGCGGCCATGCAGTTGACGCCGGGCGATCCCGCCCAGGCGTTGCTCGCCGCCTCTGGTGCTACCCCCAGGGAGGTCGCCGAGCGGCGTGCCCAATTGGGTTTGGACGATCCCCTCTCGCTCCAATACGCGCGCTACCTGGGGGACCTGGCCCGAGGCGATCTGGGGCGCTCATGGCTCCACAGCCGCCCGGTGAGCCGGATGATCCTGGAGCAACTCCCCTCCACCTTCGAGCTGGCGTTGGCGGGCGCCGCGATAGGACTGGGAATCGGGGTGGGATTGGGTTCTCTGGCCGCCGTGCGCCGATCCACCTGGGTGGATACGGTCGCCACAACGCTGGCGGTGTTGGGGCTTTCCACGCCCACCTACTGGTCCGGCCTTCTGGCGATCCTCCTCTTCTCCCTGCGCCTCCGCTGGCTGCCCGCGACCGGCGGGGGCAGCCTGAGACACCTGGTGCTGCCTTCGCTTGTGCTGGGTTTTGCTCTCTCCGGCTCCATCGCGCGGCTGGTGCGCGCCCGCGTGGTGGAAGTGATGGGCGAGCCGTTCGTGACGGCGGCGCGGGCGCGCGGGCTTTCGTCGCAGCGCGTGCTTTTCGTTCACGTGCTCCGTGCTTCGCTCGCCCCTGCGCTCACCGTCGCCGCCCTCCAGTTTGGCTTCCTGCTGGGTGGGGCGGTGGTCACCGAGTCGGTCTTTGCCCGCCGGGGACTGGGAACGCTGGCGGTGGAGGCGATCCTCTGGCAAGACCTGCCGGTGGTGCGCGGGGTCGTCGTATCCGGGGCGCTGGCCTACGTTCTCGTCAATCTCGCGGCGGACCTGGTACAGGCCTGGCTGGATCCTCGCTTGAGGGAGGAATTGGCGTGATCGAGTGGGCGGCTCCCACGAGGCGCCCGTTCCTGCGCCAGCCGGTCGCGCTGACCGCTCTGGCCTGGTTGGCGCTGATCGCTCTGGGGGCATGGTTGGCTCCGCTGCTAGCTCCGACAGGCCCCCAGGCCGCCGATCCGGTTCGGGCGCTCTTGCCTCCGGGACCAGGGGGGGTGTTGGGCGCCGACTTTTTGGGACGGGACGTTCTGGCGCGGCTTCTCTGGGGCGGACGCTGGACGTTGGAGATGGGCGCGCTGGCGCTGGCGGTGGCGGTGGGATTGGGACTGCCGGTGGGGCTGGCGGCGGGGAGCCTGGGCGGTCGAACCGACGCGGCGCTGATGCGGTTGGTGGACGCGCTGCTGGCATTTCCAGGGCTTTTGCTGGCGATGGCAGCGGTGGCGGTGCTCGGCACGGGACTTGTTTCGGTGGCGGCGGCGGTGGGGCTGGCGGCGGCTTCTCCCTACGCCCGGCTGACCCGGAGCGTGGCCGTGGAGGTGCGCGGACAACCCTACGTCGAGGCGGCCCGCACCGTAGGGTGTAGCGCCTGGCGGATCGCCCTTCGCTACGTTCTGCCCAATGCTGCGCCATCCCTCATCGCCTTTGCCGCTACCCAATTGGGATGGGTGCTGCTCAACGGGGCGGCGCTCAACTTTCTGGGGTTGGGCGCGCCGCCGGGAACCCCCGAGTGGGGAGCGATGTTGGCCGCAGGCCGGGGCTACCTGCGGGATGCACCGTGGGCCAGCGTCTTCCCTGGCCTGGCGCTGACGCTGACGGTGTTGGCGGCCAACCTGGTGGGGGATGGGTTACAGGAGGCAATGCGGCCTCAGTAGAGAGATTGGAGGTTGGAGCATGGAGATTGGACATCGAGTACTGGTCGTTGCTCTGATCGTGGCTGTGATTGACTGGCTGGCGGTCGCCCGAAACCAGCGGCGCCTGGAGTACATTTTCAAACCGGCGACGCTGATCGTCGTCCTGCTGGGAGCCTGGCTGCTGACGCGGGAGCCACACGATACCTGGCAAGCCTATTTCTTCCTGCCTGGCCTGACCCTCTCGCTGGTCGGCGACGTTTTTTTGATGTTGCCCGGCGAGCATTTTTTCTTGCCCGGTCTGGTGGCGTTTCTGCTGGCCCACATTTGCTACGTCGTTGGACTCAACCCCACGCTGCCGCCCTGGCCGGCCCTCGCGCTCCTCGTCGTGGTGGCGGCGATTGGCCTGGCGCTCTATCGAGGCGTCGCAGCCGGATTGCGCCGTCGGGGTAAAACGTCGCTTCTGGCTCCCGTGGCGCTCTACAGCGTAGTGCTCAGCTTGATGCTCTTTTCGGCCTGGGCTACGCTCTTCCGCCCGGAGTGGACGGCGCTACGCCAGGGATTGGCGATCGGCGGGGCCACGCTGTTCTTTGCCTCGGATGCAATGCTGGCCTGGGATCGGTTCGTCACCCCCTCTCCCTCGGCCCGGCTGCGGGTAATGATCACGTACCACCTGGGCCAGATAGCTCTGGCGGCTTCGATTGCGCTGGTCGCATAGCCCGTCCATTCCGCGTCACGCGCTTGGGACTCCTCAGCTCATAGTCATCGGAGACGTGGCTTGACAATTGGCCCCTTTGGTAGTATATTCACATCCTAAGTATTCATATTGTGAGTATAATGAGCCAATCGCGCCGCACCCCCCTGAGCATTGAATGGAGCCTGCTTGGCTTTCTTGCCGAACAGCCCATGCACGGCTACGAGATCGGCCAGCGCCTTTCCCAGGCAGCCAGGCTTGGATTGGTCTGGCGTCTCAAGCAGAGCCGGCTCTACGCGCTGCTGACGCGCCTGGAGGAGCGGGGGTATATTGATTACACTATGGAGTTTCAGGACTCGCGCCCTCCCCGCAAAGTGTATGCCCTTACCCCGGAGGGCGAAGCCGCGCTGGATGCGTGGCTTCACGCGCCGGTGGAGCACGGGCGCGACTTTCGCCTCGAGTTCCTGGCCAAGCTTTATTTCGCCCAGAAGGAAGGGGAAGCGACGCTGCGCGATCTCTTCGAAACACAGCGCGGCCTGTGCCAGCAGTGGCTGGCGCAACAACAGGAGGCCCTGGATGCGTTGGAGCCGGGCGCGTTTGAATGGCTGGTGTACCGTTTCCGCCTGGGGCAGGTGCAGGCCATCGTGGAGTGGCTCGATGTGAGCGAGGCCGCACTCCTGGAGCCAGGCGCGCCCGCTCTTTGAACTTGTAGAGAGGACTGATTTGATCAAACAAAAAACGTTCGTGTGGGGATTGGTCGTCGTGCTTTTACTGGGGCTGGCGGGATGCAGCCAGGGCATAGTGGCGCCATCTGCCGTCGGGTCTGGGGCGATCTCGGTGGTAGACGCGCTGGGGCGGGAGGTACAGCTCCCGGAACCGGCGCAGCGGATCGTGATCGCCGGCCGGGCCAACTTTATGCTCAACGACGCCGTGTACGCATTTCCAAACGCTGACCGACGGGTGTTGGCCCTCACCAAATCCACACAGGCGGCGCAGGCCTTCGTCGGCTTGCTAGATCCCGACGTGGCGACCAAAACGCGCTTCATGGCCGACGCCGCGGCCGAGGAGGTTGCCGCCGCGCAGCCCGACCTGGTGCTCCTCAAAAGCTACATGCAGGAATCGCTGGGCGATCCCCTGGAGCAGTTGGGGATCCCGATCCTTTACCTGGACCTGGAGACCCCTGACCAATACCGGCGCGATCTGGCAGTTCTGGGCCAGGCCCTGGGCAATCTGGAGCACGCCGAGAGCCTCTGGGCCTACTACGACGAGATCCTGGAACGTGTGGCCGAGGGCGCCGAGGGTCTCACCACGGCGCAAAAACCCCGCGTCCTGGTGCTCCAGTACAGCGACAAGGGCGGCGAGGTCGCGTTCAAGGTCCCCCCGGCGAGCTGGATTCAGACGCAGATGGTCGAGCTGGTCGGTGGGACGCCGGTATGGGCCGCTGCCGCGCAGGGAGGGGGATGGGCCGTGGTCAACCTGGAACAGATCGCGGCCTGGAACCCCGATCAGATTTATGTCATCAACTATTTTGGCAGCGCGGTGGACGTGGCGACCCAGCTCCAGGCCGATCCGCAGTGGGCCGAGATGGCGGCGGTGCGCGCCGGTCAGCTCTATCCCTTCGTCGGCGATTACCATAGCTGGGATCAGCCGGACACCCGCTGGGGTCTGGGCCTGCTCTGGCTGGCGCAGCGCGTCCAGCCGGCGCGCTTTGCGGACGTGGACGTGCGCGCCGAGACCATCCGCTTCTTCGAGACGTTCTACGGCCTCGACCGTTCCACCATTGAGACCGAGATCTTGGCGCGGATGGAAGTGTGGCCGTAGCTCCCAGGTTGCAGGCAAGCGCCCGCGTTCCATTTGCCCTGTTCAGGAAATGACACGTTGACGATCCAAAACTACCGGCGCGCCCTCTGGGGCTTGATCGTTCTGTTGTTGGGGTTGGCAGGCCTGTCGCTCTTTGTCGGGCGGTACCCCTCGCCGATCTGGATGTCGCCCCAGACCCTGCTTCACGATCCCCTGGCCCGGCGCCTGGTGCTCAACCTGCGCCTGCCGCGCATCCTGGCGGCCATGCTGCTGGGCATGTCGCTTGCGGCGTCCGGTACTGTGCTGCAAATGATCTTTCGCAATCCCCTGGTGGAGCCGGGCTTTTTGGGCGTCTCGCATGGCGCGGCTTTCGGTGCGGCCTTGAGCATCGTGGCGATGGACGCTTCGGGCCTGGTCACGCAGGCCGCGGCGGCTCTGTTCGGCTGCCTGGGATTGGGTTTTTCGTACGCCCTGGCGCGCCACATCCGCTACGGAGGCTGGACGCTGCGGCTGGTATTGGCCGGGATCGCGATCTCGGCGTTGTTTTCAGCCGGTGTCGGCGTCCTCAAATACGTCGCCGACCCGCTGACCCAATTGCCGGAACTGGTTTTCTGGATGCTGGGCGCCCTCTGGGGCATCACATGGCAGGAGACGCTGTCTATCCTCCCGGTGACCACGGTGGCGCTGGTGGTGCTGCTTTTGATGCGCTGGCGGCTGAACCTGTTGGCCCTCGACGACGCCACGGCCTTTTCGCTGGGGACGGCCCCCGCGCGCGAGCGCACGGTGCTACTGGTCGCAGCGGTCGCGGCCACCGCCGCCATCGTCTCCGTGTCCGGCGTGGTGGGCTGGGTGGGGTTGATCGTGCCACAGTTCGCTCGCTCCCTTCTGGGGGCCGACGGGCAGCGCGCGCTGCCGGGCGCGGTGCTCATTGGCGGCGCTTTCGCCCTGGTCTGCGACACGGTGGCGCGCACGGCGCTCTCCAGCGAGATCCCCCTGGGCATTCTGACGTCGTTGATCGGGGCGCTGGGGTTCAGCACCCTGATGGTCATGCCCCAGCAGCTTGCGCCCTGGGACTTGAAAGACTGAGGAACGGTTATACAACCAATGATCGCACTTTCCGAGATCCGCTTCAGCTACAACGGACGCGAGCACACCGTGTTCGAGAACCTGTCCCTGGAGATCCCCGCCGGCTCCATCACCGCCATCCTGGGTCCTAACGGCGCGGGCAAATCGACCCTGCTGCATCTGATCCTGGGGATCCTGACCCCGGCCTCCGGCCTGATTCTGTTGGGGCAGCGTCCGCGCCAGCACTATGCGCGCCGCGAGCTGGGCCAGATGATCGGGCTGGTCGCGCAGAACGAGACCACCCCCTTCAACTTTACCGTGCTGGAGTACGTTCTGCTGGGCCGCGCGCCGTATCTCCCCGTCCTGCGGACGCCCGGCCCCGAAGATAGCCGAATAGCCCACCGGGCGTTGACGACGGTGGGCATGGAGGCGATGGCCGGGCGGCCCATCCAGACCTTGAGCGGCGGGGAGCGACAACTGGTCATGATCGCCCGGGCGCTGGCGCAGCAGCCCCGCATCCTGTTGCTCGACGAACCTACCTCCCATCTCGACCTGAGCAACAAGGGACGCGTTCTGCAACTCGTGCGGCGGCTGGCCGATGATGGCGTGACCGTGGCCTTTACCACGCACGAGCCGAACCTGACCGCCGTGGCTGACTATTTGATTTTAATGCGCCAGGGGCAAACCCTCGCTGCCGGTCCTATGGACGTGGTTTTCACCTCCGGCAACCTCTCTCAGACCTACGACGTGCCAGTGAGGGTGGCCCAGGTGGATGGGCACCGGGTGGTCCTCACCTGATTTTTGTTATCGCCGCATCGCTTGACAGTCCTTCTACTCTGTGATATACTGTTATTGGGAGCGCTCCCAAAACTGGTTCCTCGATTCCCACACATGGCCCGATTTCTCGGGCTTAAAAAAGGACGTTTTTGGGAGCGCTCCCAAAAAAAGAGAGGAAAGAAATGGCTTCTACGCTGGAACAGGTCGCTCAACTGGCAGGAGTCTCCCGCTCCACGGTATCGCGCGTGATCAACGACCACCCCAATGTGCGGGCTAAAACCAGGACAAAAGTCTGGCAGGCGATCCGCGAGTCTGGCTACCAGCCCAACGTAGTCGCCCGCAGCCTGGTCACCAACCGCACCCGCATCATCAGCATGGTGATTCCAGAAGTGGTCACGACGCTTTTTACCGATCCCTTCTTTCCCCTCGTGCTGCGCGGGGCCACCGAGGCCTGCAACGCCCGCCATTATCAATTGATGCTCTCCCTGTTCACGGCCTCCGCCGATCCACACGAAATGTATCAGCGCGTCATGCAAAACGGTTACCTGGATGGCGCCATTGTCTCCTCGACTTCGCTCGACGACCCGCTCATTTCTGACCTGTTGCGAGACCGAATCCCTTTCATCTCTATCGGGCGGCGCCCGGACGAACGGGTCCACTACGTGGATGCCGATAACGTCGGCGGGGCGCAGATGGCGGTCGAGCACCTGATCCGTCTGGGACACCGGCGCATCGCCGCCATCACGGGTCGATTGGACATGACTGCCGGTCAGGACCGATTGGAAGGCTACCGCCGGGCGTTAAAAGCGCACGCGATTCCCATACGAGAGGAGTTGATCGTTGAGGGAGATTTTGCCGAGAACAGCGGAAGAGTCGGCATGCAGCAGTTGCTGCCTGCTTCCCCCAGCGCCGTCTTTGCTGCCAGCGATATGATGGCTATCGGCGCTCTGAAGGTGCTCCGCGAGGCTGGCTGGCAGGTTCCTCAAGACGTCTCTCTGGTCGGCTTTGACGACATCCCCATCGCCTCGGTGATGGAACCGGCGCTGACAACCGTACGCCAGCCGATTGAGCGCCTGGGAGCAATGGCGGCAGACTTGTTGATCGGTCGCCTGGAAGAATGCTCAGAAGCGGCTTCTGCTCACCGAATTATCCTGCCCACAGAACTGGTGATCAGGACCTCTTGTGGTTCCGCTTTGAGCCGATCAAATGGAAGGAGGTGATGGAAAATTTGAAGCCACGCGGTGTAAAATGCCTACAGGCCTTTACCCCCGACTTGGCATAGACAGAGGAAAGACCTGTATGCAAAACCTGTGCAGAGTAGAACTCTACACAGGCCACAGTTTACCAGACCCATTATAATAAGTCAAGGAGAAAAGAAGATGCGCAAGTCTATTCTGGTTTTTGTGAGTTTATCGGTGACTGTGAGCCTACTCCTCGCTGGTTGCGGCCCCGCGCCCACTCCAGAGGTCATCGAGAAGGTAGTCGAGGTGCCGGTCGAAGTCGAAAAGACCGTCGAGGTCGAAGTGCCGGTTGAGGTCGAAGTACCCGTCGAAGTCGAGGTGACGGCGATACCGCCCGATCTGTCTGGAGACGTCCTGATCTGGGTCATGCCGAACGGTGCCGATCCGCAGGCTGCGATTGACGCCGAGATCGCCGCGTTCAACGAACTCTATCCCAACGTCAACGTCGTCGCCGAGATCGTCGGCTGGGGCGACGCGTATGGCGCGATCCAGACGGCGGTGCAGGGCGGCGAAGGACCGTGCATCACCCAGATGGGCACCACGTGGGTCCCCACCTTTGGCACGATGGGCGGCCTGCACACCTTCACGCCCGCCGAGATCGAGGCGATGGGCGGCGAGGATGCCTTCGTCGCGGCCTCCTGGGCGACCGCCAAGATTTACGATAACGTCGTCGCCATGCCCTGGTTCGCCGACGTGCGCGCCATCCTGTACCGCACCGACGTGTTCGAGGCGGCGGGCGTCGATCCCGACGAGGCCTTTGATACCACAGACAGCTTTATCGCCGCGCTCGAGGCGATCCGGGATTCGGGCCAGGACATTGCTCCCTTCGTCCATCCCGGTCGCAACGACTGGAACGTGTGGCAGAACGCCACGCAGTGGAGTTGGGCCTACGGCGGTGAGATCCTCACCGAGGATTGGTCGCAGGCCGCCTTCAACTCCCCCGAGTTCGTCGCCGGCGTGACCCAGTTCGACCAGCTCTACGGCATGGGCCTGACGCCGGATAACACGCTGGAATTGAACTCGGCCCAGACCGACGCCGAGTTCGGCCAGGGCCGCGCGGCCTCGATGATGAGCGGACCGTGGATGATCAGCAACCTGCGCGACCTGGAGGGCAGCGGCTACGAGCAGATCGTGGCGGACAACACCGCCATCGCCGCGTTCCCGACCGGGCCTACGGGCGCCGACGTCACCTTCTTTGGCGGCAGCAACCTGGGCATCTTGCAGAGCTGCGAGGACTATGACGCCGCTTTTGCGTTCGTCCAGTACCTGCTCTCGAAAGAGTCCCAGATCCGCTATGGCAACGCCATCGGCATGCTGCCGACGACCAAAGAGGCGCAGAACGATTCGAGCTTTGTCGACGACCCGCTGTTCAGCGTCTTTATCGAGGCAGCGCCAAGCGGCAGAAGCTCCCCCAATATCCCCCGGTGGGGCGCGGTCGAGAACACCTTCAACACCGCTCTCCAGGCCCTGTGGGAGGACGTGGCTGCGGCCGGCGGCCCGATCGACGAGGCCACGGTCCAGGCGGCGCTCGACGACGCAGCCGAGACCGTGAACACGATCCTCAGTCAGTAACCGTACCCGCAGGCATCACCGTTCGCAACCAGGGAACCCATGAGGGCAGGGGATCGCCAGGTCTCCTGCCCTCCTCAGAGAACGTGGGGAGTGTGATCATGACTGTGAAGAAATCCTTCGTACCCTCGACGAGAAAAGAGACGCTGTGGCGACGTATCGCTCGCAACCGGATCGCCTATGGATTCATCGCTCCGGCTGCGCTGGTCATGCTGCTGGTACACATCATCCCCACAGTACAGGCAGTCTACATATCCTTTCTCAATCTCACCGCCGAAACGTATCTCGACTGGCTGCGCGCGCCGTTCGTCGGATTGCAGCATTACCAGCAGATCCTCAAGGGGTTGATTTTTGGCGGTGGAGACGTCCTGATCAAGGGCCTGGCTCAGGCGCTCGTGAACTCGGTCTATTTTTTGTTCTACGTGCAGGTCGGCACGACGGTCTTTGGCCTGGCGCTGGCGCTGTTGCTCAACCGGACCTTTCGGGGCCGCGGCTTGGCGCGCACGCTGGTGCTGCTGCCCTGGGTGGTGCCGACCTTTGTCGTGGGCATCGTCTTCCAGTTCGTCTGGCTGCAACGAGGAGGGCTGGCGAACCGCATTCTGTTCGATTGGCTGCACCTGGTGGACAAGCCGGTCTCCTGGCTGATCGGACCGAATTCGCGCACGGCGCTGATCATCCCGGCGATCTGGCGGGGTATCCCGTTCACAACCGTCCAGTTCCTCGCGGCGCTACAAGTCGTCCCCAAGGACCTGTACGAAGCCGCTGCCATCGACGGCGCCGACGCCTGGAGGAAATTCCGCTACATCACCGTGCCGTACCTCACGCCGATCCTGGTCGTCACCAACATGTTTGGCCTCATCTTTAACTTTTTTGGCTTTGGCCCCTACAATATCGCCGTGTCGCTCTTTTCCAGCGACAACCTGGGCCGCTACAACAACCTGCTCAGTATCGCCATCGTCCGCCAGACGTTTAACAACAATCTCTATGGTTACGGCGCGGCGGCCTCGGTGCTGATGATGATCGTGGCGCTGGCGGCGGTCGCCGTCTGGTACCGGCTGTTCCGCTCGGGCCTGATCTCGGACTGAGTGGGGGTTCTGTTTTGCAAGGGCCGGATAGCAAATCCGACCTACAAGGTTATTTTCGAAAGGGACAATTATGACCGGCTTGACCAGGGAAAAAACTCGAATTTCGCGCAAAGTGCGTCACACGGCGATCCACTGGCTCTCGAATCTGCTGCTCGGCGTATTGATCGCGATCATTCTCGCTCCGATCCTGTTCATGTTGCTCACGTCGCTCCGGGGGCGGAAGGAGATCGCAGACCCAGAGGCCCCTCTCATTCCAGATGTCTGGCACTTTGAAAATTATACAGGCATGTGGGATTACGTGGATTTTGGCCCCCTCTTTCGCACCAGCATGCTCGTGGTGGGGACGGCGACGATACTGGGCACCTTTTTCGCTGCCATGGCGGGGTATGCACTGGCGCGCTTTCGCTTTCCCGGCGCCGACGCCTACGGCCTCACGGTCATGGGCACACAACTCATCCCCGGCACCCTGTTCTTTATTCCACTCTACCTGACCTTTCTGGAGATCAAGGAATCGCTGCACATCCCCCTGGTCGGCCACCCCCTGGGCGCGATCGTGCTGTACGTTGGCTTTTTCACCCCGATCTCGACCTGGATCCTGCGCAGCTTTTTCGCCTCGCTGCCCCCCGACCTGGAGGAGCAAGCCATGGTGGACGGCGCGACGCGCTTTGGGGCCTTTTGGCGCATCTCGCTCCCCCTGGCGATACCGGGCATCGTCTCCACGGCGATCTATATCTTTCTGACCGCCTGGGAAGAGATGTTTTTCACCTACACGCTCGGGGTCGAGACGATCCCGGTGGGCATCCGCAAATTCATACAGGGAGCCGCCGGCACGCAGCTGCGCTACGATTATATGGCCGCCGCCTCGGTAGTGACCACGGTTCCCATCGCGCTGATGTTCTTCTTACTGCAAAAGCAATTCGTCAGCGGCCTCACGGCCGGCGCGGTAAAAGAGTAACCTCACTAACATCAGACAAGGAATCTATGCGCTACGGACACTTTGACGACGAACGCCGCGAGTACGTGATCACGCGGCCCGACACGCCGTTGCCCTGGCTCAATTATCTGGGGTGCGAGCAGTATTTCGGCCTCATCACCAACGCCGCCGGGGGTTACTCATTCTACCGCGATGCGCGCCTGCGCCGCGTGACGCGCTACCGCTACAACAACGTCCCGCTCGATTGCGGTGGGCGCTACGTCTACGTGCGGGACGACGATACGGAAACGTTCTGGTCTCCCTCCTGGCAGCCCACTCGCCACGAGGTGGAAGGCTACACCTGCCGACATGGGTTGGGTTACACGGTTATCGGTTCCACTTATCAGGAGATCGAAGCGCAAACTCGATATTTTGTCCCGCTGGGCGAGAACCTGGAAATCTGGCAGCTCACGCTGACCAACCGGCGCGACAAGCCTGCCGACCTATCCGTTTTCTCCAGCGTCGAATTCTGCCTGTGGAACGCGCAGGACGACGCGACCAATTTCCAGCGCAATTTCAACACCGGCGAGGTCGAGATCGAGGAGGGCGTGATCTACCACAAGACCGAATACCGCGAGCGGCGGAATCATTTTGCCTTCTTCGCCTGCTCCGAGGAGCCGGTCGGCTTTGACACGCAGCGCGATCTATTTCTGGGGCCTTATCGCGGCTGGGACAATCCCGCGGCGGTCGAACGTGGCCGCTCGTTCGACTCGGTGGCTCGCGGGTGGGCGCCGATGGGTTCGCATCACGTCAAGGTCGCGCTTGAGCCTGGCGAGAGCCGCCAGATCATCTTCTTGCTCGGCTACCACGAGAATCCCAAGGAGCAAAAGTTCGATCCCCCCGACTCGCAGACGATCAACAAACAGACGGTCAAGCCGATCATAGCCAGGTATCTGGACAAGGATACCGTGGATGCCGCCTTCGACGCTCTGCGCGCCCATTGGGACGATCTGCTGGACATCTTGCAGGTGGAAACGCCAGACGTTCAAACCAACCGCATGGTCAACATCTGGAATGCTTATCAGTGTTTGGTCACGTTCAATCTGTCGCGCTCGGCCTCGTTCTTCGAGTCCGGCGTTGGGCGAGGGATCGGGTTCCGCGATTCCAACCAGGATCTGCTAGGCGCCGTACAGATGATTCCAGGGCAGGCCCGCGAGCGCATCCTCGACCTTGCGGCGACGCAACTGGAGACAGGCGGTGCGTACCACCAGTATCAACCGCTCACCAAACGCGGCAACGACGAGATCGGCGGCAATTTCAACGACGACCCCCTCTGGCTGATCCTGAGCGTGGCCGCCTATTTGAAGGAGACGGGCGACTGGAGCATTCTGGACGAACCGGCGGCGTACGAGAGCCGGCCCGGCACTGAGCAACCGCTCTACGAGCACCTGCAGCGCGGCCTGCGGTACACGTTGGATCGGCTGGGGCCGCACGGCCTGCCGCTCATCGGGCGCGCCGACTGGAATGACTGCCTGAACCTGAACATATTCTCCGACACGCCCGACGAACCGTTCCAGACCGCCGCCGAGAAAAACGGCCAGGTCGCCGAGTCGGTTTTCATCGCCGGGTTGTTCGTGATGGCTGCCAGAGAGATGACCGCCATCGCCCAGGAACGCGGGCTGACCGACGAGGCGCGAGGGTATCTCGATCAGGCAACAGAGATGGAAGCTGCGGTGCGCGAGCACGGCTGGGATGGCGAGTGGTTCCTCCGCGCCTACGACGCCTTGGGCCACAAGGTCGGCTCGCGGGAATGCGAGGAAGGACAGATTTTCATCGAGCCACAGGGATTTTGCACCCTGGCTGGCATCGGTCTCGACGACGGTCGGGCAGAAAAGGCGCTGGCGGCAGTGAAGGAACGCCTCGCCACGCCGCACGGTATCATGCTACATCAGCCCGCCTACTCCCGGTACTATGTGCATCTGGGCGAGATCTCGTCCTATCCACCGGGATACAAGGAGAACGGCAGTATCTTTTGCCACGCCAACCCCTGGATCATGATCGCCGAAGCCATCGTCGGGCGCGGCGACCAGGCGCACGACTATTACACGCGCATCAACCCCACGGCGCGAGAGACGATCAGCAAGACGCACCGCTGTGAACCCTACGTCTACGCCCAGACGATCGCCGGGCGCGACGCCCCCACGCACGGCGAGGCGAAAAACTCCTGGCTCACTGGCACGGCGGCCTGGAATTACGTCGCCATCACCCAGTGGATTCTGGGCATTCGGCCCACCTACACCGGCCTGCAAATCGCCCCGGTCATTCCCAGGGATTGGCCTGGTTTCAAGGTCACGCGCATCTTTCGAGGCGTCACCTATCGCATCACCGTCGAGCGGGCTGGCGAAGGGAACGCCGTCTCGCTCACGGTAGACGGCAAATCTATTAAGGGGACCACGATCCCTCTCCCATCTGCTGGGCAGAGGGAAGTGGAGGTCAAGGTTGTACTGAGGTAGAAATGAATTTCGACTAGCCGTTAAACATCCTTCTCCTTCCGGCGATGGGGTAGGTTGGCGCTTTTGTGGGTATTGGCTCAACCTGTAAAGCGCCAACCTGCCCATCGCCAACGGATACTCCCTGGATACAGACGATGCAAGCCAGGGCATTTAGCAAGGGAGAAAAGCGCAATGTCCACAATCTCGATCCATGAATCCAGCGTCTGAATCTGACACTCGATGAGGTGGTACGATGAAATACGGCTACTTTGACGACAAACATCGCGAATACGTGATCACGAACCCAAAAACGCCGGTCAAGTGGATCAACTACGTCGGGACGTTGGCCTTTGGCGGCATCGTGGATCACACCGGCGGGTCGCTAATTTGCAAGGGCGATCCGGCGCTCAACCGCATCACCAAGTACATCCCCCAGTTGCCCAGTTCAGAGTTCAAGGGGGAGACGCTCTACCTGCGCTTCAAATGGGGGAATGGGTACAAGGTGTTCTCTCCCTACTTTGTCCCCACGCTGGACCCTTACGATCTCTACGAATGTCACGTCGGGCTGGGCTATACCCGCATCGTCTCCGAGTTTTATGGGATTCGAACGGAGACGACCATCTTTGTCCCTCGGGGAGGCAGCCAGGTGATCCGGGACATCCGCATCACCAACGTCTCCACTCACCCGCTGGACATCGATGCCATCCCCGTGGTCGAGTATACCCACTTTGACGCGCTGAAGCAATTCACCAACGCCGACTGGGTGCCTCAGACGATGCAAAGCAGAGCGCACCGCGACGACGACGGCACGCTCATCCTGGCCCAGTTTGCTTTCATGAACAAAGATCGCCGAGCCAACTTTTTCACCTCGAACCACCCGGTCTCGTCCTTCGAATCAGATCGCAAGAGATTCCTGGGCGACAACGAATACGGAACCTGGGCCAACCCGCTCAGTCTGCAAGAGCCGGAGCTTGGCGATTACGAGGCGCAGCGCGGCGACAACGCCGGGGTGCTACTCCACCACCTGGGCGTGATCCAACCCGGCGAGACGGTCCGGCTGATCACACAACTGGGACAGGAGGAAAGCGTCGAAAAGGCGCTGCCTTCGATCCGGCGCTACCGGGACCCGGCGCAAGTGGAGTTGGCGCTGGAGGAACTGGCCGCGTTCTGGGACGCCTACCTATCCAAGCTGCAAGTCGAGACTCCCAATACCAGCATGAACAGCCTGCTCAACGTCCACAACCCCCGGCAGTGCCACACGACCAAGAACTGGTCTCGCTACCTCTCGCTCTACCAGCTCGGCCTGGGCGCGAGAGGGATCGGCTTCAGGGATAGCTCCCAGGATGTGCTGGGCATCCTGATCCAAATGCCCGAAGAGGGCAAGGATCTGATCGAGAAACTATTGCACGTGCAAAAAAGAGATGGCTCTGCCATGCATCAATTTAACCCCTTGACCATGGTGGCCAACGAGGGCGATTCCCGCAAGGTGGAGGACGGGCCCAAATACTATGGCGACGACCATCTCTGGATCGTGCTTGCCATCACCGCCTATTTGAAGGAAACTGGAGACCTCGCTTTCCTGAACGAGATGATCCCCTACTATGAAAAGGTAGAATCAGGCACGGTCCTCGACCACGCGCGCCGAGCCATCGAGTTCACGCGAAAAAACGTGCGAGTTCGTGGGCTGCCGCTGCTTGGCTTCGCCGACTGGAACGATCCCGTCAACTTGCCGACGGGCTCGGAATCCTTATTCGTGGCTAACCTGTACGGCAAGGCGTTGTTGGAGATGATCGAACTCGCCTGCTATCTCGGCGACGCGGAAGCGGTAGCCCAATACACCGCCTACTACGAAACGATGAAGCGACGGGTGAACCAACATACCTGGGATGGCGAGTGGTACGTGAGATATTTTGACGCGGACGGGACTCCCCTCGGCTCTCACTCCAATGCTCATGGGCAGATTTATGCGAACGGTCAATCGTGGCCCGTCATCTCTGGCTTTGCACCGCCGGGTAGGGCAAAGGCTGCTCTGGATGCTGTGTACCGGCGGCTTAACACTCGCAACGGCATCAAACTGAGCACGCCGGGGTACGATGGCTACGACCCGACCAAGGGAGGGATCACCACCTACCCACCCGGAGCGAAGGAGAATGGCGGCATCTTTTTGCACGCCAATCCCTGGATCATCATCGCCGAAACGATGGTCGGAAACGGAGACCGGGCCTTTGAATATTACAACCAGATCAACCCGGCCGCCAAGAACGACCGGATCGACGAGTTTGAATGCGAACCGTACGTCTATCCTCAGAACATTCTGGGCGACGAGCATCCTCAGTTCGGGTTGGCCCGCAACAGTTGGCTTTCGGGTACGGCTTCCTGGGCCTACCAGGCAGGCGTCCAGTATATTTTGGGCATCCGGCCTACCTACGCTGGCCTGCAAATCGCTCCGGTCATCCCTGGAAGCTGGCCCGGTTTCAAGGCCTCGCGCATCTTTCGAGGCGTCACTTACCGCATCACTGTCGAGCGGGCTGGTGAAGGGAACGCCGCCTCGCTCGCGGTGGATGGTCAATCCATTGAGGGAAACATCATTCCACTCCCACCTGTCGAGCAAAGGGAAGTCGAGGTCAAGGTGATACTGAGATAACAATGAATTTCGACAAGTCATCAAACATCCTTCTCCTTCTGGCGATGAGGCAGATTGACGTTTTTGTGGGTACTGGTTCAGCCTGCAAAGCGCCAGCCTTGCGCGAAAAGCAGAATTGAGGCAAAATAGAGTCTACGGCCCCATTGGTTCAAGCTCCTGATAGGTGAAGCTACATCTGCATCACGGTTAACGCGATCTTGCCCGATCGATAAAGGAGGAAGTGTGCAACATGAAATTCTTGGTTCTGGGTAGTGGTCTTATGGGACCCGCGGCGGCGTACAACGCCATGATCGACCCCGATGTATCGCGGGTGACGTTGTGTGATGTGGATCCGCAACAATTGAGCGCTGCGCAGGCAAAGCTTGAAGGGATGCAGGGCGGAGAAAAGCTCGACACCGTCACACTCGATGTCCGTGACGAGGATGCAGCCGCCCGGTTGATGGCGGATTATGACGTCGTCCTGGGCGCGTTGCCTCTGGTGCTTATTCCAGCAGAGATTCAAGCGGCAGCGGCAGCCAAGACATCGCTCGTCGATTTGTACTATCCTGTTACGGTCGATGAGACAGGTATGGCTGCTCTTCGGCAGCAAGTGGAGGCCGCGGGAATTACGGTCGTCCTGGGGTGCGGCGTTGGATCGCCAGGTCTGACCGAGATGTCGGCCCGCTACCTGGCAGAAAAGCTGGATCGGGTGGATGAACTGTACGTCCGATGCGGCGGAATTCCAAAAGACCCCAAGCCGCCGCTAAACTACAAGATCGTTTTTGACGGGCGGCAGATGCCGCTTGAGGAGAGCGATGCCTCGATCGTCGAAAACGGGGAACTGAAAGCAGTGCCTCGTTACTCGGGAGCCAAGAGCATATTCTTCTCTGGCGTAGGCGAGTGCGAAGAGTGGCTGGAGGATTTCCCAGAGTGGTTGCTGGACATGGAGATCTTTAAGGACCTGAAATACGCCGCGCACACGACGATACGCTGGCCCGGTTACGCGGCCAAGGTGACGGTGCTCAAAGAGATGGGAATGCTCAGCGAGAAGCCGGTCGCGGTGGACGGCGTCCAGGTCGCGCCCAAGCGCGTGCTCGACGCGGTGCTCTACCCTCACGTCAAGATGGAAGAGGGCGAGCGAGACATCACCCTCCTCCGAACCGAGGTGAAAGGCGAGAAGGACGGACAGCCGCGCAAGTATTTGATCGAGATGGTAGATCGCTACGACGATGACCTCGGTTTCACGTCGATGGCCCGCACGACGAGCTTTACGGGGGCGATCGTCGCCCGTATGATCGCGCGCGGCGATCTCAAGGCCAAGGGGATGTTCATGTCGGAGCAGGCTGTCTTTGGCCCACCGTTCGACCAGCTAGTGAGCGAACTGGCCGCCGCTGGCGTCCGGTTCACATTGACGACGGAAAAAGTAGAACTCCTGGGATGAAGGCTGTACTTGGTAGGGCTGCATATAACTGTTGGGTTGTACTCCTGATTTTTTTTGCTTGACGGCTAGCCGGTTTGGGTGTAGAATCTTCGACAGTTAACGCTTTTTAAGAGGTAGAGGGTTGTCCATGCACCAGGGTAACGCAGCTTTTCGAATGGCTAACTATGTCGATCTCCGCCACCAAGCCGTGTGAGCGAGGTTCGTAGCTAAAGGGTTGCGCGTCCCGTAGGCGTTCATCGGTAGATACGTGGCTTTTCTGTTGCCTGGTTCAACTCACAGTGTGGGAGAGCAATGCCGGGCAAGAAGCCGCGTGAGCGTAGCTGGCTGCGGGGCCATGAATGAAAATCATTCGTGGCCCCGTTTTGTTTTTGGCTATCGCTCTCCCACCGCTGAAAAGGAAAACGGGATATGAATGCCGGTATCTCATCAAGCATGACCAGACAAGTGAACTCAGCATCTAACCAGAGGAGGAATTCAATGTTCAAAGAACTGAAAGCGGATCAATATGACAGGGTGCGCCCTTTGTTCCAAGGGCAATTTGCCCACAAGCTCTCCGTGGATGCCGCAATTGAGGGCCACAATCTAGGACAAATCCTTGTAGATGACGTCGAGCAGCCGCGCACGGCCCTCGCAGTCACCAGTGAAACGACGCTGCTCGTCGGAGACGACAGCGACCTTGCCACCATCGAAGCCTTGCGCCAGTTGTTCAAAGAATCGGTCTTGACGGGCGAGATGGAGTTTATGGATGAATCCATGGACATGGTCATTCACCCAGACACGTGGGAAGCGAAACTGCCCAAGCTCATCCCCACGCACGACATCGAAAAAAGACGTGTCGTCACTATCTTTGTCGAAAGGTCAAGCTCGACTGGCGCGCTCACGTTCCGGATGGATATACCGTCCACTGCATCGACCAAACGTGGCTCGACAATCCTGACATCGTGGTTACAGACGCGATACAGGAATGGACGCCACTGGGGTTTGGGTGGGGTACGGTAGAGGATTTTTTGACAAAGGGGGTTGGCTTCTACGTGGTATGTGGAAACGAGGCAGTTTCGAGATGTGCGGCTACCTGTAGAGCCGGCGACCAGATCGAAGTAAGCATCATCACGGACCCTGAGCATCGCAAACGAGGTCTGGCAACCCTGGCTGTCGCTGCGACGGTTGAATACTGCCTGGGGCACGGCTTCAACACGGTCGGATGGTACAGCGATCTCGACAATTTCGGCTCCTGGAAGACCGCCGAGAAGGTGGGATTCGAGAAAGCGGGTGAGTATTTCTACTACTATTACATGCTCGACGCTATCGATCACCTGGCCGAGCTGGGCTGGTTCTACTTCAGACGCCGGGAATACGAGAGAGCTGCACAATACTATGAGCGGGCTTTCGCATCGAGAGAGAATCACCCTCACTATTACTACCACATCGCGGCAGCGGCGTGGGCGATGCAGGGAAAACGCAAGCGGGCCTTCAAATATCTGCACGCGGCCGCGGATCACGGGTGGGCCTGGCCTGAATCCACGAAGCAATCGAAGGCGCTGCACAGCTTGCACGGCGATCCAGAGTGGGAGGTCGTTCTGGCGCGAATGAAAGAGAACGTACCGTAGGACGCGCCCTCTGATATAGAGACAGAGGAGCAGTTGCTATGCTCCTTGTAGCGATAAGACAAGCGCGTGGTCGGCTGTATCGACCACGCGCTTCAAATCGCGGCCTGCCCAAAACTGAGGGTATCTTTTACCCTGATCAGGAACGCTTTCTGTCAGTTTGCGCTTCATCCAACTGGATTAGCCCCTTGCGCAGTGCATACTTGACCAGAGCAGTGCGGCTATGCAAGTCCAAGCGCTTCATGATGTTCTCTCGATGCCGTTCCACCGTCCGCACGCTGATCCCCAACTGAGAACCAATCTCTTTGTTAGAAAGCCCCTCTGCAACCAGGGTCAGTACCTCTCGTTGGCGAGGAGTCAGCCCATCGTAACTCTCGCGCTCTGTTCCACTCTGCACCCGGCGCAGGTAATCCTGTACCAATGTACCAGCCACGATGGGATGCAAAAAGACGTCTCCCTCGGCCACCACGCGGATCGCTGTCAGCAAGTCGTCGGGCGAGGCCCGCTTGGGCACGTAGCCCGAGGCGCCAGCGTGCAGCGTCTCGAAAAGGTAGGCCTCCTCCTCGTGAATCGTCAGGGCCAAGACGTGCACTTCTGGTGCGCTCTCTTTGATCCGTTTCGTCGCTTCGATCCCACTGATGTCTGGCAGCGAAAGATCCATCAGCACGATGTTGGGTCGCAGTTGGGTTGTCAACGCAACTGCCTCTTCCCCTCCCCCAGCTTCGCCAACGATCTCCAGTTCTGGGCGTCCTTCTAGCAAGGATCGAAGCCCCGCCCGCACAATGTCTTGATCATCCACCAACAGCAACCGGATCGGATTCACGTGTTTCCTCCTTGAAGGTATGGTGGTCTGGGATGGGAACCTCCACGCAAAGTTCGGTGCCATTGCCCGGCGAAGAGCGAATGCCCAAATGCCCTTCCACGAGTTCGAGCCGCTCGCGAATGCCCGCCAACCCCCAGCCTGTCCCGGAGGCAGCAGCCTGTTGAGCAACCTGTACATTCATTCCAACTCCATCATCACTGACGCTGAGAGTCACCTTCTGCTCGTCAAAGTGAAGCCGGATAGAGGCTCGAGTGGCCTGGGCGTGTTTGGCTACGTTGGTGATCGCCTCCTGAGCGATCCGGTACAATGCGGTCTCGATCTTTGGGGGTAAGCGGCGGCTCTGACCGGTAATCTCTGTCTTTACCAGGAACGGATAACGGGAGGAGTGATCATCGGCGTAGGTGATCAAGGCAGCCACCAACCCCAAGTCATCCAACATCGCGGGGCGCAGACGGGTGATCAACCGACGCAGATTGTTCATAACCTGCTCTGTCAAATGTCGCAGCGCCGCGACGCGCCCGCGAACTTGGGGGGGCTGGTTGGTCATCAATTCTTCCGCCGTCGCCAACTCCCAGGCAATCGCCGTCATCGCCTGACTGGCCTCGTCGTGCAGTTCCCGCGCGATGTGTCTCCGTTCTTCCTCCTGTGCCAGCACCATCTGGTGGAGCAGTTCCCGGCGCAACCTCTCTCTCTCCAATCTTTCTTCATCGAGCTGCCGCTGCGCCTCTGCCTGGGCTTGGCTGAGTTCATCGACCCGCCGCTGTCGTTCGATCTCAAAGATCCGCAGCGCGCGTACGGTAAAGAGAGCCACCGTACCTGCCGCCGCGGTGCGCAAAAGTTGTATAGGAAAGTGAAACTTGTCCATAAACCAGACCGAGTTCACTACCGTCGAGAGCGGCAGGAGGCTGGGACCGACAAAGACCTGGCCGGGAATACCGTACAACAGGAAAGCCAACCCAACGATCCACATATCGCGCGAGACGCCCACCTGTTGACGGGCCAGACGACGGCTCTGCTGGAAAAGTCCCGCTGCTGCCAGCACCGCGCCCGGTATAGCCAGGGTATAGCGACACCAGGCGTCGGCGGCAGCGAACCACGTCTCTTGTCCCCCCCACGCCATCCACACCACCCCTTCTCCCAGGAGGAAAATGGCCAGGAATACCCAGCGCACCCACAGCCAGACCCGCCGTCCATCCAGCGCCAGCAGGCGGAGACCGAATTCCATCAACAAGACAAAAGAGATGGCGAGGATAGGGAGCCGAGGGACTTGGGAGAACAACATAGACGTGCCACCGGACATCCGCTGGAACATCTCAATCCACTCGTGGCTACCGTGGATGAAACCAAAAGCGGCAAGAAGGGATAATTCCTGCGCCAGCCGAAGAGCGGAGCGACGGCTGACCTCCAACCAAACGGCCACACCGGTGACAAAGAAACCCAGGCCGTACAGGAAAAAGACCACAACCATGTGAGTTGTGAAAAAAGCACACATCGCGTCCATAGGCGTCAAGTGTAACACAGGGACAGGACTCCGTCAATCTGAGCCGGTCCAGGTGTTCTTTGTGAGATGGAGAGCGAGTCCGTCGGACCCGCTCCTCATCGATGATAGATCATCCTGCATCCTGTGTCAGGATTACTTGCTAAGGCCGGGTCATGCCAGCCGTGTTTCCCCCAACATCGGCGATACTGTCGTACAGAATCTGGATGACGTACTTGCCGTTGTGGGCAAAGCCGCCGGGATCTTTGGCAGCGTACTGGTAGTTGTAGGCGGCCCGAAGCAGACGCGGCGACCAGGTACCATACCGCTCGCCGTCTCCCGTGAACCAGTAAGGATAGCGGTGCGAGTTGTACTCGATGGCGGTCCCGATCGTATCCGCAGCATACGCCTGAATGGCAGCATAGAGGGTTTCGTGGAGAGTCTCGATTTCACCCGCGATCCCCTCTGCCGTGTCGCCGTCGCCGTCAAAGTCGGTAGTGTCCATGCGGATCTCGGCGACGTCCGCGATGCCGGCGTGGCACGTGCCACAGGCTTCGCTATTGACTTCGAGGCCGTGAGAGTCGTGGCACTGAGTGCATGTCTCAAAGCCACCCGCGTGGGTAAAGAGCCCGTTGTAGATCTGGCCGTCGTACTCGTAGGCTCACTTGGCTTTGGTGCCAAAGAGCGTCGCGCCCGCGGCAAAGTAATGGACGTTGCGGAATCCCAGACCCTCGACCACGGTGTCGGCGTCGTTGTCACCGATAGCCCGGTTGACGCTGACCGTAGACTCGCGGCCCTGGTGGCAGTTCAGACACAGGTTGCTATCCGGGTTGCCGCTATCGAGCATAGCTCCACTGGGGAACTCGACCTCAGTCACTTCGTAGCGAGCGTACTCACCAGCCGAAAAGTCGTGGCAGGTGGTGCAGAGCATCCCGTTGGCCAGCGGCTCGGCTACGTTGACGCCCTCCTTTATGTAGGTGGGCAGGCCGGTGGCCGAGTGGCACTTGGCGCACGAGGCCTGAACTTTGCCATCCTCGTCCCAGTGTCGCCAGGCTTCTGACGATCCGTCAAAGTGGCCCGCGTCGCCGCGATGGAGGCCAGCGGCCAGATCGGCATCCAGATCCTCGATCGAGTCGTAGAGGAGCTGGATGATGTATTTGCCACCGTGAGCGAATCCACCGGGATCCTTCAGCGAGTACTGGTAGTTGTAGACAGCTTTGACCAGACGCGCCGTCCAGGATCCGTACCGCTCCCCTGCTTCGTCAAAGAAGTAGGGATAGCTTTGTGCATCGTAGGCGATACCGGTGCCAGCTACGCTCGAAGCATAAGCTTGCATGGCTCCGTAAAGAACCTCCTGTAGCCCCACGATCTCGTAGTAAACGCCTTCGTCTGTGTCTCCATCGCCATCATAGTCCATTGTCGAGCCTGCCAACCGAAGATCCTTCAGGGTCTCCGCGCTGGACACGCCCTCGTGACAACGGATACAGGTCTCGATCTCGATCTCCAGGGCGTGGGAATCGTGGCAGTCGTCGCAGGCGTCGAGGCCGCCGGCGTGAGCGAACTTGGCGTCATACGTCTTGCCCTCGTACTGGTATCCACCCATCGCCTCGCCGCCGTACATCGTGGCAGCCGCGGCAAAGTAGTGGACGTTGATAAAGCCCAGCTCTTCGCTGACTGTGTCGTCGTCAGGTGGACCGGCTTCCTCGAGGGCGCCATTCACCGAATTGGTGGATGCGCGTCCCTGGTGGCACTGCATACAGCGAGCCTCGTCGCCCAGCCCGGCGAGTTCGACGCCCGATGGCATCATCACGCTGGTCATCGCGGCGGTTCCCTCGTTGTGACAGGTGACGCAGTTGATGGTCGAGTCAACGGCTGCAGCGTTGTCCACCACTCCAGCTTCGGTGCCGTCTACGCCCAAAAAGTCCAGGTAGCCGTAGGAACTGTGGCACTTGGCACAGTTCGGGGGAACCTCCATCGGATCGTCCCAGTGTCGGAACGCCTCGGCCTCCGCATCGTTGTGTCCAGAGGCAGCCCAGAGTGCTTCGTAGGGCACCTCGATGCCTGCTTCCGGCTCTGGGCACTCCACTTCTGGACAATCCGGACAATCAACTTCTGGACATGGCGTTGGGGTTGCCGTGCTACATCCAGCCAGGACCGCTGCGGCTCCAAGCAAGAGTGCTATTGCGAGCCACGGCATCCATTGGTTAGAAAACCTTTGAATTTTCATACAGTCTCCTTTTTACTTGTACAACTTTTAGCCTGTTGCTCTACACACAATCCGAATGCAGGTTCCTGTGGATTTGTACTTTCAATAGATGCCTCCTTTTGGCCACACGACGATTGTGTAATGGATATATTTTACCAAATTGGACTTTGGACAAAACAGCAAATACCCCCATATATGGTGTTTTCATGCCGCGAAATGGCCTTAAAACCACCAAATGTGGACTTTGTCCAAAGTCCAAACCAAAGTATATGGGGTTTATCACCCACATTATACCTGAAAAACTGTCATTTTGCAAGATATATGTGGGTTAAAACCGACGTTATTGACAGTGTTCCTTATTCGTGGTATAGTCTGGAGCATGCTACCTGACAAGGAACGGATAGTTTCTCAATCCTGTTGGGATACGTCAAGGAGTAGGAATATGGCAGGTAATACAAAGTTCATCGCGGCAGGATTGCTGATCGTGGCTGCCGTGATCTATCTCATCGTGAGCAGCACGGGCAGCACCGCGCACTACTTTCTCACCGTCGAAGAGTTGCAGACGGCCGAGAACGATGTGGTGGGTCGTAATATTACTGTCTCTGGAGCAGTTCTAGGAGATTCCATCATCTATGATTCCTCTGTCCCGCGTGTAATTTTTACCGTCGTCCAGGTGCCGGGCGATCCCCAAGAGGTGGAACGGGCCGGAGGACTGGCGAAGGTCCTCCACACCGCCGTGAACGATCCCACAGCCCCTCGCCTGGAGGTGGTGTACGACGACGTAAAACCGGATCTCTTGCAGAACGAGGCGCAGGCCATTATGCGCGGGCAGTTGGGAGACGACGGGCGCTTTTACGCTGACGAGGTGCTCCTCAAATGTCCCACCCGCTACGAGGAGGACCTCCCCGAGCAGACAGAAGGATAATTGGTGATGCAGAACCAGCTAACCAACCCACTCACCTGCCAGACCAGAAGGAAGTGTTGATGCTATCAGAACTAGGCTCCATTCTCACTGGACTGGCATTGATTGTGACTCTGTACACGGCTTTTGCCGCCTTTTGGTCCATCAACCAGAATGACTCCCGCTGGGAGCAAAGCGCGCGCAACGGAGTCTACGCCGCGGCTGGATTGCTTGGGCTGGCTCTATTGGCGCTCCTGGCCGCCTTTTTGAACGATCAATTTCAGATCCGTTATGTCGCTCAACACTCGAGCACCACGCTCCCACTCTACCTGAAAATTTCGGCGGTCTGGGGCGGCCAGGAAGGCTCACTGCTCTTGTGGTCCTTTCTCCAGGCGCTTTTCGCCGCCCTGGTGGTGGCTCGTCCCTCGGAGCGATCCCGCCCACTGGTTCCCTGGGCGACGGTCTTTCTCAGCCTCATCACGGCCTTTTTCACCGCAGTGACCCTGTTTCTCTCCAGCCCCTTTACCCAATTGCCGACAGCGCCGCTTGATGGGCAAGGGTTGAATCCTTTGCTGCGCCACCCTGGTATGATCTTCCACCCCCCCATCCTCTACCTGGGCTACGTGGGTCTGGCGGTCCCCTTCGCCTTCGCCCTGGCCGCGCTGATCACCCGCCGGGTTAAGGGCTGGCCGCCCGCTGTCCGCCGCTGGACGCTGGCGGCCTGGCTCTTCCTGGGACTGGGCATCCTGTTGGGAATGCGCTGGGCCTACGACGTGTTGGGCTGGGGCGGATACTGGGGCTGGGATCCGGTGGAGAACGCCGGGCTGCTGCCCTGGTTCACCGCTACGGCCCTGCTCCACAGCACGGTGATGCAAGAGCAGCGCGGTGGGTTCCGTTGGTGGAATTTGTTCCTGGCTGTGTTCTCCTTTGTCCTGGTCCTTTTCGGCACGTTCACCACTCGCAGTGGGCTGATCCAGTCCGTCCACGCCTTTGCCCGCTCCAACCTGGGACCTTATTTTCTGGCCGCCATCGGCCTGACGCTGATCGGCTCGCTGGCCCTGATGGTGAATCGGCGCTCTATCCTGGCCGATCCGCGCCCTGTGGGAAGGTTACTCTCCCGAGACGGTATGTTCTTCTTGACCCTGATTCTCTTTCTCACCCTTACTGCCTCGGTACTCATCGGCAGCGTGCTGCCCACGCTCACAGAGGCCCTCACCGATCAACGGTTCGAGGCTGGCCCGAGGTGGTTCGACCGGGTGACGGGGCCGCAGTTTGGCGCGCTGGTGCTGGTGATGGGCTTCTGTCCGCTCCTGGGCCGTGCCGCCGACAGTTTGCGGAGGCTACGAAGGCGTGGACTGCCCCTTCTCCTGGGCGGAGTGCTGGCGCCGATCGTCGCCGCTATTGCGGGCTTCACCCAGCCCATCTCGCTGCTCGGCTTTGCCGTCATCGGCCTGGCCGGGGCGACGACGCTGGCAGAATACGGACGGGATACCCTCGCCCGAAGCCGCCGGAGAGGGGAAAATCTCTTGCAGGCGCTGTGGCATCTCTTTGGACGCAACCGCCGAAGATATGGCGGCTACCTGGTTCACACCGGCGTGATCCTGATCGCCTTGGGCGTCGTCGGCACCCGCATGTATCCCCTCGAGGCGGAAAAAGTGCTCTCCCCCGGCGAGCCGGTTACGGTGGGAGACTATACCCTGGTCTATGAGGAACTGCGCCAGAAGCCCGCTGACGACCATCTGTCCACCTGGGCCTCCGTCGCGGTCTACCGCGACGAGACCCCTCTGGCGACTCTCCAGCCCCAGATGAACCAATACGTGAACTTTGAGCAGACGGTCTCTGTGCCCTCGCTGCGGGCGACGCTGAAGGAGGATCTCTATCTGGTTCTGGCCGGATGGGACATGGGCGGAACGACAGCGACCTTCAAGATCTTTGTCAATTCGCTGGCCAGTTTCCTCTGGCTAGGCGGTCTGATCTTTTTGGCGGGTGGAGCGGTGGCGTTGTGGCCTGCGGCGCGAACGGCGCGAACGGCGCGGTTGCCCGCGCCCGAGGCCCGGCGACGAGCGGTAGGGACCACTGTCGGTCTGGTGGTGGGGCTACTTGTACTGATCGCCGCCGGTGTGGCGATGTGGGGGCCAGGTCACGGGACGGCGACTCAATCCGCAGGCCGGCTCCTTCTCGGTCAGTCAGCTCCGAATTTCACCCTTAACCTGCTTGACGGTTCTACGTTGGCCTTATCTGACCTGGATGGACAGATAGCCGTGCTTAACTTTTGGGCCACCTGGTGCGCGCCCTGTGAGGACGAACTCCCCGATCTTCAGGCGATCTGGGACGAATACCAAAATCAGGGAGTCACCCTCATCGGCATCGCCGTCCAGGAGGAAAAGGTCGAGATTCAAGAAATGACCTCCCGTCTGGGAGTCACCTACCCACAGGGAATGGACCCGGAGGAACGAATCGCCGCAGCCTACGGCATCACCGGCGTGCCAGAGACCTTTATCATAGATTCCCAGGGCCGGTTGGCTTATGCCCACGTCGGCCCGGTGAGCGCGGAGGCGTTGAGAGAAGAATTGGATACCCTTTTGGAGGCAAAGTGAGCGTTGGTGCTATATTTGTAGGGATCGCCTTCGCCCTGGTCGTCGGGGCTTACCTGGCGCGCCCATTCCGCACGGCGACGGTAGACCTGGAGCGGGCCATCGAGGCTTGGGTAGCTGAGGTGCGTGCGGAGGGGCAAGGGAACAGAGGGGTGGAGGAGCAGAGGCAACATCCCGTAGGGGCCACCGCCACTGCGGGAAGTGAGGAGGCGGAGGAGAAGGTAAATTATTGTTCTCAATGTGGTCGTCGCGTTGGCCCGGATGACCGCTTCTGTGCTGGCTGCGGGGCGCCATTGCGGGAGGGCTTGAAATGAGCATCACGCATCACCCCTTCGGGTCGCGCATCATACTCCTTCTGGCTCTTCTGACTATAGGATGGATGCCTGCCCCACAAACAGGCGAGTTCATCGTAGAGGGACAGGTCATCAATGGAACTCCCGATAGCGCCATCCCCACAGACCTACCCGTCGCGCTCCACATCTTCTCTGGGATGGAAGAGACGGAAACCTACACCACCACGATCACCGCCGACGGTTCCTTCCGCTTTGACGATATCACGCCAGAAGAAGGGGCGACCTTCGCGGCGCGTGTCGTCTACCAGGACGTGACCTATGTCTCTGAATTTGTCACCCTTGAGCCAGGCCAGACAGGACTGGACTTTCCGGTGACCATCTACGAGAGCACGGAAGACCCTTCTGCTGTCCTCGTCACTCAACTGCACGTTTTCATGACGAGGGAAGGAGAGCGCCTCCAGGTGGGGGAATATTACCTGGTCAGCAACACAGGCGACCAGACCTACGTGGGCACAGAGGATGATGCAGGCCAACGGTCCACGTTGACCTTCACCATACCCGACGGGGCTGAAGGCCTGAACTTTGAAGGTCCTGGTCTGGGGGAACGCTACCTGGAACTGGAGGAGGGCTTTGCCGATACCGAGCCGATCCTACCCGGCACGGCAACTGTCGAGACGCTTTTTAGCTACGACATTCCTTACCAGGAGGGATTTCGCGTGGAGCGCACCTTCGACACGCCGGTGACCTCCGTCGTGCTGGTGCTCTCTGACAAAGAGATGGCGCTGGAAGGGGCGAGCCTGACCTCGGAGGACATCATAGATACCCAGATGGGCCCAGCTCTCTCCTATACCGCCGGGCCATTGGCAGCAGGAGAACTGCTGGCTTTCACCCTGGTCGACAGACCACAGACGATGCCGTCAGTTCCGACAGGGATGGCTCCGACCCGCAATCCGGCGCAGGAGATAGCCATTGGTCTGGTAGCGCTGGCAGCGGCGGTGGCGGCGATCTATTGGATGTGGCGATCTCCGGGAGCCGGCCCGCTCCCAGCGCGGGCGCGTCCGTTGGTGGCAAAGATCGCCGCGCTGGACACCGAATTTGAGTTAGGGCGAGTGGCCAAGAAAA
Source organism: Anaerolineae bacterium (assembly GCA_034437455.1). Taxonomy (GTDB): domain Bacteria; phylum Chloroflexota; class Anaerolineae; order B4-G1; family B4-G1; genus DAOTUB01. The sequence goes on along the minus strand of DAOTUB010000191.1, from coordinate 2,607 downwards.
CATATCCCAAGAAGCGCGACACACTCAAGCGACAGATCCGCTCTCGCCTCACAGAACAGCGTCAATGATTCAGGCCAACGATCTGGTGAAATCCTTTGGTCCGCGAACGGCCCTGGCGAACGTGAATCTATCCATAGAGGCGGGTGAGTTCGTGACACTGGTCGGACCCAACGGCGCGGGCAAGACCACGCTTCTGCGCATTCTGGCTACACTGACCCGCCCCACCGAAGGCTCTGTGCTCATCAACGGGCTGGACCCGATCAAAGCTGGAGAGGCAGCTCGTCGTACTATTGGTTTCCTTTCTCACCGCACCCTCCTCTACGACGACCTGACCGCCGAACAGAACCTTCGCTTCTACGCCCAGATGTATGACCTGGATGATGGATCGGCCCGCATCACAGATCTACTGGAACAGGTAGGGTTGACAGCGCGGAGGCACGACCTGGTTCGCACCTTTTCCCGAGGCATGCAACAACGACTGGCAGTAGCCCGGGCCGTGCTCCATCGCCCCCAGGTGCTTTTTCTGGATGAACCTTACACCGGCCTGGATCCCAACGCGGCTCAAGTGCTGACCGACCTCCTGGCTAAACTGGCTGGAGCAGGCTGCACCGTCTTGCTGACAACTCACAATCTGGAGCGCGGGTTGGAGGTGGGCGGACGCATCGTCGTGCTGGCCCAGGGCCGAATCGTGTACGATGCTCCGCGAGCGGATGTGGACGCTGTCACCTTCCCAAAAATCTATCAGCAGTTGACATCGTAAGAGGCAACGATGAGATTTCTCCGCCAAGTCCGGGCCATCGTCGCCAAGGACGTCGCTGCCGAACTGCACACGCGGGAGATGATCAGCGCGATGCTCGTCTTTTCGGTTCTGGCGCTGTTCATCTTCAGCTTCGCCCTCGACCTGCGAGGGGCGATGGCACGGGCGGCGGCGCCGGGCGTGCTCTGGGCGACCGTGGCTTTTGCCGGGACGCTGGGGCTGAGCCGCTCGCTGGCGCGAGAGCAGCAGACCGGCTGCATAGATGGGCTGCTCCTGGCCCCTTTAGATCGGAGCGCCATTTTTTTTGGCAAGGCGATAGGGAACTTGCTTTTCATGGCCGTCGTCGAGATCGTGCTTTTGCCGCTTTTTTCCGCCCTGTTCGATGCGCCGCTTTTACAATCTGGAGTTTTGATCGTGGTCGCGCTGGGGACAATAGGCTACGCCGCCGTCGGAACCTTGCTGGCGGCCGTCGCCGTCAACACGCGGGCGCGCGAGGTGATGCTGCCCGTCCTGCTCCTGCCGCTGGCGATCCCGGCCCTCATCGCCGCCGTCCAGGCCACCGGCGGGCTGGTGGATGGCGCGACCTGGGCAGAGGTAGGCGGTTGGGTCCGCCTGCTGGTCGTCTATGATTTGATCATTGTGGCCGTTTCTATGCTCACCTTTGGTTACGTTGTAGAGGAGTAGAGGAAATGAGGAAACTTGGACAGGATAGGTTAGGGATCGTGCTGATAGGGTTAAGCAGTGTGGCCGTGTTCGTCGCGCTGGGGATGGTCTTTTTCTACGCGCCCCGCGAGGCGACGATGGGGGAGGTGCAGCGCATCTTTTACTTTCACGTCGCCTCGGCCTGGGTGGGCTTTTTCGCCTTCTTTGTCGTCTTCCTGGCAGGGATCGGATACCTGGCGCGGGGAGAGCGGCGCTGGGACATCCTGGCCCTCTCCTCGGTGGAGATCGGCCTGACCTTTATCGCGATGACGGTCATCACCGGCGCTCTGTGGGCCAAGCCAGCCTGGGGTACCTACTGGACCTGGGAGCCGCGGTTGACCATCTCTGCCGTGCAGTTGCTCATCTACGTCGCCTACGGGATGCTGCGGGCGGCCATCGACAGCCCGGAGCGAAAAGCTCGTTTCGCCGCCGTCTATGGCATCGTCGCTTTCGTCACCGTGCCCCTATCCTGGTTCGCTATTCGCTGGTGGCGCACCATCCACCCGGACATTCTGACCAGCGGCGAGGGAATGTCGACCACATCCAGGATGACGCAGACGCTGATGGTTTCCCTGGCGGCGTTCACGCTGCTCTACGTGACCTTGCTACGGCAGCGGATACGGTTGGAACGGGCCGCCGACGCGCTGGCCCGGTTGCGCCTGCGGGCAGACAAGATTGGAAAATAAAAAGGAGATGCCTGTGTCTATCTATCTAGTAGCGGCTTATGCTGTCTTTTGGGGGCTGACCTTCCTTCTGGTCATCTCTATCTGGGCGCGCCAGCGACGGCTGGAGCAGGAGATCGTCGCGCTGCAATCCCGGCTGGAAGAAAGCGACGCATAAATGGTTTATCGGGGCAGCGGATGGGCAAGCGGATAATCTGTAGTTATCACCCGATGCTTTTGCTGAGAGCATATCCACACGGTGAGAAAGGGAATATGGCTTGGGCAAGAGAAAAAGTGATCCCATCCGTTTATCCGCTGTGCCGAAGGCATTCCGCTGCACTGATGAAAAATAAACAAGACACTGTTCGATTCTAGTGGAAACGCGGCCGCTTCAGCGGTCCCAATTAGGGCGCGAGTCGGTTCTGGGCCAAGAGAGGAATGCTCTTGACTGATTCGAATGTGGCACCTTGACAATTTAGCCAAAAA
>DAOTUB010000190.1:0-7954 GCA_034437455.1 Anaerolineae bacterium | reverse complement strand
ACGTCAACGGCGGCGCTATCGCGCTGGGCCACCCGGTGGGCTGCACCGCCGCCAAGCTGGTCGCCACGTTGACTCACGAGATGCAGCGGCGAGAGGCGCGCTACGGCATGGACACGATGTGCGTCGGCGGCGGCCAGGGTGGAGCGTTGATTTTGGAACGAATTCCGATGGATTAGGTCCTAATGAATTAGGAGAGGAGGTTACAGATGTATATTTTCAAAGCAGGCGTGGTCGGCGCGGGGACGATGGGCGGCGAGATCGCCCAGGTGATCACCTACTCTGGCCTGCCGGTGGTGCTCAAGGATATTGACCAGGAGATGCTGGATCAGGGGATGGCAAAGGCCCGTTCCATCTACCAGCGCCGGGTGGACAAGGGCAAGATGGGCGCCGGCGACATGGAGTCCAAACTGGACTTGATCACACCGACGCTCAGCTACGACGAGTTCGAGGACGTGGATATCGTCATCGAGGCGGTGCCCGAACAGATGGCGATCAAACGGACCGTGTTCAAGGAGCTGGAGGAGGCCTGCCCCGAGCAGACGATCTTTGCCAGCAACACCTCGGCCCTCTCGATCTCTGAGATGGGCGCGGCCACGAGCAAGCCCCACAAGGTGATCGGGATGCACTTTTTCAACCCCGCCAGCGTCATGAAACTGGTCGAGGTCATCCCCGGCCTCGATACCGGCCAGGAGACGGTGGACGACGTGGTGATGTTCGCCGAGAGCTTGCGCAAGCTCCCGGTCGTGGTTCAGGAATGCCCCGGCTTTCTGGTCAACCGGCTGCTGATGCCCTACCTCAACGAGGCGACCAAAGCGCTGGAGGAAGGGGCGGCGACGGCGACGGAGATTGACCAGGCCATCGTGGCGTGGGGCATGCCGATGGGGCCGTTCACGCTGATGGATATGTTGGGTATTGACGTGTGCGGTCACGTCGGGACGTATCTCTACTCCGAGTACGGCGAGCGGATGATCCCGGCTCCCTTGTTCCTGAAGTTGATCGAAGTCGGGCGGCTGGGCGAAAAATCCGGGGCCGGTTTCTTCGATCACCCCGGCGGCGAGTCGGAGGCGGTTACCAAGATGATCAAGGGGCTTCAAGAATCCGGCGCTGTGCCCACGGGGACGCCATTCAGCGTGGAGCGACTTATGTTCCCTCTGATCAACGAGGCCGCCTTGTGTGTGCAAGAGAACGTCGCCAGCATCTCAGACATTGACATGTCCATGGTCGCTGGCACCGGGATGACCTACGGCGGCGAGCGAGTCGGCCCCCTGGTCATCGCCGATCAGATCGGCCTGGACGTCGTGGTCGAGACATTGGAGAAACTGGCGGAAGAACTCGGTCCCCGCTTCCGCCCCTCCCGCCCGCTCAAGTTGCGCGTCCGCGCCGGGCACCTGGGAGTCAAGACGGGGAAGGGTTTTCACGAACACACGTAGAACGTGATTCGTGAAACGTGAAACTCAATTACGCATTAGGAGGCAAACAATGGGAGATTGGCAAAACATTCGAACGGAAGTAGAGGACAAGATCGCGGTACTGACGATTGACCACCCTCCAGTCAACTCGTTCAACACGCACGTGATGGAGGAATTGACGGAGGCGTTGGATGAACTGCTGGCGAGCGACGAGGTCAAGGCCATCGTCATCACCGGCGGTGGGACGAACGCCTTTGTCGCTGGAGCGGACATCCCCGAGATCCAGTCGTTGCTGGGCAAGCCCAAAGACGGATACGCCGCGGCCCAGAAATTCCTGGGATTGGGGCAGGGGATCAATCTCAAGATCGAAAAAGCGAACAAGCCCGTCATCGCCGCCATCAACGGCTTCTGCCTGGGCGGTGGATTGGAGCTGGCGATGGCCTGCCACGTGCGCATCTGCTCCGATCGGGCGCGATTGGGACAGCCGGAGATCAACCTGGGCATCATCCCCGGCTTTGGCGGCACGCAGCGGCTATCCCGCATCGCCGGCAAAGGGAAGGCCATCGAACTGATCCTCACCGGCGACATGATCACCGCGCAGGAAGCCTACCGGCTGAACCTGGTCAACAAGGTCGTCCCGGGCGGCGCGGTGCTCAAGGAAGCGCGTGGTCTGGCCCGCAAGATCGTGTCCAAGTCCAAGTTCCCTGTCGCCGCCGCGCTGCTGGCTATTTCCGAGGGATTGGAGGTCACGACCGAGGAAGGGCTCCAGATCGAGGTAGATCAATTCGTCGGCCTGGCCGAAACAGAGGATATTCACGAAGGGGTCAGCGCTTTCCTCGAAAAGCGACAACCGGAGTTCAAGGATCGGTAGATCGGTAGACTGGGACACCCTTTGGGCGGGCAAATTGGTAGGAATCCAATCTACCAATTTACCAATGTACCCGTCTACCCACATACCAGCAAGGAGGAGGGGCTATGGACTTTACCCTCAGTGAAGAACAAAAAATGTTCCACTCCATGTTCCAGGACTTTGCCGCCAAAGAGATCGCGCCCATCGCGGAGGAGATTGACAAGGAGGAAAAGCTTCCGCTGGATGTGCTCCGCAAGGCCGCCCAGCAAGGCTTTCTGGGGGCGACGCTGCCCGAGGACTATTTTGGCGCAGAACTGGATTTCGTCAGCTATGCCCTGCTCATCGAGACGCTGGCCCGGGATTGCTTGTCCGTTGCAGTGACGCTGGCGACGCACGTGAGTCTGACGGCGATGGCGATCCTGGAGCACGGCAGCGATGCACAGAAGAAAGAGTGGCTGCCATTGCTCGCCAGCGGCGAGGCTATCGGCGCTTTTGCGCTCACCGAGCCGGATGCTGGCAGCGACACGGATGTGCTCCAGACTCGCGCCACTTACCTTCCCCCCTCCGTTGGGGGGGGACAGGAGGGGGGGGGGATCGTGCTCGATGGGGTCAAGACCTGGGTCGCCAACGGCGAGATCGCCGGCCTCTTTCTCGTCTTTGCCCAGGGACCGGAGGGCGTTGATGCTTTCTTGATCCCCAAGGACACGCCTGGTCTGACAGTGGGGTATCGCGAGCCGACCTTGGGACTGCGCAGTCTGGCTGTCAACACACTCTATCTGGAGGGTTGTCGCGTACCAGCCGCCAACCGGCTTGGCGAGGCGGGAGCAGGGGGAGACATCGCCCGGCGAGCGCAGCAACGTATGTCCGTCACACTGGGCGCGGCAGGGCTGGGCATGGCCGCGGATGCCCTGGACGTGGCAGCACAGTTCGCCGCCGAACGTATCCAGTTCGATGTCCCCATCGCCGAAAAACAGGCCATCCAGAATTTCGTGGCCGATAGTTTGATCCAGATCGAGGCCTTGCGCTACCTCGTCTACCACGGAGCCTGGCAAGCGGATCAGGGAGGCGACCTGGGGCTTGACGCCGCCGTCATCAAGGTCTTTGGCGCGCAAGTGGCCCGCAGCGTCACCAACCACATGCTCCAGGTGATGGGTGGCTACGGCTACATGGAGGACTATCCGATGGCCCGCAAGTACCGCGACGCCCGCGCGCTGGGCATCATCGGCGGGCCGACCGAACTGCATCGCGTCCGGGTCGCTCAGCGGGTATTCGCCGATCGAGACCTCGAGATCGTGCCGTAGTGGTTCGATGTAAGCAAAGCGACGCTCACCCAAAGGAGGTGGAAAATGGATTTTACGTTTTCTCCAGAACACGTGGCTCTGCGCCGGATGATCCGGGAATTTGCCGAAAACGAGATGGCTTCTCTGGCGATGGAGCTTGACCGGGAGAAGCGGGTGCCTTTCGAGACGCTCAAAAAGATGGCCAAGATCGGCCTGCTGGGCGTCTGTTTTCCGCAGGAGTACGGCGGAATGGGGGCGGGCGAGACCGGCTACTGCATCCTGATGGAGGAACTGGGCCGGGTCTGCACCTCCACGGCGGTCAACGTCGGCACCCATATCGGCATCGGCGCGACGGTGATCTACCTGGATGGCAACGAAGCGCAAAGGAAAAAGTATCTGACGCCGCTGGCACGCGGGGAAAAGTTCGGCGCCTTTGTGCTGACCGAGTCCGACGCCGGCTCCGACGCGGCGGCGATCCGCACCCGCGCCGTGCGGGATGGGGACCACTGGATCCTCAACGGTACCAAGACGTTTAACACCAACGGTAGTTACGCCGACATCCTGACCGCCATGGCGGTCACCGATCCGACGCTGGGGGCGCGCGGAGGCATCACGGCCTTTATCATCGAGTCGGACATGCCCGGTTTCACGGTGGGCACCCACGAGAACAAAATGGGCATCCGGGGCAGTGCGACGGCGGAACTGATCTTTGAGGACGTGCGCGTGCCGCACGAGAACGTGCTGGGCAAGGTGGGCGAGGGGTTCATCTCCTTTATGAAGACCCTGGACATGGGCCGGCTGACGTTGAGCGCCGCCGCCCTGGGCGGCGCGGAGATGGCGCTGGAGATGGCCGTTCGCTGGGCCAAAACCCGCAAGCAATTTGGCGTGGAACTGGCCCACAAGCAGTCGGTGCAGTGGATGATCGCGGACATGGCGACAGAGATCGAGGTATTGCGCAGCCTGATCTACCGCGTGGCCTGGATGGTGGATACCGGTAAGCCCTTCAGCCAACTGGCGGCGATGTGCAAGGTGTACGGTTCCGAGATCGCCTCCCGCGCCATTGACATGGCGCTACAGATCCACGGCGGTCTGGGTTTCACGCGGGACTTTCCCATCGAGCGAGCCTTCCGCGACGCCCGCATCTCCGAGATCTTTGAGGGCACCAGCGAGATTCAGCGTTTCGTCATCGCCAGCAATATCTTCCGCGAGCACGGCGTGCGGATCAGGCCATAGGAGGAGCAGCTATGCGGCGGAAATACCGAGTGATCGTGATTCTTGGACGAGTTCTCGACCCCCGTGGTATCGCAGTCAACCGGCGGGCGGGGCGCATTTTTATCAACCGGGAGGAGTACATCCTCCAGCCGGCCGACCGTTGCGCGCTGGAGGCGGCGTTGCGCATCAAGGACTCGACCAACGCCGAGGTGGTCGCTCTCCCGCGAGGCCCGCTGCCCGACGACGACGTGCTTCGCCAGGCGTTGGCGACCGGCGCCGACAGGGCGGTTTACCTCGTCGGCAGCCCCGCCCAGGCCGACGACGCGGTGATGGCTCGCGTGCTGGCGGCGACGGTGGAGCAACTGGGAGGGGCCGATCTAGTTCTGACAGGTGCAACCACCCTGGATACCGGTCAGAGTCAACTGGGTCCCCGGCTGGCCGAGGCTCTGGGATGGCCTCAGATTGTCGGCGCCTGGGCGGTGAAGGCGGCTGGCGAGCGCGTGGAAGTGGTCTGCCAGAACAAGACGGACTATGTGATCCACGAAGCGGACCTGCCAGCAGTCGTCACGGTGACACCTGGATCGCTCAAGCCCCGCTACCCGGATGGCGTCCGTCTGGTCAACGTCTACAAAGGCGTCGGCGAGATCGCGGCGGCGCTGGAGCAGTGGAAAGTGGCAGACCTGGTGGACGCGGAATTCCTCAATCCACTTTTGGAGCCGAGAGGACGGGACTTTCCTCCAATGCGAGAGCGAGGGCTGCGCGCAAGCGGCACAGTGGACGAGATGGCTCAGGCAGCAGTCGATGCACTACGACAGCGGGTGCAGTCCCGTAGGGGTCAACGCCCCTATGGGGTGCGGGAGTAAGGAGGCGCTATGGATACATCGTATCTTGACCTATTGATGGCGCAGCAGGAGGAGGTCGCCGAGGAAGCGACCGGAGGAGGAGGCGTCTGGGTCGTGGCCGACGTCATAGATAATGCTGTGTCGTCGGTCACGTTAGAGGCTATCGGTGCGGCTCGCACCCTGGCCGACTCGCTGGGAGCTTACGTCTACAGCGTCCTGCTGGGCGAAGGCGTGACCGATGGTTCGACAGCGTTCACCACAAGCCTGGCGCAAACCCTCTACCAGGCCGGGGCCGACGGTGTCCGCGTGGCTGACCATCCCGCGCTGGCCCAGTTTTCGCTAGAATCTTACCTGAAGGTGCTGGTCGATCTCTTCGAGATGGAGCAGCCGGAGGTGGTCATCTTTGGAGTCGCCGCGCAGGGGCAGGAATTGGCGCCCCGGCTGGCTCAAGCGTTGGGCGGCGGGCTGATCGAACACGTGACGGCGATCAGCCTGGACGAATCGACGCGAACGGTGCAGGCCGCTTTACCCATCTATGGCGGCGAGTACTTTGAGATCGTCGCCTGTCCCGAGGCACGCCCGCAATTCCTCACCATCGAACCGGACGCTTTCCCCGCTCCCTTCATTGATTCTTACCGCCAGGGCGATCCTACGCTGCTCGACGTCGAGCCGGTGGAGCCGGCCGTGCGCGTGGTGGGAGAGGCGGAGGGTTTCGAGCCGCCTGCGGTATCGCTTGCCCAAGCGCCCGTGATCGTGGCGGCGGGTCGGCAGGCGGGAGACTTTGAGATGGTGAAACAACTGGCGGCGGCGCTGGGTGGGCGGGTGGCTGGCGACCGGGGAGCGCGGGACGCGGGCTGGATCGAAGCCGAACAGATCGTGGACGTGCGCGGCGTGACCGTCGCCCCCGAGGTCTACGTGGCGGTGGGCATCCGGGGAGACACATTCCACAACGCCGCGATCGAGGAGGCCCAGTTCATCCTGGCCATCCACCCCGATCCCGATGCGCCCATCTTCGAGATGGCTGATCTGTGTCTGGAAGCAGAGCCGAGGGAAGTATTGCCAGTGCTGCTTGAATTGGTAAGCGAACAGTAACCTTGACTCTCCCATCGAAAGCGGATACAATATAGTCAGCAATTCCCGTTTTGTAGCCGCGCTTTCCATAGCGCGTGCATTTTGCCGCATGAAGCATCCTTCGCGATATAGAAATCGCGGCTACAACTCTCATTGTTTCCCATAATGGGAATTGCTGCAATATAGTCAGGTCAATCCGTTGAAAAGGGGGACGAAAATGGCACAGGACATCACGATTGACGGCAAAAGTGTGACCTTGCCGTTAGAAATGCTAGACATTCAAGACGAAGGCGTCGCTGTCCTAACCCTGGCCCCGGGAGCCTATCTGATCATAGGAGCCGATAAGCTAACGGCCTATCCTCACCGCCGTTGGTTGGAGTTAAGTCAGGCGGCACAAGCCCTGGAAGGCTCGCGTTCACAGGAAGGCGTTACCTTCACCTCTCGAAAGCAACGAGCTTTACAGGAACTGCGCCGTCAGGGATACCCAGTCTCAGACGGGCTAGAATATGGTCTCCGAGTTATGAGGAGGCCGGAGATCAGCCTGGAACAAGTACGGCAGGGATTGTCCACGATGAAAGGTTCTTTGTCTCAAGAAGTGCTCGTCGAGCGCCAGGAGCGATAGTGGCTTTTTACTTCTTCGACACCAGTGCTTTGGTCAAACGGTATCATCGCGAGAGCGGGTCTGGGCAAGTCGATGCTATCTTCGATGATCGGGATAACGCTCTGATCATTTCGGAATTGGCGCTTGTCGAATTGGCTTCGGCACTACGACGGAGACAGAATCGGGGTGAGATCGCTGTTCAGGCTTTGAATGATGCCCTGACATACTTTGACCACGAAGTGTCGAGCGACCTCGTCGTAGCGGGTTTCCACAGCGGTTGCATTCAGTAGGCCAGAGATCTGGTGCTGCAACGTGGCCTCAGGACATTGGATGCCCTACAGTTGACGTCTGTGCTCAATTTCAGAGCATTGTCACCGGTTTTTGTCTGTGCAGACGCTGGACTGTGCCAAGCTGCCTCCGACGAAGGGTTAGTTGTCATGGATCCAGAAGCAACTCTGTGATAACTTTAGGGAGCACAAAGTAAAAATAGATGCTCGGTATCTCTCAGATACCGGGCGTCTCGCTTTTAAGCTCTTGACGTCTTGCCTAAAACAGGTACAGACACTGTTCGATTCTAGTGGATACGAGGCCGCCTCAGCGGCCAAAGTTAGGACGCGAGTTGGTTCTGGGTCAAGTGAGGAACACTCTTGACATATTCGACAATGGCACCTTGACAATTTAGCCAAAAA
>DAOTUB010000189.1:0-14946 GCA_034437455.1 Anaerolineae bacterium | reverse complement strand
TTGAGCCCCCTGCTCTCAGCCCGTCGCTGCAGCTCGACGATGTCGGTCCCTGGCAAGAAACCGCTTACGAAAAAACCGCCTTCGGGACGCGTCCATTCGGCCTGCGGAATGTATTTGTCCAACGCCGTGAGGACTGCATCCAGTCGCGGGCGATAGACTGCTTTCAAGCGCTCAATGTTATCGTCCAGCAGCCCACGACGGCAGTATTCATAGACCATCCCCTGCGTAGGCAACACCGGGCCAATGTGTGAATCGACTGCCCATACGGCAAGCTGGGCGACAATGTCCGCCGGGCCAACCACATAGCCTAGGCGTAGCCCCGGCGCCAGAATCTTGGAAAAAGATGACATGTGCAACACACGTTCCGGGGCTAGCGACCACAGCGAGGGGACATCCTCCCCGCGGTAACGCAGCCTACGGTACGGTGCGTCCTCGACCAGCCAAAAGTCGTACGCCCGCGCCAGGGCCACCAGGCGCTGGCGCTTTTCCAGACTGGTGGTCACGCCCATCGGGTTATGAAAATCCGTAATGACGTACATCAGCGTCGGCGCGCCCTGTTCCAGCTCTCGCTCTAGCGCCTCCAAATTCACGCCATCTTGCTCCAACGGGATCCCGACCAACGCTGCACCGTGACGCCGCAACAAGGTGATCGTCCGGTCGTAGGACGGCGATTCCACAAAAGCGCGTTCGCCCGATGAAATCAACAATCCGACAATGTACTCCAAAACCTCCAACGAGCTGTTTCCGGTCAGGATTTGCTCAGATCCGACGTCATATTGCTCGGCCAACCACTTGCGAAGCGGGGGATAGCCCGCATGGCTGTATTGTAAAAGCACGGCAGCGTCCCGCCTCAAAGCCGCCGCTCCACATTCGACAAGATCATCCACGGGAAAGACATCCACCGGCGGCACCCCTCGTGTAAGATTGATGATTGACTCGCTCACTTTGGCTCCGATCTATTTGATCTCTTTGGCCGGCGGCTGGGCAAAGCGACCGACCTTACTATGCGACAGACCCAGGTCCACGATGGCTTCTGCGATCTTTAATCCCACAGAGGACGGGTCCAGCACCACGACCCCTAACTCCCTCTCAATATCTTTGGCATATCCAGCCAGTCCAGCACACCCCAAAATGATCACCTCGGCGCCTTGCGCTTTGATGGCCTCCCGGGCCAACGCGAGAATACGCGCTTTGGCCTTCTCTGGTTGCGCATCCATCTCTAATACGGACATATCCATCACCAAAGCAGAGGCATAGGCCGTCTCTACGTTGCGCAGACGGACGTGAATCTCCCGGGTGGGAACCCGGTTGCGGCCTGTGGTCGTGATAGAGAACTTGTGCCCCAGCATCGCCGCCACGTGCAACGTCGCCTCTTCAATCCCGATGACGGGGATCTCGGAAATCTCTTTGGCCGCATCCAGGCCCGGATCGGAAAAGCATGCCAGCACAATGGCGTCATATCCCTCTTGGTTGGCCTGACGCACTAACTCTAATGTGGGCGGTGTCGCTAACGCCTCATCATAGACAGACTCGATAGAAACCGGCCCGTGCTCGGGGTTCACCACCGTCAGCTCGGTGTCGGGCCGTTTGATCTTTTCCAACTCGTGACGGACATGCGCCGTCACACTCTCTGACGTGTTGGGGTTGATGACAAAAATTCTCATAATGACCCGCTCCTTTACTTGATTTCCTTCATCGGGGGCGTGGCAAAGCGCGCCACTTTACTATGACTTAGGCCCAGGTCAGCGAGCGCTTCCGCGACCTTGAAAGCCACCGCGGTCGGATCAAGCACCACCACCCCAAGTTCTCGTTCGATGTCTTGCGCATAGCCGGTGAGTCCGGCACATCCCAGGATGATAACTTCTGTACCGTCCTCCTCTATCGCTCGACGGGCCAGATTGAGAATCCGGCGCTTGGTCATCGCTGGATTCGCGTCCATCTCTAGCACAGATAGGCCCGTCACCAGAGTGGAAGCGTACGCGTGTTCAAAGCCGTGCATACGCACGTGTAGATCGCGCGTAGGGACATGAATGGGAAAAGCTGTCACCGGTGAGAATTTATGGCCCAACATCGTGGCAATGTGCAACGTCGCCTCTTCAATCCCAATGATGGGAATGTCCGAGATTTCTCGCGCCGCATCCAATCCCGGATCCGAAAAACATGCCAGCACAACCGCATTGTACCCTTGTTCGTTCGCCTGACGCACCAACTCGATCACATAAGGCTTGACAAGTTCCCGGTCGCGCTGCGATTCGATAGAGACCGGGCCATGCGCAGGGTTCACCACGGTCAGTTCGGTGTCAGACCGCTTGATCCTTTCCAGCTCTTGCCGGATGCGCGCCGTCACGCTTTCAGAGGCGTTGGGGTTGATGACATAGATTCTCACAATTGTTCCCCCTCTCCATGCACACCCGGTAAGCGCTTTTTCCAAGCGGCCCTCTCGCATCCAAGATATATTGTCATTGTGTCACCCACCATCATCGCCCCCTTGGCAAATCTCGACGAGCCAGCGAACGCCGGATCCAATGTCGCCGGTCTATCCGCTGGCTCTCTTGCAGCGCCCGCCTGGTGATCTAGTCTGCCTCGGCTCGCGCCTCTCTCTCGCTCACGACGTCTGCTATCACATCCTCGACCTTATCCGCAAGTTCGGGCACCTCGTGTTCGGCCAGAATCTCCCGCACCCGCTCGTTCAGCCGGGTATAGAGGTCCTTGGAACCAACACTCACCCAATCCTCATACTGCCGTCTGTCGAGCAGCGAGGGATTCCACTGGGCGGTCCGCCAGTGCTTCAACGTGTGTTTATCGGCCAAGAAACCGCTGCCGGGGTTCACCCGGGCGATGGCATCCAAGGCCAGTGTCTCATCCGTGACTTTTATGCCGTCCATCACAAACCGCGCCATACGGATGATCTCGTCTCCCATCACCAGCATCTCCATCGATGACGTCAGACCTGACTCAATATATCCCACGTCGTGGACCACCGTGCAGCGGCACTGGAGCGCACTGTAAATGGACATCGAGGCCTCCAGTCCAGCCTGAGCATCCACAATCTTGGCATCCGTGGACCCTCCGACGCCCCAGACCGGCAAGTTGTAGAACTCGGCCAGATTCACGTCGGCCGCCATCCCTAAACTCCATTCCGGAGACCCATAGGCCACGACCATGGTCTTCATGTCCATAACGGCCAGGTTCATCCCATAGACAAAGGGCGCACCTTTTTGCACCAACTGATTTAGAACGAGCCCGACCAAACACTCGGCACTGCCCAGCGCCAGCGCCCCAGCCATGGTGATCGGGCCGCCGCCGCCCGTATTCGGAGACGGTGGGAAGCAGAGCGGGATGCCTTTTTCGGCGCAAAAGATGACCTGATCGACCGCTTCAGGGGGAAAGAGCAGCGGGGAAATAGGTTCAGCATAGTGCAAGAGAAAGGGCCGCTCGCGAAAAGCCTGCTCGCCGCCGGCCACAGCGGCGGCAATGCGATGAATTTCTTGCATTTCCTGCAGGCTGCTGGCCGTGTAGACCATCGGCTTGGTGCAACCCCGAAGCATTTCGATGAACCCGTGAAGGAACGTATCTTCTATGGGGACATCCCGGGGTACACCCATCGTCATGGCATAGTCAATGTTCTCCAGCCCATCGGCCAACCGGGCAAAGTTTCGAACGTCGGATTTGGTCGCCCGACGCCTTTCCCGTGTATCCAGGTCAATGGTATACGGCGTGTCAGATCCGGGCCCATAGAACACCCGCCCCAGCTCCAGCGGCATGGTGAGTCGCCCCGTCTGATCGTACAAAGAGATCCGCTCCGGCGCCGAACTCAGGGCATCGTAGACGAGTCGCGGCGGAATCTTGATGCGCTCGTTCGATTCTGTCGCGCCGGCATCCAGGAGCAGCTCCCGGCCACGAGATGACTTGAGCACAATACCAATTTCGGATAGGATGTGCAAAGAAGCGTGGTGGATCGCCCGCACCTGCTCTTGTGAAAGTCCTGCGATACGCGGGTGATGAGTCTCGATCGCACAAGCGGAAAACGGCGTCATCAATCATAACCTCCAAATCAGTCTAATTTTTATTCCAGTCCCTGGCAACACCTATCATTGTGTCGCCCGTCTGAACCACGAGGCAACACCCCACAACACGTGAGGAGAATTGCTATTTAGAAACGGCCAATATCCGGTCCCACTCGACGATATTGTAATCGGCCAACTTGCGAGCGGTTTCCACGTCGTGCGACCGGATAGCCTCCAGAATCTCTTGCTGGGTCTTTAAACCCCGCTGCTTGAGTCCCGGCACCTTGACGATCTGTCGCATGACGCCAGACAATGTATCGAGGAGAATTTGGTAAAATTCTTCCACCACATCGTTCTTGGCAGCCCGCGCGACAGACGAGTGAAACGCCAGGTCGGCCTCGATATAAGCCTCGTCGTCGTCCATAGATTTTTCCATCTTGAGCAGCGTCGCTTCAATTTGTGCGATGTCTTGCTCGGTCGCTCGATGGGCCGCCAGCTCGGTCATTCCCGCCTCAATGAGGCGGCGGGCTTCGTGGACCTTACGGCCGTCCAATTCACGCAACTCGTTCCGCACGAGGTTGATCATGCGCAACAAGACGAGCGCATCATTACTCACCTGGGTGCCCCGTCCTGCTTGCGGCCGGAGAATACCCATAAGCGCCAACCCGCGTGTCGCTTCGCGCACTGTGGACAAGCCGACCCCAAAACCTGCAGCCAACTCGGTCTGGGCAGGAAGCCAATCCCCAGACTTGACCCTGCCTTCCAAGATTATTTGTTCAATCTGACGGATTACGCTATTTGTTAGCGTGTCACGCTGTACTGGATCAACCAATTGACTCACAGATCCTCCTTCTTGACACGACCTCAAATCCGTGCTATAATCTGATCATATGATTATCAACAGTTTCCCCCAGTATACACCAAGTCAGGAGGGTTGTCAAGCAATCAGCCAGAGTAACATGTAGCAACTTTTGCTTTTCTGATAACAAGCAGTAATATTAAGGAGGTTGCCCAAAAAATGAGCAAAACCAGCCGAGAGCATCCATATATTTCTGATTTCAAACGAGCCTTTGTAGCGGGAGGGATTAGCCGTCGCGAGTTTATACGCTACGCAGCGCTGCTCGGGGCATCGATGGGGTCTATAAGCACTTTCCTGGTCGGCTGTGGCTCCGAACCTGCAGAGGAGGCCACAGAACCATCAGCCACTTCTGCTCCAAGTGCCACGAGTGGACCGAAGCGTGGCGGAGTCTTGCGCTGCGCCTGTCCGGTGGACCGCATAGACCATCCATCGAGAACAGCCCGCACACACACCGCCAACCAGTGGCGTCATGTGCTCGAGTACCTGACCTTAACAGACCGTAAAAGCATCACTCACCCATACCTTCTCGAAAAGTGGGAGGTCAGCGACGATCTAAAGACCTGGACTTTGCATCTACGCAAGAACGTCACCTGGAACAACGGTGATGAATTCGTGGCAGACGATGTTGTGTTCACGATGAAAGAATGGCTGAACCCCGAAGTTGGCTCCTCAATGAGCGGACTGATGTCCTATTTGACCGCGGATGGTATCACGAAAAAAGATGAGCACACGGTCGTATTAAACCTCGAGTCCCCACAGATTGCCGTACCAGAGCATCTATTTGCGTATCCGGCGATGATCATAAACCACCGGGTCTTTGAAGGGGATATCACCAAAGCGCCCGTTGGCACCGGTCCGTATACGATGGAAGAATACTCGGTAGACGAGCGAGCTGTGCTCAAGGCTCGTGATGACTATTGGCAAATGGGGGCTGACGGGAAACCATTACCGTACCTCGACGAAATCACATACATTGATGTCGGCGAGGAACAGACAGCCGCTGTCGCAGCGTTCAAGAGTGGTGGAGTGGACACATTCTATGACGTCTCACCCGCCTCCTGGCAAGCCGTTAGAGATGATCCTGAAACGGGCGTCGACGCAGTAACGACGGCGCGCACCGTCGTGTTGCGCATTCGAGCGGACCAAGAACCCTGGAGCGATAATCGCCTGCGAAAAGCTCTGAAAATCTGCCAAAATCGAGAAAAGATCTTAAACCTGGCCTATTTTGGCGAGGGACTACCAGGCCAGGACACCCACGTAGCACCGGCGCATCCTGAATACTGCGAGATCGAGACGCCAGCTTATGATCCAGAACAAGCCAAAGAGTTGCTGGCTGAAGCGGGTTATCCGGACGGTATGGACGTTGAGCTCAACTTTCCCACCGGGCGTGACTATGTCAAATCCTACGCCGAGGCGCTCAAAGAAGATGCAGCCGCCGCGGGGTTCAGGATCACCCTGAACCCCATGCCAGATAGCCAGTACTATGAAGTGTGGACCGAGATCGACGTAGGTCTGACCCCGTGGGGTCACCGCGCTTTGGCCGTGATGGTCTTGCCTCTTGCCTATAGTTGCAACGAGGATGGTGAGCCAGCCGCCTGGAATGAGACTCGCTGGTGTGACAAGGAGTTTTTGGATCTATTGAACAAGGCACAGGGGACCTTGGACTTGGAGAAACGCCGAGAAATAATGTGTCAACTGGAACAGATTCAGCAGGAACGCGGTTCTATCGGTAACGCGTTCTGGATGAATCTATGGGCTGTTTATAGAAAAGGGTTCCATGGAATCTATATGCATCCCTCCCAGTTCGACCTTTGGAATGAGGTATGGTACGACCCTGATACCGCATAACCACGCTCGTCCTTGATATCCGGACGTGTAATAACCACAGGCAGGGCAGGACGACCGATTCTGCCCTGCCTTCTTGGACCAAATGAGGGAATTATGGCCAAGTTTATCGTGCGCAGATTGCTATTCATGCTCTTGACAATGTTCATTGTCTCCATCACAGTGTTCCTTTTGACAGAGGGAGCACCGGGCGACATAGCTCGTCACGTTCTTGGACGCTTTGCCGACCAAGAGCAAGTGGACCTCTTCCGACGCCAGTTAGGCCTTGATCAACCTCTTTACCTGCGCTACATAGACTGGCTAATCGGTACTGATTGGCGTGCACGCCGCAAGATTGGCTATCCCTTGCAGCGCATCAATAATCCGGATACAAAAACAACTGAATGGTGGGTTCAAGACAGCGATGGCAAGCTTTGGCAATGGGCGATGCAAGAGGGACAACTCTTGGCGTATGAACGGCTGCCCGACGGGTCCGTCAACAAGCGCCCGGCAAGCAACGCATGGTATATGGATCAGGAAGGCAACGAAATCTTTTGGGGTGTTGACACAGACAATCACGCTGTAAAGTGGCAAAAAGACATACAACAAGAAAAGGTAGGACCAAGTTCAGCTGGCAGAGTCCAGACGCAACAAGCCGGGGGCATTCAGTATATACCTTTACAGCGAGGGCTATTACGCGGAGATCCAGGACTATCGATCAGAACCAACAGGCCGGTTGGACAACTTTTACTACGCCGTCTCCGAAATTCTACAATTCTAGCAGCTCTCGCCTTTATCGTAGTGATGCCATTGGCCCTTTTGCTCGGTATCATGGCTGGCATCAATGAAGGCAAATGGATCGACCGCGTTCTGTCACTGGGAGGCCTCGTCACAACCGCAAGCCCCAACTTTGCTACAGGCGTATTTCTGATACTAATCCTTGCTATGTGGCTAAAAGTGCTGCCTGGTGCCACAGTCTTTACCAGTGGGGACGCGATATTCTCCAATCCCAAGATGCTGGTCTTGCCAGTGCTCACCCTGACGCTAATTGAATTGGGCTATGTGCTGCGTATCACACGAGCCAGCATGGTTGAGGTAATGGAAAGCGCTTATATCCGCAGTGCTATCCTCAAGGGGGTACCTTACCGGACCGTTGTCTTTAAGCACGCCCTGCGCAACGCGCTAATGGCCCCCATTACGGTCATCATGTTACACGTCAACTGGTTGATGGGCGGGATCGTCGTCGTAGAGGCCCTCTTTGGCTTTCCAGGCTTGGGAACCTACCTGCTTGACTCGGCGCTCTACAAGGATGTCAATGCCATCGAAGCTGGAGCAATGGTTATGGTCGCCTTGGCCGTCAGCACTCAGATGATCGCAGACATCATTTACACCCTGTTGAACCCTCGCATTCGGTATAACTAGAGCAATGAGCACCTTTGAAAAGGTTAGGTCTCTAATCCTATCAAAAAGAGAGGTTGATTTATGGCGACAAGAGAGCAATCTGTAACGTTCGCACGCCCGACCTTTTTGGACCGTGTCAAGGGCATTCTCACCCCCATCCTGGCTTCCAAGATAGCATTGATAGGGCTAAGTATCGTTTTATTCTGGGTTTTTGTGGCCATATTTGCGCCATTTCTTACCAGATACACCCCTTTCGAACAAGACTATCAAAATGTCAATACTGGACCCTCTGCAAAGCATCTACTAGGCACAGATGATGTGGGTCGCGACTTGTGGGCACGCATCGCCTTTGGCGCTCGAATCACGCTGACCTTGGCCCCTCTCAGTGTGCTCTGCGCTCTAATCATTGGGACGACCTTTGGACTAGTAGCGGGCTATTTCGGTGGACTCGTGGACGAAGTTGTGATGCGTATCTTGGACGCCATGATGGCTTTTCCAAGAATCTTACTTTACCTGATAATCATCGCAGCTTTAGGACCTTCAGCCCTAAACATCATTATTGCCATTATGGTCGCCGGCATCCCGGGTATTGCACGCCTAGTACGTAGCATGACCCTCGACATCCGCACACGCGACTATGTCGCTGCAGCAATATTGAGGGGGGAGCATCCACTTTACATCATGTTCGTAGAGATCCTGCCAAATGCCAGAGGACCGATCATCGTGGATGCGATGTTGCGGGTTGGTTATGCTATCTTTTCTATCGGTACGTTAGGCTTTCTAGGTTTGGGCTTGGTGCCGCCAACCCCCGAGTGGGGCAGTATGGTAGAGCGCGGGCATACATATATCTTTACCAACCCTTGGTCTGCTTTGTGGCCTTCATTGGCCATCTCGTCCTTGGTGGTCGGTCTCAATCTTTTTGCCGACGGCCTAAGAGAAGAGACGATGCGATACCAATAGCACACAGATATTATCGCAGGCGAAATTTACGGGACAGAGAGGAATAGTATAGTATGGGCACAGTCTCAGCAAACATAGACCTCAATCGTAACAGCACCCAAGCTGATAAAAGTGAGCCGGTCTTGGAAATCGAGAATCTCGCGATCTCTTACGAGACCCGCACAGGAGACGTAAAAGCTGTGCGTGATGTCTCTTTTAAAATCCATCGTAAAGAGACAGTAGGTATTGTGGGCGAGTCAGGCTGTGGCAAGAGCTCGGTAGCATATGGAATCGTCAGCTTTTTGGGTCGCAACGGCAAAATCGTAAACGGCAAGATCATATTTCAAGGAGAGAACCTACGAGAGCGGTCCGAGAAGGACCTGCGAAGGCTTTGCGGCAATCAGATCGCTATGGTCTATCAGGATCCGGCAAGAGCTTTAAACCCGTCGTTGCGCATCGGAGAGTTGCTGAGGGAAGCGTTACTCGTCCATCAGGATATCTCTAAAACAGAGGCTGACAAGAGATGTATCGAGATGTTGGAACGGGTTTATATGCCAGATCCTGACGTGGTAATGACAAGATATCCACATCAACTCTCCGGCGGGCAGCAACAGCGGGCGCTGATCGCCATGGCCCTACTCAACAATCCGGCTCTGCTCATCATGGATGAACCCACGACGGCGTTGGACGTAACAGTAGAAGCTGCCGTACTGGACCTCATCGACGAATTAAGGCAAGAGTTCGATACCGCCATCATGTATATCAGTCACAACATGGGGGTCATTGCGCGGATTGCTGACAGCGTCGGCGTTATGTACGCAGGAGAGATGGTCGAAACAGGACCTGTAGAGGATATATTTTTGCAACCCAGGCACCCCTACACTCGCGCGCTCGTTCGCTGCGTGCCCCAGTTAGGGATGAGCAAACATCAGCATACCCTACGTGCGATCCACGGAAGTGTACCAAATCCAGGCAACCTCCCTCCTGGATGTCTATTTGAACCGCGCTGCGAATTCTCCAGTGATCGGTGTCTTGCGGAACATCCAGCACTCTGTAATCTTTTAGGAAACACCAAGGTACGATGTCATTTTGCCGAGTCCATAGCATCAAAAACTTGGAAAAGCTCTGACGAAACCCAGCCACACTCACCTACGACGGCACCACGAGAGGACGCTGAGATCCTTCTTCAAGCAAAAAACGTGAGAACTTTTTACGAACAATCTTCCAACTCTTTGTCAAGCCTCATTGGACTAGGCAAAAAACAACACGTGCGGGCAGTCGACGACCTCAGTTTCGAGTTGCCAAAGGGAAGCACCTTGGGCATCGTGGGTGAATCGGGTTGCGGCAAGAGTACCCTAGCAAAGACAATCGTCGGTTTGCAACCTTTGACTGATGGCAAGATGGAATTCATGGGTTTCGACATCTCTCTACCCGTTGGAAAACGAGATCTCGAACTGATTCGAGCGGTCCAGATGGTGTTTCAAAACCCTGACTCTACCCTAAATCCATCCTTTACAGTTGGATTTCAAATTAGTCACCCATTGCTACGTCTCGGAAACATACCCCGCGACAAAGTACGTGAAGCGGCCCATCGACTTCTCCAATCCGTAAGGTTGGATGAAAGGTATTTTGATCGGCTTCCCCGCCAGCTCAGCGGTGGTGAGAAACAACGGGTAGCCATCGCTCGAGCACTCGCCGCCCAACCCAAACTTGTGGTATGCGATGAACCGGTCTCGTCGCTGGACGTTTCGGTTCAGGCCGCAGTGCTCAATTTGCTGCTCAAGGTTCAACAAGAGTATGACACAACTCTGCTTTTCATCGCCCACGACCTGAGCGTCGTGCGATTCCTATCCGACTATATTGCAGTGATGTACTTGGGCAAAATTGCTGAAATAGGACCGGCCGAGACAATCTATGCGCCCCCTTACCATCCATACACAGAAGCTTTGAGTTCAGCGATCCCCATACCGAACCCATGTGTTGACCAGAAACACGTCCGGCTGCAGGGAACAGTCCCCAGTGCGTTGAACCCGCCCGGTGGCTGTCGATTCCACACACGCTGCCCACACAAAGTGGGCCAAATCTGCGAACAAGAGACGCCGCCGGGACAAAAGGAAGGAGCAAGTCACGTCATCTATTGCCATATTCCGATAAAAGATTTGCAAAAGTTCGATCCAGTAATAAACGATGTCTGTTAACAATGAACGATGCGACCTCGTCAACGCTAGGTCGAAGCAGTTCGATGATGTACAGATAGAAACTAGACAGAATCCGCAAACACTAGAATCTACGAGGTGAAAACAATGTCCAAGCAAGCACTCTATTTGGTCAGCCCATGCATCATTGGTATCCCCACCCGCTGGGATGGCGGTCAATGCCTGACAGAAAAGCTCGTCAAGCTGGCAGCGGCGGGGAGACTGTTGCCGTTTTGCGCAGAAGTCGCCGGGGGACTCGCCATCCCACGCGGCGATGCTTCCATTCAGGCATTTGACGGGACGCAAGCGTTATTCAAGCAACGCTCAGACGCTGATGGGCACGACGTTCTCGATGATCGAGCCCGAGTCGTGACCAAAGAAGGTCAAGACGTCACAGCGGAATATCTGCGAGGCGCAGAAATGGGACTGGCGTTAGCAAAAGAGTACGATATAAAAACAGCTATTCTCAAAGCCTACAGCCCGTCTTGTGGCAGCCAAAAAATCTATGACGGCACTTTTACCCTCACCTTAAAACCTGGACAGGGCGTCCTCGCTGCCCTGCTCACGCGTAATGGCATCACCGTCTACTCGGACGAAGAATTGGCAAAAACACCCCAAATCATCGATAACCTGATCGAATAACAGTGACCAAGACGCTGAATGAGGAAAAAACGTGAGTGCCAGTGAAACTGTTACCCGCTTTGTCCATAATACAACCTGGGATGACCTCCCGCTTCAAGTTCAGCACCAGGTCAAGCTATGCTTGATGGATGCGCTCGGGGCTACGCTGAGCGGCACGTTGACCCCGGCAAGCAAAATAGCTACCGAGCATGCGGCTGCCGCGTGGAAAGGCAACGACGCCACGATTCTACTGAGGGGCCTGAAATCCGGTGCGGCTGGTGCTGCTTTTGCCAACGGATGCGCCGCGAACGGACTTGACAGCGATGACGGCGGCAAATATACAAAAGGGCATCCGGGCGCACAGATATTTCCTACAGCGCTTGCCGTGGCGGAAAAGCTGAAAAAGAGCGGCAAAGAAATGTTGACAGCGATGGTCGTCGGATACGAAGTGGCTCATCGTATCGGGCGCTGCTGGCACGATCACCATGCGACTTATCAAGCTTGCGGGTCCTGGGGTGCGGTAGCAAACGCTGCAACCGCTGCTCACCTGATGGGTTTGGAACCTGAGAAGATCCAACAGGCGATAGGCATCGCCGAATATCACGCCCCTAACGTTCCAATGATACGAGACATTGACCACCCAGCAATGGTCAAGCACGGAATAGGCTGGGGCGCTTTTACGGGAATTACCGCAGCGCAACTGGCCGCTTGCGGATTCACCGGGACACCTTCCCTCTTGAGTTTTGAGAAATACAAAGAGTGGGTTCGCGATATTGGCGAGCACTATATCATGACGGAACCCAACGGCGTGCTATTTAAGGAATTCTCGTGTTGCCGTTGGGTGCATGCGGCCCTCTATGCCGCGCGGGAGTTGATGAACCGACAAAAGTTTGCCGCCCAAGAGATCGCCGGTATACGCGTCGTGGGGTTTCATGAGACAGTGAGACTTGGCGCTCACCAACCAAACACGACAGAAGAAGCACAATTCAACACGGCTTGGCCGCTTGCAGCGATGCTCGTCGACGGAGAGGTAGGGCCAGCCCAGATTTTAGAAGAGCGGTTCCAAGATGACAGGCTGATCGCACTGGTTGACAAGATCGAGCTGGTCGAATCTGCCAAGTTTAACGAGTTGGCACGCCTTCAGCGACTGGGTGACCCAAAAGGTAAATACGCTGCCACCTTGGAACTCACGCTGAACGATGGACGCCAGCTCACCCAACATGCTGTCGTCCCCGACAGTGGCGAGCATTTTAAGACCAGAACGTGGGTTGAAGAAAAGTTCCGTGCGCTGGCAAGACACGTCTTGCCAGACCACCGAATCGACAGTATTGTCGAGTTAATTTGGCATTTCGACGCGGCGCGCGCGAAAGAACTTGCGCAGCTCGTGGAACAGCGCGATTTTTAGAAACCGTTAGAATCATTGGAGAAACATGACGAAAAATCAAAATAACGAGCCACCTTGCAATATCCGTGGGTTTTCCAAACTGACGCGGGAGCAGTGTGAACGTCTGCACCAAGCTAGTCTAGAAATCCTGGACCGCACAGGCGTTCGGCTGTATGAACAACAAGCCATTGACCTCTTTCAAGAGGCAGGCCTAAAGGTATCCGATGGCAATCGAATCCGCATACCTCGACGTATGGTGGAGGAATCACTGGCCTCAATACCCAAACGCATCGTATTACACGACCGCAACGGCGAGCCAGTTTTGCCACTGGAAGGACATCATAGTTTTTTTGGCACGGGATGCGACTGCCTATATATCGTTGACCATCGCACCGGCGAACGCCGCCGGGCAATCCGTCAAGACGTGATCGACGGGATCACCCTCTGCGACGCCCTAGAGAACGTCGATTTCGCGATGTCGATGTTTTTACCCAGCGATGTCAATCCAGAAATCGCGGACCGTTATCAAATGGAGACGATGGTCACGCACACAACCAAACCGCTCGTGTTTGTGACGCACAGCTTCTCAGGCTGGATAGATACGATCAAAATGGCCGAACTGATTGCGGGCAGCCCCGAGACGTTACGCCAAAAGCCCTTTGTGGCCTGGTATATCAACTCTACGACCTCCCTACGCCACAATCAAGATTCGCTCCAAAAGTTGCTCTATGCCGCCGAAAAAGGGCTTCCCACCCTTTATATAGGCGGCACGTCAGCCGGCCTGACAGCACCTGTCACTGTCGCTGCAAACTTGGCGCTAAGAAATGCCGGCAGCCTGGTAGGTATTGTCATATCACAACTCGTGCGCCAAGGGGCGCCTATCATTGTGGCCGGGTCGTTGGGAGGTGGGCTAGATATGCGCACGATGGTGTTGCCTTATGGGGAACCACAATCCATTGGCGGCATGGAGTCGCTGGCTCACTACTACAACCTACCGATGCTGAGCACAGCCGGTGCCAGCAATGCCAAGTCCGTTGACCAACAGGCAGCGATCGAACCGGCCTTGACATTGTTCGTGGACGCCTTGTCCGGCGGCCACCTGGTACACAATATGGGGTACCTGGAATCAGCTATGGCGGGATCCCTAGTCCAACTCGCCATATGCAACGAGATACTGGACTGGATCAAAAATTTTACCAAGGATGTAGAAATCACTGACGAGACGCTAGCACTCGACCTGATCGACGAGATCGGACCTGATGGTAGTTTTCTGGACACAGAACATACTCTGCACCACTACCGCGATCGTTGGTATCCAGCTTTGATAGAACGAGGCGATTACAATCGTTGGCTCACAAATGGAAAAAGGACGATGGCAGAACGGGCAGCGGAACAGGTAAAAGAGATCCTTGAGAGCTATGAGCCTTGTCCTTTACCAAAAGATAAAGCAAAAGCGGTACATGCTGTCCTAGAGCAAGCCGAGAGTGAACACGCATGAGAGACTGTGTGCAACTCTAACAATATAATGACGTCGCCCACGCGATGAATTGGAGAAATATGAAATACGACTTGGTCATCAAACAAGGACGCCTGATCACCAGCCATACGAGTCTGGTCGCAGACCTGGCTATCTCTGGCGAACAGATCAAGGCCATCGGGCAAGATTTACAAGGCCAGCGCGAGATTAACGCCCAGGGTTTATATGTGCTTCCTGGT
>DAOTUB010000188.1:0-4277 GCA_034437455.1 Anaerolineae bacterium | reverse complement strand
GCGCTGGCGGACGTGCTGGAGGCGCTCGACCCGGCGCAGGTGCAATGGCGCTTCGCGGAAGGCACGCTGGCCCGGAAGCTCGTACGCCCGGACCGGCAAGAGGAATTACTTCCCTACTTGCTGCTGGTGCGCGCGCTGCGGCTGGCGGATCAGCGGAGTCAAATGGCGAATGGCGAATGGCGAATAGCGAATGGCGAATGGCGAATAGCGAATGGCGGACGATAGATTGTGAATCAGTGAAGTGATAGGAGATTGCCCACGGGTTGGGTTTGATCGGCTGAGTAGACGACGGCGGCACCCTCCAGTTGCGGCTGGTAGACGGCGATCCAGGGGGCGGTGCGGTAGGTCAGCGCCAGGCTGGTGGTGAGCCAGTGGGGCAACTGGCCGCTGAGCACAACCCCCGTCCCCGTCCGAATGGGGGGTGTGACCAAACTGTCGATTTGACTATAATCCACGTAGGCGGTCGGCAGCAAACCCTCAAGGTGGGTGTAGGGATGCCGTCTCTCTCTTTCGAGCCGTTCGTGGATCTGGAATTGGAGAAGAGCACTCGGTTCCGGCGCCGCTAGACGCAATGAGCGTGCTTCTACCCACCCCAGGCGCGGGTCGAACTGGACGAAGGTAGACGGAGCAGCGAGCAGCGCCAGCGCGGCGTAGAGCCAGTTGGGACCACGTCCATAGGCGCCCAGGGAGATAGCCTGCGGCAGGTAATCGAGCACCTGGGGCAGATGACGAGGCTCCCAGACCGCGCGTTCCTTTCGGTGCGGGATGTGCAAAGTGCGCGCCAGGCGGTCCAGATCGATGCTCGTCTCGACCGGGGCGGCGTCCAGATGAACCTGACGCAATTTCTCGGCATCGTAGGCGAATATGCCGGTCATCCGCTCGACCAGGGCTTCGAAGAGCGTACTTTCCAGACGAACGCCCCGTTCCAGCCCAGCGATCGTGCCCCGCAGCACGGGCCGTCGATCCGCAAGCACGCTCTCGCCTTCGAGCTCGGAGCGAAGATCGGCCAGCAAGATCAGCCCGTGTCTGGTGACGCGGTCGAGCCAGGCGTGGTGGGAATCCTCATCTTTGGTAAGCAGGATGGCGTGGGTGCAATGACCGAAGATGGCCTCCTGCCAGGGTTGTGGGCGTCCGCCCACGTCCACGATCAAGGGCAGGTGACGCCGCTCCAGATCTCGACAGACGTGCTCGACGAAGGAAGGCGTCCATTGGCGCGGCACGACCAGGGTACGCACCTGTTCCTGGTCGGCCAAATGGCTCCAATCGCCCTCGCCATCAGGACAGGCACGCAGGACGTAATGTGCCACGCCCCGCTCGCGCAGGGCCTGGGTCAGGTTGGCGGTAAGCACCGATTTGCCGCTATCGGGCGGCCCGCCGATGATGACGGCTGGAAAATGTTCCATAGGTCAAACTCCTGGATGTAGAATAGAGAATAGAGGATGGATGGAGGATTGAGGATTGAGAATGGAGACAAATAGCAGCACGTTGGTGGCGACGATGGCCGGCGGACCGCAGATCGTGACCTTCGCCCTGGATTATCTGCTGGAAGAGGGCGAGGTGATCGACGAGGTGGTGGTGGTCCATCTTTCGCCGCAGCACGATCCTCTCACCGGTGAGGCGCTGGTCAAGCTGAACGCCGAGTTCGAAGATGGGACCTACGCCGGTCACCCCTGCCGTCTGCGGTTCTTCCCGATTCGCAGCGGCGGACGAAAGTTGGAAGACATTCGCGACGAAGCGGAGGCAAGCGTAGCCTGGAACGCGATGTACGAGTTGATCGCCGAGCTGAAGTCGCAAGGACGTCATCTGCACGTCTCCATCGCCGGCGGGAGGCGTATGTTGGCCCTGCTGGCGATGAGCGCGGCGATGTTGCACTTTGATCACAACGATTGTCTGTGGCATATGTACACACCGATCGAATTCATCGAGCGCTCGCGCGACGGGGCGATCATGCACGCTGGGCCAGAGGATGGCGTGCGCTTGATCCGCGTGCCGTTGATGCCCTGGGGGGCGTACTTTCCCACGCTGCGTACGCTGGCCCAGGGATCGCCGCTGGAGGTGATCTCCGCGCAGACGCATTGGCTGGACAGGGCGGATCGGGCGCGCTGTGAGCAGGTGATGGAACAACTGACCTCGCGCCAGTTGGACGTATTGCGTGCCTTTGCTGCCGGGCAGAGACCACAAGAGGTAGCCGAGACGCTCTGTGTGACAGTGCGGACGGTACACGCTCATAAGACGGTGATCCTGGCCGAATGCCGCAACGCCTGGGGGTTGCCGGAGGACGCGCGGCTGGATTATTATTTCTTGCGTGAAAAGTTCGGGCGAATGGTGAATAGTGAATAGTGAATAGCGAATGGCGAATGATGAATGGTGAATAGCGAATTGAGTGTATCATGGACTGTTTAGAGAAGCTGAAAATACCCGTTCGCACCGAAAAAGTCGATTCCGCTTTTCTTCAAGTAAAATAACGAGTACTACTTGCTTCGGCAGCAAATATGGGGGTTTTACGCTAAAATCGACTTTTTGCTCTATATTTAGCGTAACCCATTTGGGTTATTCTTGTACAAAAGCGGAATTGACTTATTGGAGATGGGTATACCCTCTAAACATTCCCTGTGTATGATACCATAGAAAGGGGGCGAGGACATTGTAACAAGTTACAAGGTTTGTTGGAGGTTTTTCGGTTGTGGGTAGGTGTTAGATGTTATATACTTAGGTGGCACTACAGCGAATGGGGAAGTTAGCGAATGGAAAGGAGGTCGAGATGCGAGAATTGCGGGTGACGTTGGAGACGGTGACGCCGCTGTTTCTCCGTGGAGCGGACAATGAGACACCGGAGTTGCGTCCGCCATCATTTCGGGGCGTGATGCGCTACTGGTGGCGGATTGGTTATAGCAGTCAAATGGTGGATTTTTCTAGAGATCAACTGTTTGAGGCGGAGTCGAGAATATTCGGGAACACGAATTCCGCTTCCCCGATCCTTGTTCGTTTGCGTGGCGAGCCAGCGAGAACCACTTTAGAAAGACCTGAACAACCTGCAGGTCTAAACTATCTGATGTACGGGATGCACGAGCGGAAAAAAAAGGGCAATAGAACCATAATCCAGTATTCTCCCGCTATCGCACCTGGGGAACGCTTCGAGTTGGTGCTTGGCATACGCAGTTTACATCATATCAACGAAGTACTCCGCCAGGCAGCGATTTCTCTCTGGCTATTATGTAATCTGGGAGGATTGGGGGCACGGGTGAGGCGCGGAGCAGGTGCATTACGCGCAGTGGAGTTGACGGGGGATTGGCCCCAAGACTTGCCCGCTCTGCAATTACAAGCAGCATCGCCCACAGAATTGAGTGAGAAACTAGGCGAAGGATTGAGTAGTGTAATCACCAGTGTGGAAAACCCCAAAGGCTTTCCTATCCCTTCACTTCATCCCCAACATTCTATCGTCACTGTATTCGAGAAAACATGGGACTCGTGGGACTCTGCTCTTGACGAGGTGGGACAAGTATTTCAAAAGTTTCGTAGCCGTCGTGAACCAGACTACACAAACATCAAACAGTTCATTAAGACTGGAGCCGCCCCGGAAACAGTAGAACGAGCTGCGTTTGGTCTACCGTTGCCGTTCTACTACCGTTCTCTACGCGGTGCCAAAGCAATGATAGACGGGCAGGAAAGCAATAAACAAGGAGAGATTGCTCGGCGTTCCGCCTCGCCATTATGGTTCCGGGTATCAAAGTTGTCCAGTGGAGATTACGCTGTCTTGCTATTCGTGTTCATTTCACCATTGTTGCCTCAAGGATATCAGTTGAGACTTTCAAGTCCAGGTTGTGAGAGAGGCGCAGCCGTACCTGGACAAAATGTCATTGCAGAGTTTATGGAATACGCCGGAAAACAAGTGGCGCCTTTGTTGGAGGTGAAGTACTAATGAGTCAACATATCCTGATCTTCAGTTTAGGTCCGGTGCAGGGCTTCATCGCCGAGGCGCGCCGCGTTGGCGACCTTGACGCCGGCAGTGCGGTGCTCAAGCGCCTCTCCAGGGCAGCCGGGCAGACGATTCAGACGCAAGGTGGCACGCTGATCTACCCGGCGCATCTTGAGGACGACGTGCCCAACAAATTGGTCGCCCGCGTGCCGGGCGAGCGCGTCGAGGCCATCGCCGAAGCCGCTCAGCACGCCATTCAAGAGACGTGGCGGGAGTGCGCAGATGTAGCACGCCAGGCTTTGACGAAATATGGCCCGCCGCCCGATGATCGCTGGAATGCCATCTGGGAACGACAGACCAC
>DAOTUB010000187.1:0-18326 GCA_034437455.1 Anaerolineae bacterium | reverse complement strand
TTTTCTCCAGACTGTATCTTTTCAATAAAACGGGGCTATGTAGCCGAGGTTTCCATACCTCGCGGGCCTGCGCGCTATGGAAAGCGCGGCTACGTCGAAAGCTCCCCAGACTTTTGAATTATACCCCATTTTTCAGGCAGGCTTGACAAAAAGTGACTTTTGCGGCATAATGCCGTTCACAATACAAATCCTCAAAAGGCTGTGACGGAGAAGAGTAGGCGGAGGGAAGCCGCCAGGGATGCGGGGCCATAGATTGAGAGCCTCGCCCGGAAAGAATCCGCAAAAGTTCGCTCCTGAGCCGACGGGTGAAAGCCTACACTGCGTGTAGGGTCAAGTAGCCCGCTCCGCAGGCCCAGCGTTAACGGGGCAGCCGATCGCGTCTACGGACGCCGCCGGCGGAATGAGTGGGCTTCGACAGGAGCCAAGCGGGGTGGTACCGCGAGAGGATGTGCGCTCTCGTCCCTGTGGGGCGGGGGCGTTTGCCGTTTTGTATACTGGATACTTGAGAGGAGTGCATGCCGATGTTAGATCAATTCAGTCAGATAGAACAAGAAGCTCTTTCTGCGCTACAGGCTGTGGAGAACAGCGACGCGCTGGATAGTTGGCGCAAGCGTTACCTGGGCAAGAAGGGCGCACTGACGCAGATGCTGCGCTCTGTAGGAGAATTGCCCAAGGAGAAACGTCCGGCCTTTGGGCAGGCTGCCAATCGGGCCAAGGTCGCGTTGGAGGAGGCCTACGACGCGCGGGCTGAGGCGCTGCGCCGGGCAGAGATGGCGCAGGAGTTGGAGAAGGGCGCGATTGACGTCACGCTGCCGGGCCGGCCCACCGGACCGGGCCATCTTCACATCACCACCCAGACGTTGCGCCAGATCTACGCCATCTTTGCCGAGATGGGCTTTCAGGTCTATGAGGCGCCCGACGTCGAAACGGACGAGCTGAATTTTGAGCTGCTGAACATGCCGGCCCATCATCCGGCCCGCGACATGTGGGATACCTTCTGGATCGACGAGGAGGTTCTGCTGCGCACGCACACCTCACCGGGGCAGATACGGGCGATGCGCGAGTATTATCCCGAGCCGGTCCGCGTCATCCTGCCCGGCAAATGCTATCGCTACGAGCAGGTCACCGCTCGCTCCGAGCACCAGTTCTACCAGGTAGAGGGGTTGGCCGTGGGACCCTCGATCACGCTCACCGATCTGATCGGCACGCTGACCGAGTTTGCGCGTCGTCTTTACGGGCCAGAGCGTCGCATCCGCATCCGGGGATCCTACTTCCCGTTCACCGAACCCAGCATCGAGGCGGATATGGACTGTATCCTGTGCAATGGAGAAGGCTGCCGGGTGTGCAAGCACTCTGGCTGGCTGGAGGTCGCCGGGGCGGGGATGGTGCACCCGGTCGTGCTGGAGAACGGCGGCTACGATCCCGATGAATGGAGCGGCTTTGCCTTCGGGCTGGGGGTCGAGCGACCGGCGATGCTCAAGTACGGCATTGACGACATTCGTCTATTCTATGGGAACGATTTGCGGTTCTTGAGGCAATTCTAGAAGAACACCATGGCGCCGTTGTGTGTTTTGAAATTAGATCAAGAGGTGTGGTTTTGATAAATACCCACTCTAACACAAGTTTAAAAGATCGCGGTCTAAGGCAAAAGACCGTTTGGGCTGTCAGCACCCTGATCATTGTTGCAGCATTGATCGCCGTCGAGGCATCTCACCTTCAGATGCAGATCACGATCCGCAACGTGGACTTTTTTAAAATGGCAGCGCGCGCCAAGTTGTTGCCTGGTACTCCGTCTGCCTGGGTGGACGGCTTTTATCCTCTGGGTATTCCGTTCCTCCTGCACATAGGATTGGCTTTGGGACTCGACGTAGTGCGCTCTGGACAGATTGTCTCGCTCTTTGGAGGAGTGCTCTGCTTATATGGAGGAGCTTTGCTGGCCTGGCATATGACTCGCAGTCGTGCTATGGCGCTTTTCACGATGGCTTGTCTCTTGACTACGAGGACCATTCTTTCCTATTCTGGCTTTGAAGGGACTGACATGTTGGCAGCCGGTTGTCAAGTTCTGGCCCTGGGCATCCTGGCGCGCGATCCCAGAAGCAAGCGTGTTGTGTTTCTGGCAGGCATCGTCAATGGATTGGGATACCTAGTACGATATACGGCGATGGTGACCCTAGCAGTCTGCATGTTGTATCTGCTGGTGATGGCCTGGCATCGTCGGGAGCGTCAAGATCTATGGTCCGTGTTCGTATACGGATTGGGATTTCTACTCGGAGCCTCACTACAGATCGTGCCAAGTCTCCTGGTCAAGGGAAACCCATTCTATCAGACTCAAGCATATCACATCTGGCTTAAATTATATGCCAACAGCGACTTTGTGCGCACTGTCTGGCGGGAAACGCCCACCGAGATCACTCTGTGGCAATTGTTCTGGCTCGATCCCTCTCACTTTATCGCAAATTGGTGGTATGAATTCTCTCGCTTCTGGCTGACGCTCAAGGTCCCCCTGGTGGATCAGCCATTGAAGCAGCTTGCGAAGGCGGCTTTCCTGTTCGCTGTGCTGGACAAACAGCGATTGTCTGTCGAGCATCGGGCATTGTTGTCCTTCTTTGTCGTTGGTGTAGTCGGCATTCTGAGTATTTTTAACATTGAAACGCGATTCCTGATCCTTCTGACGCCTGTGTTCACCGTGTGTGCGTTATACTTCCTGTGGCGACTTTTTCCTGCTTTGCTCCTGTTCGGCCGTATCCGCCTGCCGATCAACGTGCTGGTGTTGGCGATGTTGTTGGGATTGCTGCTGCCCATTCCCTGGGAATTTGCTCACACAAAGGTCACGCGCGCCGGCATCATCGAGGCCAGCAATATGTTGCACGCAGCCGGGGCGCAAACAAGCAGACAAGTGTTGAGCACCAAGCTTCGCCATCAAGATGTGGCGTCGCCCACGAGAGATCACTTCACGATGCTCTTTCTTGCTGGAGAACCTGATACGGTGACCAGTCTTCGTCGGCGGGCATTGGATTCGGGCTACCGGTTCCTTATCTACCAATCCGTGGATGGACAGCGCTTTTATCCTGAATATAAAGAGTTGCTTTGGCCTGAAAATCGGCCTTCCGGTTACACGCCTATATGGACTTGGCCCATTTGGGCAGCAGAGGACGACCGGTTCGTGGCCTACCGGATCGAGCCGGATGTCCTGTCACCACAGACACCTGTCCACGTGGATCTGGCCGACGGCATCTCGCTTCTGGGTTATGACCTGGTTGTCAACCAGGAGCAACCCCCTGGAACAGGTTGCCGGGTAGGCCTGTATTTGTACTGGCAGACCAAAGAGCCGCTCACCGAATCCCTCAAGGTATTTGTGCATCTTTTTGATCCGCAGGGAAATCTGGCGGCCCAGCACGATAGTGTACCCGCGATGTGGACCTACCCCACGCGAGATTGGAAACCGGAGGAGGTGATCGTGGACTTTCACTGGATGAGCGTACCTCCTGACGTCGAATCTGGCGACTATAACATCGCCGTGGGCCTTTATAAAGAGAGGTCTGGTGAACGCTGGCCTGTATTGGGGGATTCTGGACAGCCTGGCAGAGATCAGATTATGTTGACCGAGATCAACCTCAGCAAATGATCTTTTCTGATCCAAAGACTGCGTGAATATCCGATTGATCCTGTATAGGGTACAAGAGACGTATCTGAACAGGGTAATAATCAGAGAATGGAGACGAGAGAATGAAAGTACCTATCAGTTGGCTCAAAGATTACGTAGACATCACGATGCCCATTCCCGAACTGGCCGAGCGGCTGACACTGGCCGGCCTGGAGGTGGAGACCATCGAGTACATCGGCCTGCCCGGTGCCGAACTTGTCTGGGATCCCGAAAAGGTCGTCGTGGGTGAGGTTCGCGCCGTGCGTGCCCATCCCAACGCCGACCGGATCGTCCTGGCCGAGGTGGAGTACGGCGGGCCTGCGCCGGAGGTCGTCGTCTCTGGCCCTCCCAGTTTGCTCGAGCTGCGAGGCCAGAGCGGTCTGCACCTCAAGGTAGCTTTTGCGATGGAGGGGGCGGATCTCTGGGACCCTTACGCCGACGAGCCGCGCATCAAAAAACTGAAAAAGTCGAAAATTCGCGGCGTCGAATCGCGGGCCATGGTCTGCTCGGAAAAGGAATTGGGCCTCTCTGACCAGCATGTCGACATCATCTACCTGCCCGACGACGCGCCGGTGGGGACGCCCTTGGCCGATTACCTGGGCGACGTCGTGTTCGAGTTCGACATCAAGGGGCCTTTCGCCCACCTGCGCTCGGTCTTTGGCGTCGCCCGCGAGGTGGCGGCGCTGTTCGGCTTGCCGCTCAAGCGGGACGCGATCGAGATGCTGGATCGTCATCCGGTGGAATTGACCCCCACCCCCGATTACCTGGTGCTCGAGATCCCCGATCCCGATCTCTGCCCGCGTTACTCGGCGTTCTTCATCCGTGGCCTCCAGGTAAAGCCCTCGCCCTCCTGGATGCAGGTGCGGTTGCTTCGCGCCGGGATGCGGCCCATCAACAATCTGGTGGACATCACCAACTACGTGATGCTCGAGTTGGGGCAACCGCTGCACGCCTTCGATTATCACGTTCTTCGTCCCAGGCCGGGCGAGGATCGACCAGCCATCATCGTGCGCCGGGCGCGACCTGGCGAGCAGATGGCGACGCTTGATGGCGAGATGCGCACCTTTGACGACGAGATGCTGCTCATCACCGATGGAGGCGGCCCGGTGGCGGTGGCCGGCGTGATGGGCGGGCTGGATAGCGAGATCACGGAAAAAACGACCGACGTGCTCCTGGAGTCGGCGAACTTTCACTTCCTCAACGTCCGCCGCACCGCTCGCCTTCTAGAACTGGCGAGCGAGGCGAGCCAGCGGTTCGGGCGGCGCGTAGACCCGGAACTGACGGTAAAAGCAGCCGCGCGCGCAGCTCATCTGATGGCGGAACTGGGCGGCGGTGAGGTCGTTCAACCGACCGTGGTCGGCGTCGGCGGCGACCTGTACCCTGGTCAACAGCCTCAGCGAGAGATCGAACTCGATCCCGCCTTCGCTGACCGCATCCTGGGCATTGAGGTGCCGACCGATGAGATGACGCGCATCCTCACCTCCCTGGAGTTCCAGGTGACGCCTGCTCCCTCGTCGCCTCATCTACTCGTCACCCCGCCTTCCTACCGTCTCGACGTCACGCGCCCCGTGGACCTGGTCGAGGAAGTAGGCCGCATCTGGGGATACGACCGTTTCCCGACGACGCTTATGCAGGATGAGTTGCCGCCGCAGCGGTCGAACGTCCGCCTGGAAGGGGCCGCGCGCGTGCGCGATCTCCTGGTGGGCTGCGGCCTGGACGAGGTGATCACATATTCGCTCGTGGACGTCGAGGAAGAGGGGGATCTGGTGGGCGCGCCCGTCGCTCCGGCCAACTATTTGCGCATTCGCAACCCCCTCTCGACCGAGCGAGCCCATCTGCGGCAGGCACTGCTTCCGTCTCCACTTAACGTCACGCGTGAGAACCTGCGCTTTCTCGACCGTGTGGCTATTTTCGAGATCGGCGCCGTCTACCTGCCGGTAGAGGACCAGACTCTTCCGGACGAACCGCGACGGCTGGCCGTCGTGATGACCGGTCCGCGAGAGGAACGCTCGTGGCTGCCGGGCCAAGACCGCTCACTGGTCGATTTTTACGATCTCAAAGGAGTGGTGGAGACGTTGCTGGCGGGATTGGGGGTGGAGGGGACGTTCGATCGGGGCAAGCACGCGGCATTCCATCCGGGCCGCTGCGCTCAGGTCAGCGTGGGCGACGACGTCGTGGGTGTGATGGGCGAGCTGCATCCCCAGGTGCGGGAGTCATTCGGGCTGCCGGAGCAACCCGTCTGCGCGCTGGAGTTCGACCTGGATGTGCTGCTTGCAACTTGGGGTGCGCTCCGCGAGATCACGCCCCTCTCGGCCCATCCGCCGGTGTACGAGGACCTGGCGGTGGTGGTGGACGAGGGCGTGCCCGTCGTGCGCGTGCACGATCTCATCGCCCAGACCGGCGCGCCGCTCTTGCGCTCGACGGTGCTGTTCGACGTCTACCAGGGGGATCAGGTGGGAGCCGGCAAAAAGAGCCTGGCCTACCGCCTCACCTACCAGGCGGACGACCGCACGCTGACCGACAAGGAGGTCGCCAAGCTGCGCGGTAAGATCGTCCGTCGGTTGGAGCGAGAGCTGGAGGCGACGTTGCGGGGATAGAACGGTGGATTCCAGGACAACGACGGATCAAAAGAGCTCGAGTACGGGGTTTATTTATAGTAAGGTCGCCGGGGGAAATAGAGTACCCCGGCGACTTGCAATACACTTGCTCGCCCAATCTTGGCTACCAAACGGATTTGACTTTCCCAGGGATAGTGGTACAATGTTTCCACTATGGCTACCAGAATGAGCGCCTTCACCCATCATCACCATACATTCCCACCCAACCGGGGAGGGCAGGTTTGGTCTGCCTGAGTTTTCTCGCACACTAGCAACCCTCCCGGTCAGCCCGGCGAGGGTTTTTGTTTGCCAAAGGCGCGCTGGTTTGTCATTTTGTTCATTCTGTGGTATAACAACAACTGACGGACTTTCATGGTGGATATAGCTCAATAGGTTAGAGCACTGGTCTGTGGAACCAGAGGTTGCGGGTTCGAATCCCGTTATCCACCCAGTGGATTTATGGAGTAGCGAGTCAAAAACAATGTCCTGTAAAAGCTTACCTTCATTCGTAAAGATGGCTGGCACTTACCATAGTGGCGCGTGGTGCGCTCTGCACGCGCATCATCACCACGCCAGCCACGCTCGAAGGAGGCTCTGACAGGCCGAGATTCCCTGTTGTCACAGGAAGCTTCTTCAAGCGTGGAACGGTTAACGTCTCCACGCTTTTTTGTTTGTATGGTACTATAGTGAGAATGGGATCAGCCGTCATTCCGAGCGAAACGGAGCGTAGCGTAGTGGAGTCGAGGAATCTCCACGTTCGACAGCGAGAGATTCCTCAACTCCCTTCGGTCACTCGGAATGACGGGGATAACAAAATCTTGTTGTAGGCATAGTCCAGGAGGTGAAAGATGTCAGGAAAAGTGAAACCCAGAACACCGCGAGGGATGCGAGACTTTCTCCCAGAAAAGATGATCCTGCGCCAGTACGTCATAGACGTGGTCCGGGAGGTCTTTGAGGAGTTTGGCTTTGAACCGCTGCAAACTCCGGTCGTCGAAATGGAAGAGACACTCATGGGCAAATATGGCCCCGACGCGGAACAGTTGATCTACAACGTCGGTCACAGAGGGGGGAGGGAGAATCTGTCTCTGCGCTACGATCTCTCGGTGCCCCTGAGCCGCGTGGTGGCCCAGTATCCAGACCTGATCAAGCCGTTCAAACGGTATCAGATCGCCCCGGTTTGGCGGGCCGAGCGACCGCAGAAGGGCCGCTACCGCGAGTTTTACCAGTGCGACGCCGATACCGTTGGCTCGTCGAGCATGTTGGCCGACGCCGAGACCCTTAACGTCATCTACGAAATCCTGATCCGGTTGGGATTCAAAAAGTTCGTGATGAACGTCAACAACCGCAAGATCATCACCGGCATCGGCCAGTTCGCCGGTGTGCCGGATGAACTGCTCGGCGGCCTGTACCGTTCCATTGACAAGCTGGATAGGATCGGCCTGGAGGGAGTCAAGGCAGGACTGCGCCAGACAGGGCTGGAGGATGCACTTTCTGTCTTGAGAGAGAACAAGGTTCCAGAAGATACCGCCACCGATCTGGTAAACGCCATGCGTACGGCAGACCTGGACGCCGTCGAATCCACATCGCGCCAGGCCGGTCTGGGTGATTTCACGATATCCCGTGTCGTGAAGCAATTGGCGGCGCTGGGCCTGGAGGAGGGGCCGACGATACCCGACGCCGTGATCGAACGATTGCTCGAGTTCTTGCAGATCGGCGGCAGCAACCAGGAGATCCTGGCCCAGTTGCGCGAGTGGCTGGCCGATTATCCCAGGGCGCTCGAAGGCGTGGCCGAGTTGGAAGAGCTAGTCGGTTATCTGGAGGCGCTGGGCATCTCGGAGGAGTATTACCCGATCGTGCCCTCGATGGTGCGCGGGCTGGAATATTACACCGGCCCGATCTATGAGACGATCGTGGAGGAGCCTAAAATCGGCAGTATCACCGGCGGCGGGCGTTACGACGAGCTGGTGGGGATGTTCACGGATTACAGCTACCCGGCCACCGGCACCACCATCGGCATCGAGCGGATCATTGACGTGATGGAGGAACTCGAGATGTTCCCGCCCGAGGTGGGCAAGACAATCGCCCAGGTATTGGTCACCCAGTTCAGCCCGGAGATGGTGCCCGAGTCGCTACAGGTGGCCCGTGACCTGCGCGAGGCGGGATTGAACACCGAGCTCTACTTTGAGAACGATCCGCTGGGCGACCAGATCCGCTACGCGCTGAAAAAGGAGATCCCTTATCTGGTCATCGTCGGCCCAGACGAGGCTGCCGCCGGGCAGGTGGCGGTCCGCAACCTGCGGCTGAAGCAGCAAGAGACTGTCCCGCGCGAGGAGGCCAGCGCCCGAATCAAAGCCTGGCAACAGGAAGGAAAGGGGAAATAAATGGATGACATCCGCCTCTCGTTACCCAGCAAGGGCCGCCTGGCGCAGGACGCCGCCGATTTCCTGGCCGCCTGTGGCCTGGAGATAAATAAACCCAACCCTCGCCAATATGCCGCCAGCATTCCCGCCATGCCCAAGCTCACCGTCCTTTTTCAGCGGCCCGGCGACATCGTCGTCAGCGTGCGGGATGGCAGCGTGCACTTTGGCATCACGGGCATGGACCTGGTGGCCGAACGCCGGGGCGATAACGGTGCGGTACTCGTGCTCCACGACGCGCTCAACTTTGGCCACTGCCGGTTGGCGCTGGCCGTACCGGAAGCCTGGGACGCGGTACGCACAATGGCGGATCTGGCCGCTCACGCCCGCGCCCTGGGCCGGCCGCTCCGGGTGGCGACCAAGTTCCTCCATCTCACCGGCGAGTTTTTGACCCAGCACGACATCCCATTCAAGCTCATCCACGCCGAGGGCACGCTGGAGGTCGCCCCGGCCATCGGCTACGCCGATCTCATCGTCGACCTGGTCTCCTCCGGCCAGACGCTGCGCGATAACCGGCTGCGCCTTCTGGATGACGGCGTCATCATTCGCTCTCAAGCCGTCCTAATCGCCAACCGAAAAGCCCTACAGAGCCGCCCAGAGGTGCTGGCCGTGGCCCGCACGCTGCTCGAATTCGCCGAGGCTTATCTACGGGCGGAGGAGCGGCTGTCGCTTTTCGTCAACGTGCGGGGTGAATCGCCCCAGGCCATCGCTCGCAAGATGTTTGCCCTCGAAACCCTCGGCGGGCTTCAGGGGCCGACGATCTCGCAGGTGGTCGTCCGGGACGAGAATCCCAACTGGTACGCCGTCCACATCATCGTGCGCCGGGACCAACTCTTTCAGGCGGTGAGCGAACTGCGCGCCATCGGCGGCAGCGGCGCCGTCGTCACGCCGGTGACGTACATTTTTGAGGAGGAGCCGGAGCGGTGTCGGGCGATGATGGAGGCGATTCAGCAGGGGGGATCATGCTGAGAATATATGACGACTGGGAACAGGCGCGCCGGACGGTGCTCCGCCGCCGGGATATACTGGTCTTTGACGAGGTGCCGGAATCGGTGCGGGCGGGCATCCGGCGCGTCTTTGGTGAGGTATTGACGCCCGAGCAGGCCGTCGCCCGCATCCTGACCGACGTGCGCGGGCGCGGCGACGAGGCGCTCCGCGATTGGACGCGCCGCATCGATGGCTTGACGCTCGACGATTTCAGAGTGCCCATCGAAGCGATGGCCGCCGCGTACGCGTCCCTCCCCTCCGATCTAGCCGAGGCGCTGAACCTGGCCGTCGAGCGCGTCCGCGATTTTCACGCTCGCCAGCCCATCTCCTCCTGGACGACGACGGAAATGGGCGGGACGCTGGGCCAACGAGTCGTGCCTCTGCGTCGGGTGGGCGTCTATGTGCCCGGCGGCACGGCTCCCCTCCCTTCGTCGCTGCTGATGGCCGTGATCCCGGCTCGCGTCGCCGGTGTGGACGAGGTGATCGTCTGCACGCCGCCTGGGCGCGACGGGCGCGTGCCCGACGTCACTTTGGCGGCGGCCTATGTCATCGGGGTGAATCAGCTCTTTCGGCTGGGCGGCGCGCAGGCCATCGGGGCGCTGGCCTACGGCACCGAGTCGGTGGAGCGCGTGGATAAAATCGTGGGGGCGGGCGGGCTTTTCACCACGATCGCCAAGCGGCAGGTGTACGGCATCGTGGGGCTGGATGGGCTGTACGGGCCGACGGAGACGGTGATCGTGGCCGACGATTCGGCCAACCCGGCCTGGGTGGCCGCGGATCTGCTGGCCCAGGCGGAGCACGACGTGCTGGCGACCGCCATTTTGCTCACTCCCTCCCGCTCGCTGGCAGAGGCGGTGCAGGCAGAGGTTGCCCGGCAGATGGAAAGCCTTGGTCGGCAAGAAACCGGGTTTTTTCCAAAAAACCCGGTTTCTAAAGCCAGGACAGACATCATCGCGGCGTCGCTGGCCGGGCAAGGCGGCATCGTCCTCACTCCCGATCTCGACACCGCCATCCGATTGGCCGATGAGTTTGCTCCCGAGCACCTCTGTCTCTCTGTCCGGGAGCCGGAGATGTGGGCCGGGCGCGTCCGCAACGCGGGCGGGCTTTTCCTGGGCGAGCACTCTTTCGAGGTGCTGGGGGATTACGTGGCCGGGCCGAGCCACATCATGCCCACCGGCGGCACGGCCCGTTTCAGCTCGCCGGTGAACGTGCTCGATTTCGTCAAGATCGTCAACGTCATCGGGCTGGACGCAGAGACGGCAGCCCGAATTAGTCCGGCGGCGGCCCAGATCGCGGGGGCCGAATCGCTCACCGCGCACGCCGCCGCTGCAATTGCACGGGATGTGCAAAAATTATGAAAACACCAGTCTGAAGCTGGATGACCTGATTGTGCCGGACGGGTTAGCGTCAGATGAGGCAAGCGGGCGGCGGATCGAGCGGCGTGATCTTGAACTCACCACCCTGGGATTCCGTCACATTGGCGACTTTGGATCGTGCTCTTGCACTCACCGCTTGAAGGAGTGACAAAATGACAGTAACAGCAATTGTGGGCGCAAATTGGGGGGATGAGGGCAAAGGAAAGACCACCGATTACCTGGCCGCCGAAGCGGACATTGTCGTCCGTTTTCAGGGGGGAAACAACGCGGGGCACACGATCATCAATGCTCAAGGAAAATTTGTCCTGCACCTTTTGCCGTCGGGAGTATTCTATCCAGGTGTGATCAATATCCTGGGTCCCGGCGTTGCTGTGAACATCTCCGCGTTTCTCAAAGAACTGGAGAGTCTCGCTCAACGTGGCGTGCCGGAACCGCTGGTACGAATCTCTGATCGGGCGCAGGTCGTTCTGCCTTATCACATCCTCCTCGACGAGTACGAGGAGGAAAGGCTGGCGGACCGTCAATTCGGCTCGACGAAAAAGGGGATCGCGCCGTTCTATGCGGACAAATACTACAAGGTCGGCGTCCAGGTGGCCGATCTGTTCGACGAGGATCGGTTGCGGGCCAGGCTGGCAGCATCCCTGGCGGTCAAAAATGTCCTCTTTGAGCATCTATACCACAAGCCCACGATCCAGGTCGACGACATTGCGCCCGCGCTGATGCAGGACGGCCAGCGCATCAAACCCTTCGTCTGCGACACCACCGCCCTGTTGCACGGGGCTTTGGCCGAAGGGAAGCGGATTCTCGTCGAGGGCCAATTGGGAGCCTTGCGCGACCCCGATCACGGCATCTACCCCTACCCGACGTCCTCCTCGCCCCTGGCGGGCTTTGCCTCGGTCGGGGCTGGCCTGCCGCCCTACGCCATCACGCGGATCGTGGCCGTGACCAAAGCCTACTCTACCTGTGTCGGGACGGGGCCTTTTGCGGTAGAGCTATTTGGACCGGAGGGCGACGAGCTGCGCCTGAGGGGAGCCGACGACGGCGAATTCGGCGCAACGACCGGACGACCGCGCCGTGTGGGGTGGTTCGACGCCGTGGCAAGCCGCTATGGCTGCCGCGTGCAGGGCGCGACGGAGGTGGCTCTCACGATCCTCGATGCTTTGGAATACCCGGACGAAATCCCCGTCTGCGTGGCCTACGACTTGGATGGAGAGATCGTCACCGACTTTCCCAATCCGATGTTGCTCGATCGAGCCAAGCCTGTGTTTGAAAAGCTCGCTGGTTGGAGGTGCGACATCTCAGAAATCAGAACCTTCCAGGACCTTCCCCAGAACGCACAGGCTTATGTGCTCCGAATCGAGGAATTGATCGGTGTGCCGATCAAGTGGATCTCGGTGGGGCCAGAGCGAGAGGCGATGATTGTTAGATAATGAGAGGTAACCTATGACGAAAATTGTCCCTACTCACCCCTATCTCGAAAGACTCAAACCGTACGAGCCGCCAGACCTGGAGGCGGCAGCGGCACGCTCTGGCCTGGAGGTGGAGCAACTGATCCGGCTGAACGCCAACGAGAACCCCTTTGGCCCCTCGCCTCGGGTCGCTCAGGCCCTGGCCGACTGCGATAGCTATGCCTTTTACTCCGACTATGCGTCCTTGCGAGAGGCGGTCGCCCGGTACGCCAGTGTC
Organism: Anaerolineae bacterium; assembly: GCA_034437455.1. Classification (GTDB taxonomy): domain Bacteria; phylum Chloroflexota; class Anaerolineae; order B4-G1; family B4-G1; genus DAOTUB01. The sequence continues at coordinate 5,620 of DAOTUB010000187.1, read as the reverse complement.
TCGCCAGAGCAGGTCGTCCTGGGCAACGGAGCCGACGAGTTGATCGACCTTCTAATCCGCTTGCTCATCGAGCCAGGTCAAGCGGTGGTCATCTGCCCGCCGACCTTTGGCATATATCGCTTCTTTGCCGAGGTGAGCCGCTGCCGTGTACTGTCCGTTCCCTGCCGGGCAGATTTTTCGATAGACGTGGAGGCTATCGAGGCAGCCATAAAGGAAAGCGAGGGAGACGCTCGGCTGCTGTTCCTCGTCTCGCCCAGTAACCCCGGTGGTCAGGCGATTCCCTTGGACGCGCTACGGCGGTTGCTGGCGTTGCCCTTGATGGTGGCGGTGGACGAGGCGTACATCGAGTTTGGCGGGGCGATGTCCCGTAATGGCCGCCGCCACTACGGGGAGAGCGCCGTGTCGCTCCTGCCCGATCACGAGAACCTGGTCGTCATCCGCACCTTCAGCAAATGGGCCGGACTGGCCGGGCTGCGGCTGGGATACGCCTTGCTCGCACCGGACCTGGTTGATTATCTGGAGCGGATTCGGCCCCCGTACAACGTCAACGAGGCGGCGGTGGTGGCGGCGCTGGCGACCTTTGCCGATCTGGAGACGGTTCAGGCGAACGTGACTCGCTTGATCGCCGAGCGAGAACGGCTGCAAGAGGAGCTGGCGGCGTTCTCTTGGCTGGAACCGCTCCCCAGCCAGGCGAACTTTATCCTCTGCCATTTGAGGGATCACACACCTCAAGAGGTGGTGGACGCGCTGATCCGGCGTGGCATCCTGATACGCAAGTTCTCCGACCCTGCGATGGCCGAGTACGTGCGTATCAGCGTGGGACGCCCGGAGCAGAACGAGGCGCTGCTGGCCGCCTTGCGAGAATTGGAGCAGGGGGAAAAATGACCACCGTCGAACGAAAAACACGCGAGACCGAAATCCTGGTGACGCTGGCAATCGAAGGGGCCGGCCAGCACCAGATAGACACCGGCATCGGCTTTCTCGATCACATGCTGGCTCACGTCGCCGTCCACGGCCTGTTCGATCTGACAGTACAGGCGAGCGGCGACCTGCACGTGGACCCCCATCACACGGTGGAAGACGTGGCGCTAACTCTGGGCAAAGCCTTCGATCAAGCCCTGAACGACCGGTCGGGCATTTTCCGCATGGGTTCTGCGACTGTGCCGATGGACGAGACGTTGGCCTTTGTCGCCATCGATCTCTCCGGTCGCCCCTACTGTGTAGCTGAGATGGATTGGGCTGGTCCAGCCGTTGGAGGCTTGCCAGTGACGCTGATTCCCCATTTCTTCGAGTCCTTCGCCGTCGCCGCCCGCGCCAACGTCCACGCCCGCATTCTCTACGGGCGGGACGATCATCACAAGGCCGAGGCATTGTTCAAGGCGCTGGGCCGCGCGCTGGATGCGGCGACGAGGCCCGATCCCCGACGAAGCGGAACGATTCCATCGACGAAAGGAACGCTGTAAGATGATGTTGATCGTAGATTACAAGGCCGGTAACTTGACCTCCGTCAAGCGGGCGTTGGATTACCTGGACATTCCTTGCCAAATTGTCTCGATCGGGGAAAAATTACGCAGCGCAGAACGCGTCATCTTCCCCGGTGTGGGACACGCGACCGCAGCGATGGAAGTACTGAAAGAGAGAGGGTTCGACATTGCACTCCGAGACGCCTTTGAGCGAGGCGTCCCCATCCTGGGTATCTGCCTGGGAGCGCAGATTGTTCTATCACATTCCGAGGAGGGCGACACATCTTGCCTGGATCTCGTCGCGGGAGATTGTCCCTTGTTTCGACTCACGGACAAATCGCTGAAAATTCCGCACATGGGGTGGAATGAAATCGTGGTGACACAGCCCCACTACATCCTCAAGGACGTCAAAAAAGGGGACGAGTTTTATTTTGTCCACTCATATTACCCCCGTCCGAGCGATGCGTCACACGTTTTCGCGGCCTGCGAATATGAGGCGACGTTTCCCGCAGCCATCGGCTACAAAAACCTGTTCGCCGTCCAATTCCACCCGGAAAAAAGCGGGCGGGTCGGGTTGACCTTGCTGCGCAACTTTTCCCAGTGGGACGGAGAAAAGAGCCTCCCCCCAGAGTTGGGGGGGATTGAGGGGGAGGAGGACCATTATGCTAAGTAAACGTGTCATCGCCTGCCTGGATGTGCGGGACGGCAAACTGGCCAAGAGTATAAAATTCGTGAACACGAAGGACATCGGCGATCCCGTCCCCGTGGCGCGCAAGTACTACGAGGAGGGGTTGGACGAACTCGTCTTTTACGACATCACCGCCTCCAGCGACAACCGCGACATCATGCTGGACGTGGTCAACCGGGTCGCTGAGCAGGTATTCATTCCGTTTTCGGTTGGAGGAGGCTTGCGCTCGGTGGAAGATTGCGGCAAGGTTCTGCTGGCCGGCGCGGAGAAGGTCAACGTGAACTCGGCTGCTGTGCAGAATCCCCAATTGATCGCGCAAGCCTCCCGTGCTTTTGGCGCGCAGTGCGTGGTACTCTCGATGGACATCCGCGTTGTTCCATCCACACCAGAGATTCCCTCCGGCTACGAGATCGTGATCCGCGGCGGGCGCACACCGATGGGGTTGGACGCCCTCGAATGGGCGAAGCAGGGAGAGCAGTTAGGCGCTGGGGAGATCGTAGTGAACTCGATAGACGCCGACGGCACGAAGGAGGGCTACGAGATCAACCTGACGCGCGCGATCGCCGACGCGGTCGGCATCCCCGTGATCGCCTCCGGCGGCGGCGGCAAACCGGAACACCTTTATGATGTGCTCACCGAGGGGCGCGCCGATGCGGCCCTGGTGGCCTCGATCTTGCACTATGACGAGTACACGATCCGCGAACTCAAAGAGCATTTGCACCGACGAGGGGTGAAGGTGCGGATGAATTGGTAGATAGGGAGAAATGAGCAAAATGAGAATTTGGGATGTGTATCCGGCGATTGATCTGAGGCGCGGGCGCGTCGTGCGGCTGAAACAGGGAGATCCAGACCAGGAGACGAAATACGCCGACGATCCGTTGAGCGTGGCCCGTCGCTGGCAAGAGGCGGGCGCTGGTTGGCTTCATGTGGTCAACCTGGACGGCGCTCTCGACGAAGGCGGTGACGAAAACCTGGCCACGTTGGAACGGATTCTCACCACCGGCCTGCGGGTACAATTCGGCGGCGGTATGCGCGACCTGGCAGGAATTCGCCACGTACTTGATCTGGGCGCGAGTCGTGCTATCATCGGCACGGCGGCGGTGGAGAATCCGGCGCTGGTCGAGGCGGCGCTGGAAGCCTTTGGGCCGGAGCGGATCGTCGTGGGGATTGACGCCCGCGACGGGCAGGTGCGCACGCATGGGTGGAAGGAGACCGCCTCGGCGACAACGGTGGAGCTAGGGCGGCAGTGGGCCGAGAAAGGCGTGCGTTGGATCATCTTTACCGACGTCGCCCGCGATGGGATGGGCAGCGGTCTCAACCTGGACGCGACGGTGCAATTGGCACAGGCGACCGGCCCTTCGACACGACCTACAGTCGCAGGACAACGCCTTCACGTCATCGCCTCCGGCGGCGTCGCCAGCCTGGAGGATGTGCGACAAACATACAAGGTTGGATTGAGTGGCGTCATTATCGGACGTGCTCTCTACGAAGGAGAAGTGGCGTTGGAGGATGCGCTTCGTCTGAGGGCAAAAAGACCATAAGCACAAGAAAGTATAGGAACACCTTGTGATCTGGGTGATATTGGCTATTTTGGGAGTAGCAGGCGCGGCGACACTGTTTGTGATTGTGACCGACGGACGCTATTTCGGCAAAAGGCTCATGCATTGGGTGTACGACTGTCTCGGCCCAGCGATATTCAGCACCCGCAGCGAGGCCGAGCATTGGCGCGGCCTGGCCGAGGCGCTCGAACTGCGCGGAGACGAGGCGCTTTTGGACGTCGGTACTGCCGTGGGTGACCTGCCACTGACGATAGCGGCGATGCCCAACTTTCGCGGACAAGTGGTTGGCATAGATTGGTCTCCTCGCATGATTGTGGTTGCTCAAGCGGAGGCGGCACGTCGTGGTCTGGATAACCGCGCCCGGTTTCAGGTCGCCGACGTCCGCAAAGCGCTTCCCTTCGAGGATGGCGAGTTTGACGTGGTGACCTGTCTGGGATTGCTGGAAACCTTACCTCATCCGGAGCGGATATTGCGCGAGTTGAGAAGGATACTCAAGCCGGACGGCATCCTGGTGCTGAGCCTTTACAAGAGTGGGCCGACCCAGCAATTGGTGGCTCTTGGCCTCGACTGGTATCAGCAGCATTTGTTTGCATTGGGATTGCAGGATTTGCAAGTTGTCTCTTGTCGACGACACCATGATATTGTGATTGCTCGGCGTTCTGATGATTTGAGCGGGAGAATATGAATGGGAAAACAACAATACCCTGAACCGACGGTGGGCGCGTTGATATTCAATCGAGAGGGCAAAGCCCTCCTGGTGAAATCGGACAAGTGGAGAGACAAATATTGCATCCCTGGAGGGCACATTGAACTGGGCGAGACGATGGAAGATGCCCTGCGGAGAGAGATAAAAGAAGAGACAGGGTTAGACATCTACGACGTTGAATTTGCCATGATGCAGGAATTTATCTTTGACGAGGCGTTTCACGAACCGAAGCACTTTATTTTTCTCCATTTCGTTTGCAAGACCGACGCGAGGGAAGAGCAAGTCGTGTTGAATTTTGAAAGCCAGGAATTTATCTAGGTCTCCCTGGAAGAAGCATTGAGGTTGCCATTGGAGCCTTATACGATGATCGAAACTTTGAATGAGAACCATGAACATCAAATTTGACGAACAGGGGTTGGTGACGACGATAGTGCAAGATCGTATAACCGGCCAGGTATTGATGGTCGCCTGGATGAACGAGGAAGCGTTGCGATGCACCAAAGAAACCGGCCAGGCTCACTTTTGGAGCCGCAGTCGGCGGGAGCTTTGGCACAAGGGGGCCACTTCTGGCAACTTTATGAATGTGTGCGAGATCTGGGTGGACTGCGATGCCGATACGTTGCTGCTCAAGGTAGACCCTGCTGGCCCCGCCTGTCACACTGGCGAACAGAGTTGTTTCTACAGGAGGTTGGCTGATGCGTGATATCCTAAACGAGCTCTTTGTTGTCATTCTTGACCGCCAAATGACCCGTCCGCCTGGCTCCTATACGGTCAAATTACTGGATGAGGGAGAGGACAAAGTGCTCAAAAAGGTCGGTGAGGAAGCAATGGAGGTCATTCTCGCCGCCAAAGGACAAGGAAATGACCGGCTCATCTCCGAAATAGCTGACCTTTTCTATCATCTGTTAGTTTTGCTGGCAGCACGAGGATTATCCTTATCAGATATTGAAACAGAGCTGGCGCAGAGACGGACAACCTCTAGCAATCACTAAAATTGCGCCTGACAGGCTGGCCGAACTCGAGCATCGTGATAGAATACCGCCACCAAATTCTACAGGAGGCAGACATGATCGTTTTGGACTTTGGATAAATTTACACCCCTATATATGCCGGTTTGAAAATACCAATCCCGTATATATGCGGGTAAAGAAAGGCTTGTCTAGGACTTGAATCCTGAACAGACAGGCCAAACCCCTATATATAC
>DAOTUB010000186.1:0-15454 GCA_034437455.1 Anaerolineae bacterium | reverse complement strand
CTATCTGTACGAGTACGAGACGGTACCTGAGTTGGAAAAGGGCTTGCGTGAATATTTCACGTTCTATAATCAAGAGCGTCTGCATCAGAGCCTATCATACCAGACTCCTGCGGAGGTGCATTTTGCGGTCATTTCTGCCCGATAGCGGAACATGAGTTTCGCTTATTTTGGCCATTTCGTGGTCTTGACAATGGGGTTAACCTTATGGACCTGACTTGTGGGCAATCTATTACGACCGCTGGCCCATTGAACAATTGCCCTTGGCGAGCAAGCACATGGTTGATGCTCGCCGTCAATTTGCCTCCGCTGTGGAAAGTTGCTACCGGCTACCTGAATTATCCTTGCTTGCTGACTCTATCCAAACTTGTCTGTCAGCCATCTTGCCCCCTATCCCTACCGGGTTCTGGAATCGCGACCCTCGACGCAATCCAGGACGTCTACGTCGTCGGCTGGCTCGCACGCCTTTCTCAGATCTGCCACTCCCTGAGCAAGGTCGAATTCGCAAAAAGTCCTCCGTGACCGACCACTTGCCAAAGGGAATTCTTGGTCACAAGCGTTCAAAACAGTCTGTACCTACCTAGCTACGCTCTTTTACGAGCTTTTCCAAAGAATGTTAAGGTTCTTTCCGCTCCAATCTGACCTTGGAGTGGTTTCAGTTACCCGAAACTAAAGTTACCACAACTTTCTAAATAACCGTCCATAAAAACCTGGACTACCCTTTATATACTTCCAAACAAAATTCTTGATACACTCTATGATCCGAAACTCCAGTTGATTAAACCAAGACACCGAGTAATCTCCCAACTCGGGCGGGAAATCATATTCCCATTTCCGCATAAAAGGGCCAAATACCCGTCTGGCTTGACCCCTAACCGCCGGAGTGTAATACTGCAAAAAGTCTCCCTTTTTTTGATTTGTAGGATTGGCCTCGGGCAAAGATCTTTCTTGCTTAATTCCGATTAACTTTAACGCAGTCGAAAAATCATCCTGTAGACGTTCAAAACGAATGATAAAATCACAGTATTGTTGTGATACACTTAGCATGTTACTATAAGGCCATCTGTAAAATTTTTCGAAATAGGTAGCAAAATCGGCTCCGGTACCTTGAATAAAGTGAAAATGTCTCAAGTGCTCATTCGAGATATGTCCCCCGTGTTCCAACAGATTGCCCGGATCAGTGAACTGGGATTTGTGATTAGTTTTGTACTTGAAATATTTAGTAACGGCTATATCCATAGGATTTCGAATACCAGCAAAGACAAAATACTTTCTTTCCTCAGGGCTTGCCACTCGCTCGAATTCTAAATAATGCGCATGTTTGTGCAAAATACGGACACCATCGTACATTTCACAGAGCTCTCTGCCGATAGCTGTTGAAGCCGTATGTGGGATTTGAATGAATAAATACCTGTGGTTATGACTGATGATCATTTTTCTGATCCTCCAGATACACTAATGACAACATTCCCCGCCCACCATGGTCATTGCGCAAAAGTATCCAACTCCAATTTTATCCAATCAATCCAAATGCTATAATTGCTAGTTCTAGCCTCCTTGCCTGGTTCACTGAGTATAAATCTTAACTTGTAAAGCGCAGAACCTTGCAATGGGATCCTCAACGTTTCCCACTCTCCAGTGCCTTGATAATAACTTAGATACCTTTGAGTGACACCATCTACCTTTGCTGCAACAGATAGATACGATCCGGTCGTAAGCTTGACTCGTAGGCTCAGAACTGGATGATAGATCAAAGGAAGCACGCCAGCGGATACAGTATACACAAGATAATCCCGTCGTTCCAAATCATTCTGATAAGAAATAAACCCCAAGCCATCTCTATTTTCAAAAGTGATATCTATGACATTGGTCGGGTTAACGACCTGCCAATTGTCTATATGGGACATGTCGTCAACTAACACATTCCCATCCGGTAGCAACCTAGCGGAGGGAATATAAGACAGAGCACGCTGCTCAAGGGGGATGGGATCATTGTGTATGGCTTGAGAATACCAGTATGCCGCTACTTCCATATCTCCCTGAAAGCGATGGTATTCGCCCATAAACAAAGACCGGATCATAGTCGCTTGGGAGGTTTCGCCTTCCAACGAGTGGATCGCGTTAGGTTCCAAATGAGAGTACGCTAAAAATCTATTCAGCTTTGCCTGCCGATCTGTAGCGACAATGTAATCGGTAACTAGCGCCTGGGTGAAACACAAACTGGACAAGTTTTTGTGAACAAAAGTCTTGATGTCTTGCATAAAAAAGAAAGTGATTAGTAATACCAACACAATTCTTCTACACCAAGCTGTCCAATCGATAGTTTCCATGCTTACATCCGCACTTGACTCATATTTATTTTTGGCGAAACGATCACTTTTGGACCCGTTCGCGTTGAATGAGCAGGGTGAAACTGGTCGTTACATAAAGAATCCAAAAGAGATTGTTCCTCTCCAGGAAAACGCTTCCTGTCAAACCTGCCGAAAAGGTAAAAATCAGACAAGCTATAGGCCAAATATCAATAGGTGTCTTATGTAGGCGCAACCACCTAACAGCCCTAATCAAAGTCGTCAAAAAGTGTACTACAAATACCACCAATCCGAATAGACCTAGATTAAGCACAATTTCTAAAAAGCCATTATGAGCATGTCTAGGTTGCCAAAAAGTCAATCTTTGCCAAACTTCAATTGTTTTTCCATGATTCTCCAACCAAAAACCACTGTACCCATAACCCAACCAGGGTTTTTGCTCGATCATATCAGACAAGATAGACCATAGAATGGTGCGCCCGCTTATTGTGTCACTTTTACCAACGAGAGCTAGTAAAGGTGCTCTGGAAATATAAATCAATATCCCGGCACCTACACCAAACAATAAAAACGCAATAAAAAACGGCACATTCAAAAGATAATGCCACTTACGTCGCAGGATTTTGTAAAGGGGCGAAAATCCTATAACCATAAAAAATCCAAGCAAGGCCGTTCTTGAGTCCGAAAACATAAATAGAACTACGCAAAGTCCAAAGCCCATCCAAAAGCGCCAACAATACTGAGAAGTACTGCGGGCCAAGAGAAAAAACACAACAGCGCCAAAGACCATGTAACGCCCCAAGTCATTCTTTTGTTGATATATGCCACGCCAACTGCCGTCATTCTCAATCCCATATTTTGGTAGAGTCAAAACAAACACTATGCTCAAAACGGCGGCGATGATAAATGCCCAGGCTAAAAGATGCAGCTGCTCTTTTAGCTTGAATCTTGTCGCCAAATACACACCCAAGAGGGTTGTGCAAACCAGAGCAACGCTACGACGCAAGGTAATGGTTGGACTAGTAGACCACAAGACCGAAAGTAGCGTCAATCCTATCAAGAAAAGCAAGAGCGGATCTTGGATCATCACATATATGATTCGATTTTTACGCACAAAGGCCCAAAATAGCACTACGACGTAAATGCCGTACCATATGTTTCGAATCCAAACGTCCCCCTCACCCAACTCTGGACCATTACCACTTTGACGCAGTAAAGGTATCAAAGGAACGGTCGCAAACCAAAGCGCAAAAATTATAAATCTCTTTTCAAATTTTCCAAAGGCTAAGTTTATTTGCATCATACAACAGATAACACCAATCCAGTTTGATCTAGATGATTCGCAACGATATCCATACAAAAACTTGGTCGCACCACCATGCTCCACAAAAGACAAAACTCATTGCATCCCAACAGGTTAGCCAGAGCATCAGATCCGATATTATAGTAATAATCTTTGCCCAACTAGTAACATAATCGTACCTTGAACAGAGGATAGGGCTAAGCATCCGCAGCACGACGAAGCCAAGTCACAGCCTCGGACAAGTCATTCTGCCTGCGATGATATTCAGCGACAGTTATGGCCGATATCATAGCATACGGTCTCTCGTATTCTATTTCAAAAGTCTGCCTTCCAACAGAAACTTGCAAAAGAGAAAGCATCTGCTGGCACTTTACTGCAGATTTACCACTCTGCCAAAGCGTCTTATTCAAAATCACATGAGCCAAGTTAAGCGACAGTCGATAGACTAACACATTGGCAGTAAAGCCGATAAACAAAAGCGCAAAAATCGCACCAACTAAAAATCTCCACTTGGTAGACAACCGCCGCTTGATAAGAAGGTCTAGCATTCTTCACAGATCTGAAAATATATCTCCTCAAGCTTTTTCGCTTGAGAGCGAGCATCAAACTCTGCTTCCACATGTTGCCGCCCCGACGAGGTAATAGTCTCCCATCTTTCTGGATGTTCAACGAGCCAGCGCACGTGCTGCACCAAACCCTCCACATCACGTTCTTCAACTAATAGATTTACGCCCTCGTAGCGCACAACCTGAGGAATATCGCAATGTGTCGTGCTCACCACCGGCATGCCCGTAGCCACCATCTCTATAATCACCACCGGCGCGCCCCCCTCGGTATCCCCATCGCCAGACGTGACGCTAGGTGAGAGAAAAAGATGATGCTCATAAGCCTCTTTCAAGAGTATAGGGTGAGGCTGGAAACCAAGCATCCGTGTCTTGGGCTGGAGACCGTATCGCTCTAAAACGGACAGAATTTTTTGTTTCTCTAATCGGCTACTTTTGCCACTAACCGCATCACCAATAAGAGTAATCTCTAAATCAATCTGATCTTGTAACTGACCCAATGCCTCCAAAGCATAGGGAATGCCCTTTTTCTCACGGAAAGCACCCGCAATTAAAACTTTCAAACGATCATCTTTACTCAGCGATCTAGGCACGTAAGGTATTTTGTCTAAATCTACGCCCAATCTGTGCACCTTGACCTTTTCTTCGGGGCAACCAAGCATTATGAGTGTTTGCGCCATATGAGGGCCTTCACAAAGAAACAAGTCCGCCTGGTCAAAAAGTTCGTGATACCGTCTTCTCCACACAGGGTGTTTTTCCGGCAACATACTCAGGTCAAAGCCGTAAAAGGTCACAACTTGTTTCAACCCATACTTCTGCACCAATGGTAAATCATACCATCCCTTATCACCGAAATGAGAATGCACAATCTTCGGTCGATGTTCCCGAATGCCAACATCATAGACAGAGGAATAACGTCGGTATCCCAACCCTAGTTTCCGCGTCAACTTGGATATCCAATAGTTTATCTTGTCCGATCGGTAAATAGGAGCCCAAGGGAACAAGTCAAGGTTGAGAGTGGTATTGACCAGGACGATGGAATGCACCGCATCCATACACTTCAATTGGTTAAAAATCCACGTCTGGGTCAGAGGTAACCACCGCTTTACCGAGTGTGCTACGGTCAACTCTTTGCAGTTTTTATCTTTCATCGATTTCGCGCCCCAGAGATTGCTTGCAAGTTAGCATTCGTAAAAGAACTAAACTTCTACCTTCCTGGACGGGAGCCGCCGGAAATAAAATCTCGTCTGCTCAACAATTAGCTCGCGAAATTCCAGATAAGCTTTCAGACGTGAAAGATGAATCAACGCTCCATAAGCTACTATTCCAAAGGAAACCTGTGCTACCAAGCTTGCCCAGTAAGGCCAAGCAGCAGGTAATAGCCTACCCATACCCCAAACCAGCGCTGCCATAGCCACAGCACAGCTAAATACTCCAGAAAGATTACGCAGCAATTGCCAATATGTCAAATCTACCAAACGCCCAGCAAAAAAGAACGCAGGATAAGAATTGATAGCCGAAGAAATCGCATAACAAATGGCGACTCCCAAAATGCCCCATCTCAAGCCAATTACAATTCCCAAAATCGCATTTGCTTTGACAAAAAGTCCAACCTTGAATTGCAAATCTGCACATCCCTGGGACAAATACAAGTTCCCATTCAGTGTACCGATGGACTGGGACATGCCTACCAAACAAAGCACGCGCAGCACAGGGATCATCTCTGCCCATTTAGAGCCAAAGACAGTCATCACAAAAGGTTGAACAATAACAAAAAGGCCCAACATCATGGGAAAAGTGATTAAAGCTATAGTGCGCGTCATCCTTAAATATAAATCCCTTACCCGTTGCTTCTCTTTTTGGATGATTGAAAAAGAGGGAAACATAACTCTGGATAGCACACGAGATACACTAACAAGGGGGAACAACATTACATCGTAAGCCTTATTATAAACACCCAAGGGACTTGTTCCCAAAAATCTCCCGATCAGCAAATAATCAATGTTACGGACCCAGTAGTTGAGCACCTGAGTGCCGAACAAATTCATACTAAACCCTAGCAAATCTTTTACAGCGTTCCACTGAAAGGTGAATTCCGGCCGCCAATCATTGAGCTTCCACAGCAAAATAGCAGTCACTGCCGACAAAATGACCGATTGTGCAGCCAAGCTCCACACTCCCAATCCCGCATAAGCCATAATAATGGCAACCAAGCCAGAAAGCCCGACAGCAGAAATTTCTACAATAGACAACACGCGAAAATTTAACTCTTTGGTCAAGAGCGTGTTCTGCACAATGTTCAAAGAGCTAATTAAAAAATTGGTTGCGATAAACACTGTCAGCGGGACCAACAATGCTTCATCATAGAAACGGGCGACCAGCGGAGCCCCCGCCATAAAGATCAAAGTCAGCAGCAAACCCGCCCCCAAGTTTAACCAAAAAACGGATGACCAATGCTCTCGGCGTACATCTCGTTTTTGGACCAAGGCGGAGCTGAAACCCAATTCGGCAAAAATGCTAGCGAAACTGGTAATGACCGTGATCATTGCAACAAGGCCAAATTCACGGGGAGACAACAAGCGAGCAAGAATGACGTCAATTATAAACTTGAGAGCCATTCGCCCGAATTTACTAACAACGCTCCAAGCAATGCCATTTATGGTCTTATGCCTGAAATCACTCATTTGAACCGCCACACCTTATGCACAACACCGTCTGATGACTTAACCTAGAGTATATTCCAATTCCTTCATCCGATCACCACAAAGCCGATCATAGTCACCCCAAAGAAGCTTTTGAACAAATGTGGTTTCCGACTCAGGTGCTGGTAGCGAATTTTCATACAGCCCTCAGATTATGTTATCGGAGTATAGTTTACTCGCTTTTGCTTATTGTGCAACAACCCCAGTATAATTCTATCCCAGTCATCCAGATGACACTGTTCTACGCGACCATGCTCAGCGTTCTTTGAAATTCATGCACAAACCTACTAGCCCGAAGCCTCATAACCCAATTCATTCAAAAAGTCGCCAGCAACAGATTCTATAACCTGTCGATCTTGAACACCTAATGCCGAAAAGGAGCGATCATTCATATTTCTAATCTGAGCAGTCTGTTCATGGATTTGCCAGACTCGGTCTTTAATGCATAACTCGCCCGGATCCAAATCAAGGAACTCTAGAGTTTCTCTAAAAGTTTCTTTAGGGGAATCCGTCAGTGTTTCGTAGCGAATCAATTTTTTGTTACATAACATATCGAAATCACGGAGCATAATTTCACTTGACCGTGCCCATTGTGCTGCCGCAACTTTCAGAGGGTGCCCTGCCTTGCGACGAATCCCCTCAGCAACTGCATAACCGTTGCGTATGATGCCGATAAAGTAAGCATTCTCAAAGTACTTTTGGAGCCAAAGTGTGCGCGCGGCATTAGTCGGCGATTTTTCTAGTAAGACTGGACGTGTGGGGTCATTATAACGAGCACCCCACTGTCGCTTTAATCTGTTCAAGTTAACATTCTGACCACTGTTTTCATCCATATAGAACCACTCTGGCTCAATAGCCCACAACCGAGGTAGCTTCACTGCTCGCGGAAGTAAAAGCTGATCCGTGTAAAACTGTCCTTCATCTGGCATACTCCCGACATCAGGATGACTTGCCAGGAGATTATGCAGCAAGGTTGTGCCTGAATTATAGCATCCCACAACAAAAACCCACTTCCTGGGACATGGAAGAGGCCCTAATAACCCATTCAACACAATCCTGATTTTGTGCAGAGTTTTCATCTAATCGCTCGACTTGACTTGATAAGTAATGAGCGCACATCTCGCATTAGCCTAAACACTAGATCGTGCCCATATTGACCAGCAAAACAAATAACAGAATACAGACGAAGAGCAAACAAAGAAAACGATCTTTCTGTCACCTCTTTTAATTCATATCCGTAGCTTGCAAGCACGTCCGCACTCAATAACTGAAACACAATCTGCTCTTTTTCAGAGAGGTTACGTTTCCAACGCCCGACCCTCGCAGTCGTCACAGGTTCCTTAGTAAGTGCTTTCCACCCCATAAACACCTCCGGTTCCAACTGATTTTTTCGGTTTTTCTCAGCGAAATGCAACATCCTACTATCATAGTCTTCACCCAGAAAGTTACAGATTGCACGTAGCGTCTTTTCAGGACACCGGACTAAATCCTCATATCGTATCGTTAACACGCGTTCCGTTCCTACGATGGCAAAATTCTTCTGGACAAGTTTGACGTTACTGGCCCATTGGCACGCAATACTACATATATTAGTAGACAAATTGGGAGCATACTTGCCACTAACTTGCGATAAATCTCTGTAAGAACAAGCCACATCCCTACCGTCCCGAACGATATGCACAAACATAGCACTTGGAAAAAGATGGGCGATTTTTTTTATATGGTGTAGATAAGGGTTGTTTTTGTCACCCCATCTAACTTTCCCATATCGTTCTGCATAATTTAGATAAACTCGAGAAGCAAGAGCAGCGTAGTCTTGAGGAAGATCTTTTTCCAGCAGTTTCAGCAAATCTGCGCGACACAGTTGCCATTCTTCGATTTTAGGAGATGAAAGTATGTCATCTATAAACGCTTCTATACTCGCTTCATTAAAAACAACATTATGATATCTGCGGTACAATTGCATCAGCCAGGTCCCTTCAGGAGGTACGCAAATCCGAGGATGGCAAGTAAGCATTAGCCGCAACATCGTCGTACCAGAACGTGGGCTTCCGATAATAAAAATAGGAGGGTTAAAAACGTTATCTTCAACACCAACCGACATAAATATCACCCTAGCTAAGTTATTGTAGGCAAATTAACGCACCGCTTTACAGCCTCGTCTGCGTTCGGGCATCCTATAACTTTTTGGCTTACCGGATGAATGTGGCTAACAAACCAAACACCCAAGTCAACACCCAAATCTCTGGACGACCACGACCTATCCCGTTTTTTCTCGGACTCGACTAAAACTGGATAACGCAAATAAACCGGCACGGAATCTGGTACTATCATTGGTTGCCTGTAACCATTGACTTCACACCAACTGTCCCATCGTTTAGCAGTTTGCCGTCTACTTTTATTATAATAATCAATTTTAAGAAGTTGATTAAGTCCAAGAGCAGCTATAGCAGCTGGCATCTTTCGACCATAATATGCCGGCTGAAGTCCTTGCTTCTCTTCTTTAGTTGTAGAGATGAGCACCTTTTCTCGATAACGTAACCATACTAGATCCCCCAGCCACCAACGTTGAGAATGTTTAAAACGATAATAGTTCACGATTAGGGTGTGAAGTTGCTTATCAATCCAATCCTCATCGGGAAACGGAACCCGATCATAAAACTCCCTAATTCTTCTTGCCAGACTGTCGTCATTCGTCACTGCAACACCACCCTGAGTAGTGTTAAACACCTTGGATTGTTCGCTACTATAAATAGCTGCATCTCCCCAATTTCCGACCTTTTTCCCTCTGTATTCTGCCCCCGTACTTTGAGCACAGTCCTCTATCACAGCCAGGTTGTGCCGTCGAGCAAGAGTTATGATTGCTTCGTAGTCTCGACAAACCAATCCGTATAAATGATGAAGCAGAATTGCCCTAGTCTTTGATGTAATTTTGTCTGCCAGTCGAGTAACATCCAGCCCGTATGTCTCCAACTCGATATCGCTATAGACTGTTTTAACTCCCGCATAATGAAAGGCATTCGGTACAACGACACATGTATAACCAGGAAGAATTACCTCGTCACCAGGTTGTAGCCCCAAAGCGTAAATGATTGCACTTAACGCCACCCTTCCGCCCATAAAACTGAAAGCGTGGACCGACCCGTTCCAGTCAGCAAACGCAATATGATACCGCTCTATCTCATCTGAACGATACCAATCTGACCGCTTTTTCAACCATGCTTTTGCCAACTGAACATCATCTTCGTCTAATGTCATAGAGCCAAGCGAAGGCATGGTGAGCGACTGACCTCGCACAACTCTCACCATACTTCTTAGGTAATGATAACCAACTCGAGCTAATAATTTTGCCGGGTGCATTATTGGAGAACATCTCTGACTACTTCGATTATGTATTCTACATCTCCATTCGTCAGCTTGGGCGAAAACGGAATCGAAACCGTCCGCTGACTAATCCAAGTCGCATTGGGAAAGTCTTCCGGACAGTAGCCAAAACGTTCACGATAATAAGGATGCAAATGCACACCTAGGTAGTGCACGCCGGTCCCAATATTATGTTTATGTAATCGCTGTACGAATTTGTCTCTGCTTATTCCACAAAGGTCTTCGTCAATAATCAATGTGTAAAGGTGACGAGCATGGACTGTATCCGGCTCGTCCGGAACCGGCAAGTCCACCGGCAAATCAGTGAAAGCTTGATTATAGACATGCCAGATATCATTGCGTCTCTGAAGATTCTCTTCCACTCTAGCCAATTGGTGCAAGCCTATCGCCGCCTGCAAATCCATCATATTGTACTTGAAACCTGGAAAGACAACCTGATAATGCTTATACCCCTCTTCAGAGAATCGTTTCCATGCATCGCGGCTCATCCCATGCAGGCGATAGACTTGGATCTTTTCCGCAAAGTCAGGATTGTTAGTAGTGACCATTCCACCTTCACCCGTTATCACATTTTTGGTCACATAAAAACTAAAAGCTGTGAGATGTCCAATGTTGCCCACCTTACGACCTTTGTACACAGATTCAATGGCATGAGCAGCATCTTCAATGACCAACAAGCTGTGCCGGGCAGCAATATCCATAATGGCATCCATATTGCAAGGGCGCCCATAAAGGTGCACAGGGACAATCGCACGAGTGCGGGGAGTAATAGCATCCTCAATACGTTGAGGATCAATCAACAGAGTTTCACGGTCACAATCCACCAAGACGGGGGTCGCACCCGCATGAATGATTACATTGACTGTCGCACAAAATGTCATCGGCGTGGTAATAACCTCATCGCCCGGTTTGAGGTCAGCCACGACCATCGAGAGGTGAAGTCCAGCGGTACAAGAATTAACGGCCATCGCATACTGTGACCCAATGTACTGCCGAAAATCTTTTTCGAATTGAGCAACCTTGGGACCAGTACCCAACCAACCGCTCCGCATCGAATCCACGACCTCGTTAATTTCGTCTTCAAATATCTGCGGCGAGCCGAAAACGAGAAAATCATCGCGAACCGATCGCTCTCTTGTATTGGTCAAAGCCTTCTTCATCTCCCATCCTCCTGAATTGACAAAAATTCGTGCCTGTCTATTATCTTGTCGAATTTACAGAACGCCACCATACTGACATATCAGTGAGCTAAATGTTCAGACCACTGCAAGGTTAAACCCATTGTCAAGAGGTTCATTAATCTTTTTCAAGCCATCCTATGCGATACAAAGCCGCAGCTTCAGCGGCACCGAGTGCACGCTCAACTATATCTAACCTCGCAAAAGCAAAGTTACCCCAGTTGCCATCGATTGCACCCGTCCCTAACTGCCATATAGAATAGTCTGCCATCTCCAAATCAGCGATCCCAGTTCCAACAAGTTGACCATTAACATACAGGTCAATGACGTCCTTTTCCGAGTCGATGGCTAGAATAATATCCAACCAGTCATCCGCCTTAAAAGACTGCGCATCACTGACTAACAAATCAGCACGACTATCACCTAAATCAACTTTGAATTGCCTAGATGCGGGCGAATAATAAAAATGTATTTTGCGAGTTGGACTATCGTATACTTCAAAAACAGAACCATACTCATACGGCCAAACATGGTTCGCATCATACGGCATACGGACTGTAACGTGAACGCTCAAATCATCCTTGGCATTTATCAAGTCCACGTGCTCATCCAAGTTGACCCTTGTAGGATGACGAACACTGATGGAAGCATGCGGTTCACCCTCTCCCCAATTATAGCCCTGTCCTGCATCACCATAACAAAATGAGGTAATGTGATCCTTCTCTTCAACCTGAACTTCTGCAATTTCTATCCAGTCCACACTATGTGTCCAGTCCGTATCCCGTACGAGTTTGACGGCGTATTTGTCATCAACATCTTTATTGAGCACCAACTCAGCAGACACAAAAGTCCAGTCTGTGCTAACCGTCCTGCTAATTATACTGCTAGCATTGTCGTAAGGAGAAGATTTGTGTTGCACATACAACTCGATAGATTTTTCCGTATTACTACGCGCCCAGTACTGCACAGCATAAGTCGCCCCACTTGACTGTGTTGGAAGAGGACCATCCCAAAACACTTGCGCACGAGTTTTTGTGACTACTGTATTATAACGCAGTGTTCTTCCCAGCCCCCGTAAGTTTTCTCCACCATCGATAAAACTACCATTCCACTGACTGAAATCATAACCAACCTTTGGATTCAATAGCAACGGGTTTTTAACCAGATTGACCGTCCCCTCCTCAACGAGCAGCGCCCGCGTCCCCTCCTCCGGCCCGTCCACCAATTGCACAGCCCCCTCAATCTTGATCCGTTGACCCGTCTCGGCCTGGACAAAGGCAGCGTCGTCCGCGCGCACGACGTCCGAAAAATCCACGTCCAGCACCACGTGCGCCAGCGCCCGGGCGACATAGGCCTGTTCCAAATTCGCTTGCGCTTCGCCGGCCCACACCTCGCGGCCCTGGGGGTCCAGCTCGCGCGCGCGTTCATAATGCTCAATCGTCGACTCGTAATCCTGCTTTGCAAAGTAGACACCGCCCAGGCCATAATGCACGCCGGCCAGGGCCGCGTCGGGCGGGTTTGTCCCCAACGCCAGCGCTGCTTGCAAGTGTCCGGCGGCCGCTTCCAGCTTACCTTGGGCGTACAATGACAGTCCCAAGGCGCGCCGCGCGGCAAAATCTTCCGGCTCTTGCGCCACGGCCCGCGCTAGCCGCTCGACCGCCTTGTCATAGGCCGTCAGCTCGAAATAGGCGATCCCCAGGGGTGCATCCAGCCCCGCGCCGGCGCCCAGGGCCACGGCGCGCTCATAGGCCGCCACGACGCCGGCATAGTCCGGCACGTTAAAGCGCGCCCGGCCCAAAGCGACCCAGGCGGCCGCATCCTCCGGCGCAGTCTGGGTCCAACGCTCGTACCAGGTGACTGCCGTCTCCCATTCGCCCTGCGCCGCATAGGCCTCGCCCAGGCCACGGGAGGCGCGCACCGTCCCCGGCTGCGCCGCATAGACCGCCTCATAGGCGGCGCCGGCCGTCGCCCATTCCCCGGCGGCGGCCGAAGCGCTGGCCGCCGCCAACTGGCCTTCCAGCGCTTCGGCGTGCGCCGGGTCGCCGGCCAACACTTGCTCGAAGCGCTCGGCCGCCAACGCGTAATCGCCCGCGGCCAGCGCGGCCTGCCCGGCTTTCAAGGGGTCCTGGCGACCCAATAGCAAGACCGCCGCGACGACGGCCAGGACCAGGACCGCGCCCAGCGCCAACGCGCCGAAAACCCACGCGCGCCGGCGCGGCCGGGCCACGCCGCGTCCGCGGGATGAACCCGCGCGCCCCGGCATCACCGTCGTGCCGGTCCCGCTCGCGTCCGGCGTCGCGGCGGTCCGGGACACTCCCGGCGGCCAGACGCCTGCGATGGCCTGCGAGAGGTCACGCGCGAACGCGCCCGCGCTGTCGTAACGGTCCCTCGGCTGCTTGGCCAGCATCTTGTGCACCACCGCCTCCAACGGGGGCGACACGGCCGGCCCGGCGACCTGGCGCAAGGGCGGCGGCGGGGTGTTGGCCTGGGCGTACAGGATCGAGTGGGTGGTGGCGCCGTCAAAGGGCACCTGGCCGCTCAACATCTCGTAACTCACGATCCCCAGCGCATACAGGTCGGCGCGATGGTCCACGTTTTCCTCGCGCACCTGCTCGGGGCTCATATAGTGCGGCGTGCCAAAAATACTGCCGTTCTGGGTCAATGCCGCCGTCACACCGCTGCCGCTGAGCGCCTTGACGATGCCAAAATCGGTCAACACGGCCCGCCCATCGGGCGCGATCAAGATATTGGCCGGTTTGACGTCGCGGTGGATAAAGCCCTGCCCGTGGGCATAGTCCAACGCCGCGCCGACCCCCGCGAGCACGTCCAGCGCCTGCTGGGGGGACATGGCGCCCTGCTCGCGGATGCGGTCCTCCAGCGAGACGCCCTCGACGTATTCCATGGCGATATAGTGATGGTCGCCCTCGGCCCCCACGTCGTGGATGGTGACGACGTGGGTGTGCCGCAGGTTGGCGACCGACACTGCCTCTTGTTGAAAACGCTGGATAAAAGCCGCATTGTCCGCCAGGCGCGGGGCCAGCACCTTGAGCGCCACGTAACGCCGCAGGTTGGGCTGCCAGGCCTTGTACACGCTGGCCATGCCGCCCTCGCCGATCAGCTCGACGATTTGATATTGTCCCAGGGTCGTCCCTAACAGGTCCATCATTGTTTACCTTGTCACGCTTGTGGGTCGTATATGGTCAGGCATCAACTACCAAGGATATTGGTCAAACTTTCCCCAGTGCTTCCGTGACCTGAACGGACTGCTCAATGCGCATTAAGCAATCCAGTTCATCAAAATCCCGGTCGAAACTAACCAAAGCAGAGACATCCAGTTCTCGACAACTCAATTCAATGCTATCAGCGCATCATGAAAATAGAGTTTTCCGGACGAGTTGCGCACCAAACACATCACTTTCGAATACAAACGCCTGATCTCCCTACTCACCCAGGTAATATCGTTGACAGGAATAAAATGCTCCATCCGCGCTCCGGGCCGCTCTCGCCCCTGCTCCACCACCTCACGCCAAACAGCCGGAGCGATCAACACGCCATCTGGAAACCGCTCAGACAACAGGGACAACTGCCCAATACTACTTAGACCGATAAAAACAGAGGCATCTGCTACGACAATCACGCCAAAGTCTCCAACGTTTGCAGATCCTCCTCCAGCTCCTCAACATCGTAACGGCGCAGGATGCCTTCCTCTCCCAACAAGTCGCGAAAGTCCCAGCGCGACATCTCAGCAAGCCTACGAGCTTGGCCAAAGGTCAACAAACCCTTGTCATAAAGCCGAAGTGCCAATTCCCTTTCCAGCCGAACGTGAACTTCTTCTGATGGCAACCTCACAGCTTGCTGTAACTCTGGAGAGATTTGTATTGACAACCGCCCCATCTTCCATCACCTCGCTCTCATTGCAACGCTTTCACAATCCGCTCAACCACGTGCCCGCCGCCACACGGATTCGCCGTCCCCAAAGCAGATACTCAATCCGCCGCCGCATTTCACGGTTCGACAT
>DAOTUB010000185.1:0-3198 GCA_034437455.1 Anaerolineae bacterium | reverse complement strand
TCCTGGGCGGGGTCAAAATCCTGCAATTGATCCAGGAATTGAGCTAATTGATCCATATCAAGACCGGTTTCCATTACAATTTCAGCGACGTTGTACTCTTGCTCATCCAGCTTTTCGATCTTTTTCTTGAACTCTTCGGGGATAATGTCCTCGTCCAGGTCTTCTTCCTCCCTGCCCACCCCACGGATACGCAGATGTTCCTTGACGCGAGCCATCAATTCGGCGTGCTGGCCCTCCCAGCGGGCGGCATACTTTGGACTATGGAGGCGGACAAAGTAGAGTAGCTTGAGCAACAGATCTTCACATGTGGCCTCGAATGCTTTGGCGGAGCTCTCAAAACGCTTGAGCAGCAGCGTGCGAATGAGGCCAACGATCTGCTTCTGCCGCCCCTTAGCCAGGGGGTCAACAGTGTCGTCGTCACCACGATAGTAGGCCAGAGGGGAGTAGATGGCCAGCGTAACGAGGAGAGTTTCTTTTTTGAAGGCAACTTCCAGGTTTTCGAGCAGGCCGCCGTAGGTCTGAGCCAGCGAGTAGTCCGCCACCTGAGGATCCTCCCGCTTGGGGAACGAGACCCGATTCCCGCCGTGTTGCCGCAGGCTGCGCTTGACGTAGGTTCGG
This sequence comes from Anaerolineae bacterium, assembly GCA_034437455.1. Lineage (GTDB taxonomy): Bacteria > Chloroflexota > Anaerolineae > B4-G1 > B4-G1 > DAOTUB01. The sequence continues at coordinate 2,580 of DAOTUB010000185.1, read as the reverse complement.
CTGCGCTGTACTACCAATGCCTGAAACAGGTCATCTTCGGAGAGAATTTTTTCTGCAGCTCCGGTGTCGAGTTCGACGTGACCATCGCAGTCCACCAGCACGTCCAGTGCAGCCTCCATCTTGCGAAAGTGACCGCGCAAGGTATGGATGCCCAGGGGAGCGTCGCTGAAATAGCCAGGCTCGCGACGGGAGAAAAGCTCGATCAGGTGCATAAGATCGTAGAGGCTGTTGTTGATGGGGGTGGCGGTCAGCAGAAAGAGTTGCTTGCCCTCGGCCATCTTGTACAGCTTGCGCGAGCGGTCGGACGAGATATTGCGAAAGTGATGGGCCTCGTCTATGACGATGGCGTCCACCTTGTCGGCGACCTCTTGCATCAGGGCAGGGAAGTTGCCGCCACGCAGCAGGTCGGTGTGGTTGTAGATGACCAGGTTGCTAAAGTGCCTGCCTACTTCCGGTAGATAACGGCGCAGTTTGACTTCCCAGACATCCTCACGCGCTGCCTTGGGCACAAAGAGAGCCACCCGCTTGCGCTCAAAGAGGAGGCGTTCGATGACCATCAGGCCGATGAAGGTCTTGCCCAGGCCAACGCCATCGCAGAGTAAAGCACCGTTGTAGCGCCGACCGATCTGCATAAGATTATGGTATCCCACTTGTTGGTAATGATCGAGTACCGGGTACATCCTGGATTCGGTCTTTTCCCATTCGCTGGTCTCAATCTCGTGGGCCTGGAAATAGGCAGCCATTGCCCGGGCGTAGACCTCGAAGGGGGTGTATTCGCGAGTGTGGCGCTCAATAGTGCGTAGAAGCTCAGGGGTGACGTCCTCGGCCTCATTCCAGTGATGTTCGTACCATTCCTGGAGTTCCTCGACCTCGCGCCGTAACTGGATATTGAGTTCGATGTTATCGTGGAGGCCAGGGTAGGTAAAGTTGCTCGATCCAACCAGGGCAGCGGAGCCGACGACGTCGAGCTTGGCGTGGGTGATGTAGGCTTTGGCGTGGAATTTCTTCTTGCGGTAGACGCGGGCCTTGATCTGGCCGGACTTGATGGCCTCGACGATGGCGGGCACGCCGGAGAGGAAATCGTCGTCTTCCTTAGCGGCTTCGATGCTGTCATCAAGACGAGTCGTAATGCGAGCTAATCCTTCCTCGAAAGCTTTCTTGGTGCGCTTGGAGACCTCATCTCCCATCAGGATACGCAGCTTGTCCAGCTTTTGCCACTGACCGTCCAGAGACAACAGAGAGCCGATCTCAAAGTAGCCGGTGGCGATGTCGAAAGCGTAGGCGATGTCGCATCAGTCGTGGAGGTAGCGGTGGGCCTTCCATTGGTCATCAGCATTGTCTATGATGAAGAGTTCACTGCCGGACTTTTTGGAGCTATTGGTCATTGGTTGGATTCCTCGGTGTAGAAAGCTATCACTTCCCTTCGTAGCCGCTACCAGGCAACAAAAGTACAAGCTAGAATGCGGTTTACTGGTGCCGACTAACCCTGAAAAACGAAACACCCACCTAACCTTGACGGCCAGTGGGCGTTGTGTTATCATAGTATCGCCAGGGTGGCCCTACCGTCCTGGTCGCCGCCTCGGGCTCTGCACAAGCGCCGAGGCTTCTTTTTTTGCGTAGGGATTGTATCATGGTATGGGAAAAAGGACAAAATTGGTGAAGAACGCCAAGTTTCGAGTCAATCTTTTGCAAAGTCTGGCCCTGGACTGAAACTCTAGGGCCAGGAGCGCAATTCAGTCTGTGGAGCTTGTTCTTTCAGCGTCAAGCTTTGGCCCGGTGTGGAGCGAGTTTTTGCGGTAGAACAGCCACGAAAATCACTCGCGAAACAGCCAGGCTTTTACTTTTCCAGGCCGCAGGGATGCAGAATTCAAACTCTTGTGGATATCATTGTTCCCCGGCCTCCACGACTCCACCCCCGAAATACGAAGTCAGTTACCCTCTCTGAGGAGCTAAAAGCGGTACTTCCGTCCATTCCACTTCGCAAAAGTCCTCTTTGCGAAATTGGTCTCTGAGAAGAGCGGTACCGCGCAAACGACCTCGGTGATTGGATCACCATCAGGCAGGAAGAACAGATGATCACGTTTATGAGTATGTTAACGTGCCAATGAGCGTATTTAGAGCTTGCATCACTATACCTTGAGGTCGGGGGAAAGTCAAAAGTTCACGTGGGCAAATTGCCTCGATCACCTGTAGCAGCCTGGGCCACGTTATTGATGTTCCAACTGCGCTCTTATCTTGGGCTTCCGAGCGCTGCCGTTAACCTTATCTCCGTATTACTGAGACCACTCGGCTCCAGGTTTCAGGAGCACAATATCGCCATCGACGCCCGATCCCAGCATCTCGAACAGCGGCGCGAACTCGGACTTGGGCTCAATGGCCACTACCGGCCCCTTCTCCCCGCTGTCCAGGTAGACCGTCTGCAATAGGGTGTGGACGATCTGCCGCCGCTCCTGTAACGTCGCCCCATCCCAGAGCGTGCCAAAATCGCGGAGCAGCTCCGCCGCCCGCTCGAGATCGGGCATCATCGGCGGAGTCAGGGCAGCGCGCCGCGCTCTCAAGCGGTTGCGTTCGGTCCGATAC
>DAOTUB010000184.1:0-7878 GCA_034437455.1 Anaerolineae bacterium | reverse complement strand
GTCAGATTCCTGACTTGCCGGTAGACCTCTTCGGCGCTGCCCTCAAAATCGACCGCCAGCGCGGGGCGGTCGCCGAGGGAGGGATAGCCCGCTTGCTCCAACAGGCGGTGGAAACGGACACCGCTGTAGTGCATGTTGTAGGGGCGCAGGTCGCTTTGCGCCAGTGCCACCGTCGTCTCGCGCAGCGCCGTTTGGTTGGAGAAGGAGATCAGGTGGTGGGACTCGGCCTCTGGCGTGCGACGCACCTCGAGTTCGAACTCGGTGAGGATGCCCAGGGTCCCCTCCGTACCGGCGAACCAGGCCAGCGGCGGGTCAGAGTCGGGAGTGACCTCGGCGATCTCGCCGTCGGGCAGGACGACGTTGGCTCGCACCACCTGCTCGTGTACGCAGCCGAAGGTGAGGCTGCCGATGCCATACCCCTCGGTGCTGAACCATCCGCCGACGGTGCCCGAGGGAGCGCTGGTGGGGTAGGCCAACACGGCCCACCCCCGGTCGCGCAGCCAGTCGTCCAGCTCGGCCCAGCGGATGGCCGAGGCCACTCGCACCGTCCCGCGTGCTTCGTCGAGTACCGGCTCACCCCGCATATTGTTCAGATCCAGCAGGATGCCGCTGCGGTAAGGGACCGCGTCAAAGTAGACAGTCGAGGCCGCGGCGCGAGGTGTGACCGGGATGTGATGGCGGCTGGCGTGCTTCATCACGACCGCGATTTCGTCGGCGCTGACCGGGCGCGCGATCAGATCCGGTTCCGTCCTGATGCCGAGCGGCGTCACCAATAGATCGGGTACGGGGGCCAGATCGCGGGAGTAGACCAATCGCTCCATCTTGTCTCGCGTGGCGCGGTCGGCCAGGTACTGTTGGATAAATTCCAGCGCCGGGGCGTCCCTCTCGAACTCCTCCCAGGCCCAGGTCGCCAGGCCCGGATCGTCGGCCCGCCGCAGATTCGCCAGCTCGGTCTTCAGTCGGTCGGTGGGGCGGATTTTGACCAGCCAACCCTCGCTGTAGGGCGCCTGGTTTACGAGCGCGGGATTCTCGGCCAGCGTCTCGTTGACGGCGACGATCTCGCCGGAGGTCACCGCGTCGATGCGGCGGAGCGGACGATCTCGCTCCATAGATTGGATGGAGAGCAGCCGATCTCCCTGGTTCATCTGCCGGCCCACGGGCGGCAACTCGATGAAAAAGACCTCGCCCAGCATCCCCTGGGCCAGATCGGTAACGCCCTCGATCACCAGATCGTCCTCCAGACGAGCGTACGCATGAGACAGGTCATAGTACAGATCGAGAGGGAACTCGTGGCCCGCCACCTGGGGCGCGCTGGGCCGGGTTTTCCTGCCCCCATTCACGAGTGGAACGTCTCTCAGGCCCAGATGGAGCAGCGCGGCGGGTATCGGTTTGGGTTGAGGAACGTGGATCGCTGGTTTGACGGCGCTGCGCTGGGCGATGGGGTAACGCAGCCCCTCCGCCTCCAGTTCTTTTGCCACCCATGCCAGCAAATCGGCGTCGCCCTCTCTCAGCAAGCGGCTCAACTCGTCGTTCAACCGGGGCGTGGGGCGAATTCGGGCGATCCAGCCAGCGCCGTAGGCGTCGCGGTTGACCCAATCCGGGTGCTCCTCCAATCCCTCGTTGATGGCGACCACCTCGCCAGATACGGCGGCTCGGATGTGGCGCACGCGCCCGCGTGGATTCATCGGCTGAACGGAAAAGAGGCGGTCTCCTTGCTTGACCTTGCGCCCGATGTAGGGCAGCTCGACGAACAATATCTCGTCCAACAGTTGCTGTCCTAGGTCGGTGATCCCCGCGGTGACCAGGCCGTCCTCGACGCGCACGTAGGCGTGGGAGCGGTCGAAATAGCACCGGGCCGGAAAGTCGTACTCCTCGGCCTTGAGCCGCGCCGCCCTGGGAGCCAGGTCCGATTGACGCAGCCGGGCGTCGGCCAACTCAAGACGGGCCCAGATTTTGAGCGCCGGATCGCAGGCGCGCAGCAGGTCCTCCAGTTCGCGCTGGAGTTCGAGGGGATCGTCGGGGCGGATCCGTATCACCCATCCCGCGTTGTAGGGATCATCGTTGATCCAATCGGGGTTCTGCTCCAGCGCGGTGTTGACGGCGACGATCTCACCGGAGACGGTAGCGTGGGTGCGGCGGGTGCATCCGCGAGAAGCGAGCGATTGGAGCGAGATCAGTCGTTCGCCCTGTTTGACTCGGCGCCCCACGTAGGGCAACTCGACGAAGAACACCTCGCCCAGCAGCCTCTGACATAAATCGGTGACGCCCTGGACGACGACGTCCGCCTCGACGCGGGCGTAGTCGTGATGCCGGTCGTAGTAGAGTTCGTCGGGATAGATATATCGTTCGATCTTCATGTCGACCCTCCGTTTGTGCTATCACCCTTCGCGTCTCTATTGATATGATAGCACAAAAATCGAGTGACAACGGTAGGGTTTCATTGGGATTATCTTGGGATCTGTGAGGAATGTGACGACGAAAGTAGGTCGGATTTGTTATCCGACCAGCGGCGGTTAGCAAAACCGCCCTACATCTTGTTGGGGGAACGTCGTCGCGGCGGTCAGGTGGATGGGGCGGCGTCTTGGGGCGGGACCAACCGGTACCCCACGCCGCGCACGGTCTGGACATAGTCGGCGTCGCCCAGCTTGCTGCGCAGCCCGTGGACGTGGTAGCGAGTGATCTCCCTGGCCTCCCAATCCTCGGCCTCGTAGCCTCGGATGGCCTGCACCAGTTCGCGGTGCGAGAGGGCGCGACCGGCGGCGCGAGCCAGAGCGACGAGCAGATCGAATTCTGTCGGAGTGAGATCGAGGACGTGCCCCGCCAGGGTTGCCGTGTGCCCGGCGACGTCCACCGCCAGGTCGCCCAGATGGATGCGCTCGCTCTCTGCTGCGGCTGGCTCAGGTGTCGGAGTCGCTGACTCTCCAGCCAGTTCTAGCGCGGCGGCGCTCAGAGCGCCGACCAGTTGGCGACGCTGCAACTTCTCCCGTCGCTTGGTCAGCCCGGTTTCGATGCATTGCTTGAGCAATTTGTCGTCGCAGGGTTTGGTGAGATAGTCGTGGGCGCCCAGCCGGAGCGCCTCGACGGCCGTCTCCATCGAGCCGCGAGCTGTCATCACGATCAGCATCGTGTCGGGAGCGACCTCTTGCAGGCGGCGCATCAATTCGATCCCGCCCATGCCAGGCATCACCAGGTCGATCAGCGCCAGGTCGAAGGGCTGTGACTGGATCAGTTCGAGCGCCTCCTCGCCGCTGGCGACGGCGCTGACGTGGTGGCCAGCACGGCGTAGAATCTCGCGTACCGTCAAACGGATCGCCAGTTCGTCGTCTACGATGAGGATACAGCCTTTGTCTTCTCCCACGATTCCCACTCCTCTTCCTTGAATAGGGGCAGCGTGATGGTAAAGGTGCTGCCCACACCTACCTCGCTCTGTGCGTCGATCGTGCCGTGGTGGCGCTGAACGATACCGTAGCTGATCGGCAGCCCCAGGCCCACTCCCTTGACCTGGTTCTTGGTGCTGAAAAAAGGCTCAAAGATGGCCTTTAGATGATCCTCCGCGATGCCGCAGCCGGTGTCGGCAACGATCGTCTGGACCGTACCCACGACGCGTTCCGGGGCGACCTCCACGTTGTCCCACGCGGGGCCTGGACGAGTGGCGACCCGTAATTGGCCGCCGTCGGGCATGGCTTCGATGGCGTTGAGCATCAGGTTGAGCGCCACCTGGGTCAGTTGGTCAGCCGATGCCAGCAGGGGCGGTAGATCGAGCGCAAGATCTCTGACGATGGTCACGTGGGCGTATTCCATTTGCTTGCTGGTCATAAAGAGCGCTTTTTCCAGTACCTGGTTCAGATCGACGAGCGCCCGAGGTTCCTCGTTGGGGCGGACAAAGTCGAGCAGATTGCGCACGGTCTGCGCCAGGCGGTCGAGTTCACTCTTGGCCAGGTGGAGGAAGGATCTGGAGGGTTCGTCGTCGGCGATCACGTCGTCCAGCAGCGTCAGGCAGTTGCGGATGCTGAACAGGGGGTTGTTGATCTCGTGGGCCACCGAGGCGGCCAGCCGTCCCATCGCGACCAACCGCTCGTTGCGGGTCATGAGCTCGCGCATGGCGCGCTCCTCGCTCACGTCGCGCAGGCTGTGAATCAGCCCCAAGAACTCGCCGTGCTCGTCGTACAATGGAAACAGTGAGATGTGGTAGACGCCGGGGATGGTGAGATTGTCTGCCTCGACCGGGCCGGTCTGTCCCGTCTTGATCATCTGGTGGCAGCGGAACCGGGGGGTAGGACCGGGAGCGCCATAGAGGATCTGGCAGCACTGCTGGCCGATGACCTGCTTCTCGGACCGTCCAAACAGATCGAGGAACGCCTGGTTGACCCGTGCGATCTTGTAGTCGGCGTTGGTGATGGCAATGGCGTCGCGGATCGCGCTAAAGGTCTGTTCCCACTCCCGTTCGGCCCGCGAGACGCTTTCAAAGAGCCGCGCGTTCTCGATGGCGACGGCCAGCCCGCGAGAGAGGGCGGTCAGCGAGGCGATCTTGGTTGGGGGAAAGGCGCAGCTCCCGCGAGTGAGTAGAGTGAGGACGCCGACCAGTCGCCCGGCGACCCGCAGGGGCCGGCTGGCCATTTCACTCAAGGGGACTTCTTCCGCCAGGGTATACCGCTCGACCAATGAGAGTGGGACGTGGTTAAAGATCACCGAGCCATCCGCCTGGCGAGATTGGCCGGTGATTTGTTCGCTCCAGGCGTGGTGGGCCAGGGATTGGGCGAATGCTTCCGGCAATCCCTTGTGGGCCGCCAAAACGAGATCGTCATGCCCCTCGTCATACAGGTAGATGGCGCCGGCGTCAGAGTCGACCACGATGGCTGCCTGGCGCAAGGCTTCGGCCAACACGGTCTCCAGTTCGAGCGAGCGAGTCAAGGCCCTGGCCATGCTCAGCAGGGCCGCCAACTCCCGATTGCGCTGCAAGAGCCTGGCTCCGACCTGCCTTTGGGGGGTTACGTCGCGCATCACCTCAAGCACCTGCTGAACGCGCCCTTCTTCGCCCTCGAGCAGAGAGGCGACGATCTCAATGTAGCGGGCTGATCCATCCGCGGCGGAGCGGACGTGTGTGCTGCGGCTCACGGTCTCTCCATTCCAAATATCGAGCGCGGGGCAGTCGCCATGGGGTTGAGCGCAAGGCTGCGAGCGACCGTGGCCTATTTCGTAACAATAGCGCCCCACAACCTCGTCGCCGGAATAGCCCCGGTCTTGCAGCAGCGCCCTGTTGGCCCGCACGACGCGGAAATCTGGCCCGATGACGAGCACTTGAGCGGCCAGGCTATCAATGAACCGTTGCAGTTCATCGCTCAATGTTGTTCTCCCCTCAGGTACATCACTAATGCGGCAGGGTGAGCGTCCGTGATCGAGAAGCTGGCGTCTTTCGGATTCGCAAAAGTATAACTTCCCGTTTGTAGTACCCGCTTCAGCGGGCTGAAGCCCGTACTACGAACAAGTTATTCTTTTACAGGTGCTTAGATGTTGTTCAGTGGCTTGATATATTATAACGGAACTGGGCTATAAATTCAAGGTTTCGGGTCTTTGCTAAACCAAATCCGGCCCCCACGTGGTGGAGGCCGGATGATGGTCGAACGTGAAAACCGACGGGGTTCAGTCTGCCAACTGGCGGGCGATCAGTTCGGCGACGTCCATCACTCGCACGCGCACTTTGTCGCGGCGAGCGGCGATGGCGAGCGTGCGTTTGCACTGCTGGCAGGCAGAGAGGAGCGTTTTCGCCTCCGTCGCTTTCGCCTCCTCGATGCGCCGCTTGGCGACGGCCGCCGTCAGGTCGGCGTCGGCCATCTCCACGTCGCCCCCGCCGCCGCAGCAGAGGGAGTACTCGTGGTGGTGTTCCATCTCCACCAGGTTGATGCCCGGTATGGCGCGGATCACGTTGCGCGGCGCCTCGTAGACGCCGCTGGTGCGGCCCAGGTCGCACGGGTCGTGGTAGGTGATGGTCTCTTCCAGCGGTTCGAGCTTGAGCTTGCCCGCGTCGATGATCTCTTCCAATAGTTCCGTCGAGTGGAGCACTTCAAAGCCGAGCGGTTCGCCCAGGATGTGCGGGTACTCGTCCTTCCAGGTATGGTAGCAGGAGGGGCATGTGGCGACCAGTCGCTTGGCGCCGGTCTTGCGAACCGCTTCCACGTTGTGCCGCACCGACTCGACCGCTGCGTCTCCCATCCCGGCGATGATCAGCGGGAAGCCGCAACACCACTCCTCGCCGCCCAGGGCCATAAAGTCCACTCCTGCCCGATCCAGCACCTCCACCATGCTCTGCGGCACCGAGTAGGACTGTGGGTAGAAGGAGGAGACGCAACCGACAAAGTAGACCACCTCCGCTTGCGTTTTGCCGCCGCTCACCCCCTCGGGCACCTGGGGTAGATTCTCGCTCCAGATCAGGCGGTCCTCGTTGGGGTCGCCGGAGAGATTGTAGTGGGTGGTGATGGTCTCGCGCAGGTGATCCATAGACGCGGGATACACCCCCTGGTCTACCAGGGCCTCGCGCATGGCGATCCACAGCGAGCGTGTATCAATGTGCACCGGGCAGACAAGCCCACACCGCCCGCAGAGCGTGCAATCGTAGGTGCCGGCTGAATGGGTCTGCACGGCTTCTCCGCTGAGCGGGCGGGGACCAAAGATGCGCGCCCGCAGCCCATACTGGCGGTTGACGAACTCGCGCACAGTCTCGATCTTGTGCAGCGGGGTGATGGCGTCCAGTTCCGACTTTTCGGCAAAGGTGGGGCACCACTCGATGCATTCGCCGCAGCGCGTGCAGGCATCCAATTCCATCAACTGCATGAAGGTGAAGCGTTTCAGATCAAGCTGGGACATGGGCCGCCTCCTTTTCCAGGCTGGTGTGTGGGTTCTCTTCTTCCTCTATTTGGCGGATCATCGCCACCAACGCTCCGGCGATGACGTGCATGAATTTGGAAAAGGGAATTGTAGCGATGACGACCGAGGTGAGCAGCCCGTGGATCAGGTACATCCAGTGAGCGAGAGAATCCCACGCCAGGGGCAGTCCTCTGAAAAGCGGGGCCAGCAGCGGCCAACTGACGAAAGCGAAATAAGCCGTCGTCGGATCGACGTCGCTCGAGTTGTGGCGAGCGATCTGGGTGATCCAGCCGGAGAGCAGAATCAGCCCCAGGCCGATGACCATCCACGTGTCCATCGGGCCGGTGCGCAACTGGGGAACGCGGGAAAAGTAGCGCCGGATGACAAAGAACAGAAATCCCGCGGTCATCATCACCGAGCCGAACTCGTTCAGGATCGCCGTGATCGGATGGTCGGGGTTCACCCACATCCCGATCCACGGCACGTGTTCCAGGTGGAAAAGGTGAATAAGCACCTTGTCGGCCAGTGCCGAGATGCCCGATAGGATCATCAGCAGCATAAAGCCGCTGAGCAGTAGAAAATGGCTGAGCCAGCGCCAAAAGCTGTTGCGGTAGAGGCGGCGATTAAACCACGCCTCGACGACGAACGTCTTGATGAGCAGCAGCAAGCGGGCGCTAAAGATCGTCTTTAGCGTGACGCGCAGTAGCTCGCCGATCTTTTGACCCGGGGAAGCTGCGGCGTGCCCGCCGACATCTCCTCTTAGCCAGTTAGCAAAGACCAGCCACATCCCAACGAGGAACAAGAGCATCAGTGGGAGGTGGACGATCCAGAAAACGCTCTCTGCAGTTTCTGCATTCATAGGTAGTTAGACCTCCGATAGGTTGTTTCTTGAAAAGATCCAGACTGAGCAATAGTCAGCCACATACGGCCGAGTTATCGCGTGCTCGGCCGAACGGTGCTGCCTATTGCCAGGTTGCCGTGCGCCATGCGTCAGATAGCTATCCGGTTAGCCCAGGA
>DAOTUB010000183.1:0-12214 GCA_034437455.1 Anaerolineae bacterium | reverse complement strand
CGCCTCGAAAGCGCCATCCGGTCATCAAAAAGAGCTAGAAAGTCTCAAACCGGCCCGAAACTGCTTGTTAAAGTTCAATTGTTAGCCAGTCAATTACGACCGGCTGTTCGCACTTGTCCAAAGTCCAAAAGTGTACCCCTATACACAAATTTGGTTATACCAGGGGTAGAAACACTCGCGCACGGACCCAGCCATCCCAGCAAGAACAGTATCGTCGCAGGAGGTCCTCCTGGTCTACCTTCAAAGTTCAGTTCAATCTTATGGATAGCGCCTCTTGCCGTTTCGTCATCTTCATTCCCAAGGTCAGATATGATGTCAGGATCGTATTCATTGAATGATCTTCCCCACGACCAATAGTATTGCCCCCAGGGAATGATCCCTCTGAGCCCAAGAGGATCTGTGAACTTGAGAGGATTGGCCTCGGCATACTGGTACGGATGGTTGCGTTCTACAGCATCACGACTCAGAAAGATGCCATCTCTGGACGAGTACCAACGTGCCCGCAGGTAGGTCAGTTCGGTATTGGGGTCATTCCACTCTCCAGTGTAGCCCAGGCCAGGTTGTGCATTACCCACCTCCATCCCGTACGGCGTCCACTCACGACTCCCCATCACTGACCCCGTGCCATTTGTCGTCTGTCGTGCCGATCCAAGCGCATCAGGCAGATGGTAGGTCCATTCATTACCATCCCAATAGCCCAACGTATCGTGGCCTACCAGGTACAGGTTGCCGCCATCGCTCAACATCTCCGGCAGGCCAGAGGCCCAGTCCCAGGCGTAGCTAGTCACCTCGCCCGCGGGTTCTCCAAACCCGTTCATGGCTTGCGCCACGCGCAGGCCGTCGGCGGTGTAGGTGTAGAGTAGCGTGGTGGTGACGTTCTCCGCCCCCCGTTTTTGTCGTCCGAAACGGGCCACCATCCGCCCGGCGGCGTTGTACGCATAAGTAAACGTGCCGTCGTGGGTGAGGTTGCCGCGCTCGTCCCAAGTATACGTCGTATCGCCCACCTTTGTCAAGCGGTTGGCGTCGTCGTATTCGTAATGCGTGACCTGTGATTCGTGAGCGACGGTCAGCGTCTCGCGGTTGCCGACGGCATCGTAGGCGTACTCGAATTGCTCGCCGATGGAGTAATCGGCGTCCACCAGCCGCCCCAGTGGGTCGTAGGTGTAGGTGATGACCCTCACGACTTCAGGCTCGTACAGCGAACCATAGACGTCCCAGTTTCCGTTCCGGTTGTCCTGCCAGGCCAGCAGATAGCGCCCCCTGCCATCTCCGGCCGCGACGGGCCACTGCTGATCCTCGTCCGCTTCCAGGATGGAGCGAGGATCGCTCAGGGTCTGGCCGTCGCTTCCTAGTCGCCGGCCGTACAGTTCGTAACCGCTTTCACCGCCGTCGTCTCGTGCCCAAACCGCCAATGCGCCCCCGGAGCCATCGAGGGCCAGCCGAGGAATGTGTTCATCCTGTGTCTCATCGGCGATGACGTAATGGTCATCCAGTGCACCATCCGGTGAGACCAACCGTCCATAGATGTCGTAGTTGCCGCTTCCGTTGTCTCGCCACACCACGGCATACCGCCCGGCCTCTGCCAAGTAGACCGCGTCGGGATAGTGCTGTTGCGCGCTCCCCGAGGCGACGTAGATCGTCTCCCCCGAGTTCACCGTCCCGCTGCCCGTCATCCGCCGGGCACGCAGGTCGCGATGGGAACCGGGCGAGGAACGGTACTCCCAGACGATCAGGTATTGGTCGTCGTCAGGATTGTAAGCTCCGACACGGCTGCTCTCGTGTTTGCTGTTCAAAAAGGTGATCTGTATCTTGGCGCCCATCGCGCCCGTATCCGCCGACACGTGCCGACCCCAGACGTTCCAATAGCCGGTGCGCAGGTCACTCCACAACACCAGGAACTGGTCTGAGTTGTTGTTGTAGATGATGTCCGTGGGAGCTTCACGATCTGCCCAGCCGCTGCGAGTGGCGATAGGAATGGGATTCCCAACCAGCTCGTTCGTGCGTGAGATGCGTTGGCCGTAGACGTCAAAGTAATAGTTCGACGATCCAGGATAATGTCGCCAGGCTACCAGGTAGACCCCCTCACCATCGGCATAGGCGACGTGCGGATTGATCTGGCGGTAGGATGCCGTGGTGATGGTAAAGTTCTCCCCTGCCAGCAGACCGTCGCCCGATACCCGCTGACCGTAGATGTCCGGGTTGTCGGCGCCATTGCAATAGTCCGTCCAGACTACCAGGTACTCATCGTCGTCCGCGTTGTAGGCCACCTGGGATTCCTTTTGATCGTCCTCCTGCGTCTCGGTCGCCAGGTTCAGCAGTCCCTGGATGAGTGGATCGATCAGCAGCGGGTAACGAGCCTCGGCCAGCCATTCGGCCGGGAAGATCATTTCCAACCGGTAACAGTAGGGGCCCGAGTCCCTGGAAGGGCACGTTATATCTTTGGCCAGCAGCCGCGCCTGCTGAGACCGCCCAGCCTCGTCCAGCGCTAACGCGCGCCCATAGCGCGCCACTGGCATCGCTGTCCTCCCAAGCTTGTCGGCGGTGTAGAAGAGAAAACCATCACCCCCCCGCGTCCAGTTCTAGCTCCAGTGCCGTTTTCACTTCGACCACCACCACCAGGTCGCCTTCCAGGCCAGGATCGGTCTCGATCCACCAGCGTTGCTCCACTCCGGCGTCGCGGGCTACGAACTCTTCCACGACATCCCTCCAGTCAAGAGCCACCAATTCTCCCACTCGCAAGCCCGCCCTGGCCATTAAGGCGACCATCGCTGCATTGCGCAGATGCAGCCACCCAGGACCCCACTGGTGGTTCTCCACCACCCGCATCAGTCGCCCCAGTTCGCGCCCCGAGAGCGTCTCTATCGGCCTCTCGACCTTGCGCACGCCCTTGACCTCCAGTCGAACGTCACAGGAGCGGGCCAACCCCTTGAGGGCGGCTAGCTTCACATTGACCGTGGAGGCGGCGTGCTTTTTCACACCGGTGAGATAGGTCCGCCATTCTCTTGCCTCCTTGTCAGTCAGGAGGGCGGGCTCTGGCTCCTCGCCGTAGCTCTGCCGATACCATGCTGCAAATTCCTCCAAGACGCTGCGATAGCGGCGAGCGGTGGCTTACCGGTGGGTACTGAGATAGGCTTTGATGGCTTCAGACCAGGTCAAACAGGACTAATGGAGCAATGACAAGTTGATTCCCCCAGCAGGGCGCCAGCGAGAGAAACCTTATCTCATTTCAGACCAGATATCAACTGGCGCGCGCATTGCTTGCTTCCCGGATTGTGCTATACTGGTTCCATTCATCTAAAAAGACGGATTGTTCGAGTCGATAACCGCCAGCGACCCGGAACGGGCCATTATCATTCACAAAGTGAAATTCAAGTTGGCGCTGGACAAGATCCTCCGATGAAAGAGATAGGAGCAATTATCGTGACCGATCAAAACCAGCAACTTATTCTCCATCAAGCCCGCACACGACTGCTACTGGAACAGATGCCCGCCATCATCTGGACGACCGACGACGACCTGCGCGTGACCTCTGTCGTCGGTCAGGAGGCGACCGCGCTGGGCATGACGGCGGATCGGATGCTGGGGCGCAGCTTGATAGACGTGGTGAACGAGCATGTCGGGCTGGAGGGCGTGCTGGCTGCCCATTACCGCGCCCTGGAGGGTCAGCGCGCTACCTACGACGCTTATGTGGAGGGGCGCGTCTTTCACGGCGCCGTCGAGTCCCTGCGCGACGAGAGCGAGCGGATCGTGGGCTGCGTGGGATTGGGCCTCGACGTTACCCATCGGCGGCGTATCGACGATGGCTTCGGCGGCAAGCTGAGCGCCGTGCGGCGCGAGCTAGAGTCGCTGGCGGCACGCTGCGGCGTGCTGCCTCCCGAGCCCCGGATGCTGGTGGAGGAGGTGTTGGGATCCTCCTTCGCGGCGGTGGAGGCGCTGCAAGAGGCCGGAGAGGCGCTACGTCAGCAGAACGAGGAGCTGGCCGTCGCGCACAACGACCTGGAAGCCTCGCGGCGGCGCTACCGGGACTTGTTCGAGTCGGCCCCCGATGGCTACCTGGTGACCGACCCCGCCGGCATCGTCCGCCAGGCCAATCGGGCCGCGCTGAGACTGTTGAACGTGCATGAGGAAGCATTGAGGGGCCAGCCGCTCGAGGTGTGCGTGGCGGAGGAGGATCGGGACGAGTTCCGGCGTCGGCTGGACCGGGTGCGGGCCGGAGAGAAACCAGGCAGCGAGTGGCACCTGCACGTGCGCTCGGACGACGGGGTTTTCCCCGCCGCGCTGACGGTGTCGCCCGTCCGCGATCTCCAGGGTGATTTGATCGGCCTGCGCTGGCTGCTGCGCAACATCTCCCCCAGCAGGCGGGCAGCGGAGCGTGAGCGGCTGCTGGAAGAGGCGCAGGCGGCCAACTCCCTGCTGCGCACGCTGCTCGACACCATGCCCGTCGGCGTGATGGTGTGCAACGCCGAGGGATCTCTTCTCATGACCAATCCGCCCGGCGAAGAGATCCTGGGCGGCCAGATCTATGGCCGCATCGAGCAACCCAAGCGGACGACCTACACGCCCCTGCGCCCGGATGGCTCTCCTTTCCCCACTGAGGAGATGCCCCTGGTACGCGCCATGGAGCTGGAAGAGACGGTCGAAAACGTCGAGATGCTCATCCGCCATGAGCATGGCGCCGAGCGCACCATCCTGGCCGGGGCGGCGCCCGTGCGCGACGAGACGGGGGAAGTGGTCAGCGGCGTGGCCGTCTTTCAGGATATCACCGCGCGCAAGCAGGCCTGGCGAGAACGGGAGCGCCTGGCGGGCCTCGTCGAGCAGGAACGGACTCTGCTCCAGACAGTCATGGAGAACACGCGCGCGCACCTGGCCTACCTGGACGTCGATTTTACTTTCGTCATGGTCAATTCGGCCTACGCCGAGGGAGCAGGCTACAGCCGGGAGGAGTTGATCGGGCGTAATCACTTTGAGATCTTTCCCCACGCTGAGAACCAGGCCATCTTTGAGCGGGTGCGAGAGACGGGGGAGCCGGTCACCTTCCACGCCAAACCGTTCGGGTTCCCGGAGCAGCCCGAACGGGGCGTCACGTATTGGGATTGGTCTCTCGTGCCGGTGAAGGAAGAAGGCAAGGTTCGGGGATTGGCCTTTTCGCTGATGGACGTCACCGAGCAGGAGCAGGCGCGGCAGGCGCTGCGCCGGTATGCCGACCGGCTGCGCGGGCTGCACGAGGTCGACCAGGCCATCCTGGCCGCCCGATCCGTGGACGAGATCGCCGAGGCGGCACTGACGCGGGTGCCCCAGCTCCTTGACTGTGTGCGGGCCAGCGTCAAGCTGTACGACCTGGAGGCGGAAGAGATGTCGCTGTTGGCGGTGCACACCGGCGACGAGACCCGGATAGGCAAGGGGTGGCGCGGCGCCATCGACGACGAGTGGGCACGAAGGCTGGAGGATCTGCGCCGAGGGGCGACGGTCACCATCGAGGACGTGCAGCAGACGCCGTCGGGTTCGCCCTGGCAGGAGGCCTTACGGGAGGAGTACGTGCGCGCTCTGGTCATCGTTCCTCTTCTTATCGAGGGGAAGCTGATCGGTTCGCTGAACCTGGGGATGCGCGCGCCGGAGCAGTTGACGTCCGGGCAGATGGACATCGCCCAGGAGTTGGCGATCCAGTTGGCCATCGGCATCCAGCAGGCGCGGCTGCGCGAGCGGGTACGGCGCCACGCCCAGGAACTGGAGGAGCGAGTCGAGCGCCGCACCGCCGCCCTGCAAGCCAGCCAGGCGCGCTTCCGCTCGATCTTTGAGGGCGCTGCCATCGGTATTGCGTTGGTGGATCGGGAGGGACAGATCGTACAGAGCAACCCGGCGTTGCAGGAGATGCTGGGATACGGCGACGAGGCGCTGCTGGAATTGGATCTCGCCGCGTTGAGCCATCCCGACGACAGGGATGCCGACGTGGACCTGTACAGAACACTGGCGGCGGAGGGACGCGATCATCATACGGCGGAGAAACGGCTCGTTCGAAAGGATGGGCGAGTGCTCTGGGCGAATGTGACCCTGTCGGCGGCCCAGGAAGCATGGTGCCAGCCCCAGTTTTTCATCGCGATGATCGAGGACATTACCGAGCGAAAGCAGGTCCAGGAGGCGCTGATCCAGACGGAAAAGCTGGCCATCACGGGCCGGATGGCGGCCTCGCTGGCCCACGAGATCAACAATCCCCTCCAGTCGGCCATCGGCTGCCTGGGACTGGCCCAGGAATCGCTGGATGAGGGAGCGGGCGAGGATGCGAGGCAGCTCTTTCAGATCGTCTTGGAGGAACTGCGGCGGACGGCCGACGTGGTGGCCGACATGCGCGATATCCACCGGCGGTCAAAGCCGATGGAGAGGAAACCCACCGACGTGAACGCGCTGCTCGAGCAGGTGTTGACGTTGAACCAGAAAAAGTGCGAAAATCACGGAGTGGAGGTGATCTGGAATCGAGAGGACGATCTACCCTGCCTGATGTTGGCCCCCGATCGAATCCAGCAGGTGTTTTTGAACCTGGCGCTCAACGCCGTAGAGGCCATGCCCGACGGGGGGCGGTTGGAGATGAGCGCTGTCCGCGTCGACGATCCTCCCGGCGTGAGCGTTATCTTTGCCGATAGCGGCGTGGGTATCGGGCCTGATGGCCTGTCCCATCTTTTCGACCCCTTCTACACCGAGAAGGCTGAGGGGTTGGGATTGGGTTTGTTCATCAGCAAAAACATCGTGGAGAATCATGGCGGTCGCATCGAGGTGGCGAGCCAGCCTGGAGAAGGGACCACCTTCACCGTCTGGCTGCCCGCTGGCGACTGAGGAAACAATCGAGTTATAGAACGATAAGGAGGTGTTGATGGCAAAACCTGTGCATACCCTGGTGGTGGATGACGAGGAGAGGATCCGTTTCTTTCTCAAAGAGACCCTCCAGCGAACGAATCACGTCGTAACGACGGCGTCCAACGGGGAGGAGGCGTTGGATCGGCTGCGGGAGACGCCCTTCGATCTGGCGATCGTCGATCTGAATCTGGGCGGCCGGGTGGATGGTTTGCGGATATTGGAGGCGGCGCGGTGGCGCTGGCCGGGGATGGCCATCGTCATCCTGACCGCTCACGGTTCGTTGGAGTCGGCGATGGCGGCCATTCGCGAGGGCGTGGATGGCTATCTACTCAAGCCGGCTGAGCCGAGCGAGGTGCGCCGGGCCGCGCAGGAGGCGCTGGAGCGGCGGAAGGAGCTGGCTCCCTCGGAGGAAAAGGCCGTGTTGCAGCGCGGCCCCTTCTTTGTCGATCTGAGAAAGCACGTGGTCACCCTTGAAGGCCGTTCGCTCGACCTGACCCCGCGCGAGTTCGCTCTCTTGGTTCACTTGATGGAAAATGAGCACCGGGTGGTCCCCCCGCCCGAGTTGGTACAGGTGGTGCGGGATTATGAGCCGGAGCATCTGCACGAAGCCCGACAGATCATCAAGTGGTACATTCATCGCCTGCGCCAGAAAGTAGAGCCGGATCCGTCGAACCCGCGTCACGTCGTCAACGTGCGCGGGGTTGGATATCGGTTCAAGGAGTAGCTTCTTAGCGTCTGGCTCCAACCTAATTCCAACACTTTTAAACCCAACCCAACGGCAGCCTCAACCGAGCCCATCGGTTCGAGGCTGCTTTTCGTGTTAGTATAGTGGCAAATGGATCGGGAGGAGAACTATGTTACGTAGTCTAAAGAAGTTGTACGGTTACACCATCCGCGCGCTAGATGGCGACATTGGAAACGTTGACGAATTCTACTTTGACGATCACCGCTGGACCGTCCGGTACCTGGTGGCGGATACAGGGAACTGGCTCGTAGGTCGGCGCGTGCTTCTTTCGACAGCCTGTCTGGGATGGCCGGATTGGGAAAAACGAGTGTTTCCCGTGACGCTCACCAAGGAGCAGGTGGAAAACAGCCCGCCCATTGGTGCGGATGAACCCGTCTCTCGGCAGATGGAAAAGGAGCTGCATGGGTATTACGGGTGGCGACCTTACTGGAGTATTACAGCAGCTTCGGTAGCTGTGCCGGTGACTACCAGGGGAACCGAGGAAACGACGGAAGAGACCGACCCACACCTGCGAAGCACGCGGGAAGTGATCGGGTATCATATCGAGGCGAACGACGGCGGAATCGGCCACGTAGACGACTTTATCGCTGGCGGCGAGGACTGGGTCATCCGCTACATAGTCGTGGACACGCGAAACTGGCTGCCGGGCAGAAAAGTCCTGGTGGCCCCGACCTGGGTCGAGCGGGTGGATTGGGCCAAAAGGAAAGTCTACGTGGATCTCAGCAAAGAGACCATCGAGAACAGCCCCGAGTTCGATCCATCGGCTCCCGTGAACCGAGAGTACGAACTCAGGCTCTATGATTATTACGGTCGGCCCAGATATTGGACCAAGGTTAGACAGGATTCAGAGATATGGAGGAGGTAGAGATGAGCAACAATAACGGAACTTTTAGCGCGTTCTTGGCCGGGACCTTTGTGGGTGGATTGGCAGGAGCGGCGGCTGCCCTTTTGCTGGCGCCTCAGGGAGGAGAGGAGACCCGCGAGCAGATTCGGCAAAGGAGCATCAAGTTGCAAGGCAGAGCGGAAGCGACGCTGAACGATGCTCGCGCCCGGATTGAGGAAGTAGCGGTTGATGTCAGGCAGCGTGCGGAAGAGCTTCAGACCCAGAGCAAGGTCATTCTGGAGGAGAGCCAAAAGCAGTTGGCGCAGGCGATAGAGGAGACGAAAAAAGCCGCTGCTACCGCCACAGTAGAGCCAGAAAAGGCCGCGTAATTGTCATTTGCGCCGATTCAAGAGAAGCGAGGAAAAACGGTCTGAGGGGATGGCAGCAAAGGGGTCAGATGATAGAAGAATGAGAGGAGGTGAGCGAGGTGGATCGAAATCGTGGAGATAGAACCGGACGTAACAGCAACGCTGACCGTGGTGGCGGACGTGGGCCGGGCCGGATGGGCGGTCCCAAGGTCGCTGGTCCTGGCGGCAACTGCATCTGTTCCAACTGTGGGCACCGGATGCCGCACGTGGTGGGACAGCCTTGCTACCAGAAGCCGTGCCCCAAGTGTGGCACGCAAATGACCCGTGAATGAACGTGCAGAGGGCGCCAGGCGCTTTGAGGAGCGCCTGGCGCCTCTATCGACGCACTGGTCACCCGTCGCGCTCGTAATTATATTTAGGAGGGAATCGTATGGATATACTGACTAACAATGCTTTAAGGACACTGATGACAAAATCTGATGGATGGTATGTTTCGATCTATATGTCCACCCATCGGACAGGGCGAGAGATTCAACAGGATTCGATTCGGCTAAAGAACTTGCTGGGAGAAGCTGAGGAGCGCCTGAGCGCTGTCGGTTTAGGTACTGCCAAAGTGCAAGAGTTGCTCGAACCGGCGCGAAAGCTCGTCCCAGATGGCCTTTTCTGGCAGCACCAGAGCGATGGATTGGCGATATTTCTCTCCTCGGACGGGCTGCACGACTATCGCCTTCCGCTCGATTTCGAGTCTATGGTTGTCGTCGGCGATCGTTTCCACGTCAAACCACTGCTCCCTCTCGTCAGCGGCGACGGGCGTTTTTACATCCTGGCTCTCAGCCAACAGAAGGTGAGGCTATTGCAGGGCACGCGGTTCAAGGTGAGCGAGATCGAGCTGGAAAAAGTCCCCGCCGGTCTTGCACAGGCCCTTCGGTACGAGGACGCTCAGAAAACGATCCAATTTCACACCAGCACAACCACGCCGGGAGGCAGAGGGGAACGTCCGGCCGTCTTTCACGGGCAGGGCACCGCCAGCGCCGAAGAGCAAAAAGAGCATATCCTGCGCTACTTTCGGCAGGTTGACGAGGGATTGCACGAGATACTGGCTGAAACCCGTATTCCCCTCGTATTGGCGGGAGTGGATTATTTACTTCCCCTTTATCGGGAGGCGAACACATACCCGCACCTCGTGGATGATGGAATCGAGGGGAACCCGGAGCAACTGCGGGCAGAGGAACTGCACGCGAGGGCCTGGTCCATCGTGGAGCCTATCTTTCTGGCAGCACAGGAGGAGGCCGCCGCACGATATAGACAACTAGCCGGCAGCGGCAGCGAACAGGCCTCCGACGATCTGACGAAGGTCGTTCCCGCCGCGTACGTCGGGCGGGTGGAGGAGTTGTTCATCGCGCGAGGCGCTCAGAGGTGGGGCGCTTTCGATCCAGAGACCCACGAGGTGCAGGTGCACGACGATGCTGCGCCTGGCGAGGATCTGTTGGATTTCGCCGCCGTTCATACCTTCCTGAACCAGGGCGCCGTCTATGCCACCGAACCGGAGCAGGTGCCGAGTGAAACATCATTGGCCGCCGTGTTTCGCTACTGAGAATAGATCCTCAAATAGGTCCGAGAGACGCTGGGAACGGTGTTGGCCCTGTTGCTTTGGATCTATTTGAGCAGGCACATCACCTGATTCGGCGCCCATCTCAGCGCGGTCATCGCCCGTCGAGGAAACATGCCAGGACCGGAGGGCGCATGATGCCGGTTACTGGGATGGGAGATTATGACATTCTTTACCCTTTATCAAGTTCAATTGCAAATTCTGGCCCGCGTCGCTCTCGCCATGCTATTGGGCGCTGCGATCGGGTTCGAGCGCGAGATCGAGAGCAAGCCAGCCGGTCTGCGCACCCATATTCTCGTAGGCGGCGCAGCCACCTTGTTTGTCGCGTTAGTAGACGTCGTAGTAGAGCATTTTAGCGCCGAGTTAGGGGGCAGGCTGGTGCAATCGGACCCTGTGCGCATCATCGAAGCCGTCGTCACGGGTGTGAGTTTTCTGGGGGCAGGGACCATCGTCTTGCGTCGGGCCAAAGCGCAGGTGGAGGGGCTTACGACGGCGGCCTCGATCTTGTTCACCGCAGCGGTGGGCGTGTGCGTTGCGCTATCTCAATTTGTGCTGGCGCTAGGCGCGACCGTATTGGTGTTGATCACGTTGCGCGGGTTGGGCCTGATCGAAATGTGGCTACGGCGGCGACAGCAATAGAAGATGGTTTCCCAGTGAACAGGAAACAGAGGAGTGGGTATGAAAAATGAGACGAACCCCAAGATCGGCGTAGCTCTTAGCGGGGGCGGCGTGCGTGGACTGGCACACCTGGGCGTCTTGCAAGTATTGGAGGAGGCCCAGGTTCCCATTGACGCCATCGCCGGAACCAGTATGGGCGGCATCATCGCCGGTCTGTACGCGGCAGGAGTTCCTGTACAGGACATCATCGCGGTTGGTCAAGAAACAGGCTTTATGGATCTGGCCTCACCCGATCGGGGATGGCGAGGTCTGTTTGGGCACGCAAAAGTAGCTACACTCCTGACCGAGCTATTAGGCGCCAAAGAGATCAATTTTGAAGACTTGCATATCCCTGCTGCCGTCGTCGCTGCTGACGTGGAAACGGGCGAGCTGGTTATCCTGGATAAGGGGCCGCTCATTCCCGCACTGATGGCGACGTCGGCTGTGCCGCTCGTCTTTTCGCCGGTGCGTCACCAGGGTCGCTGGCTGGTGGATGGCTGTGTACTCAATAACCTCCCGGTGGATGTGGTGCGCCGCATGGGAGCGGACCGGGTTCTGGGCGTCAACGTACCGCCCGACGTCGACTTGTCTCTAGGCGATGGAAAGGAGGAAAAGAAAGTACCCTTGTGGGAGCTTTTTCGCCTAAACAATCACATACGCGATTGGAAGCTGCCGTTCCTTGTCGCTGAAACGAGCGCCGCATTCACCGTCCGCATCGTCAATCAAACCCGGTTGACGCTCTGTCCGCCCGATCTGCTGTTGGAGATTCACTTGCCGAACGTGGGTATCTTTCCCGATGACGATTCGGCGGACATGGTCGAGGCAGGACGGCGAGTAGCAACGAATTATTTGACAGAACTGGTCGAGTTGAAAACAAAACTTCTGCCTCCGCGCTGGTGGAGGCGTCTGAGATCTATTCTGTTCCGGCTCCGGAGCGCGTGGGCTTGGCTTCGGGAATCCGAATATCCACTCTATCCAAGTGAATCGAGTTTGGTGTCCGTGCGTTCGTTACGTCCTTAAAGATATTCTGGCCTGAGTTTGGACTTTGGATAAATTTACACCCCTATATATGCCGGTTTGAAAATACCAATCCCGTATATATGCGGGTAAAGAAAGGCTTGTCTAGGACTTGAATCCTGAACAGAAAGGCCAAACCCCTATATATA
>DAOTUB010000182.1:0-4943 GCA_034437455.1 Anaerolineae bacterium | reverse complement strand
CCAGTCGTTGACCAGCCAATCGTTGAAAGCGCGGGCGTTGGTGGCGCGCTCTCCCGCCGGTGTGGAATGATCATTGTTGACGTAAGAAGCTTCTGTCATCGGCGGCGCAGTGATGACGACGAAGAGCTTTTCCTGGTGCGCCTTGAAGTAGGTGAGGATGTGATTGTAGACGGCTTTGGCGTTGGCGACAGTGTACTGGTCGTTAGGCTCATCCAGCGGCGGATCGTCGGGATTGCCGTAGAGGTCGGAGTTGGGGTAGCAGGACTTGAACATGATAATCTGGTTGGGGCCACCCGGATCGCTTGCCATACGGGTCCAGTTGCCAAAACACATGCCCTCGCCGCAGATATTTTGGCCAGTCTCGGCGTAGACCTGAGTCATAACAGTATCGGTAAACCAGTTGGGCCAGTTGGGAATATCGGTGTTGCTTCCAATGTCGCCTGGCCCCCAGCCATAGTTCGTCGCGCTGACAAAATAGTTGTTGTCCATCAGCGCCTGGCCCAGGCCGCCGGCCGGATACTCACTCTCGCTGGTATCGGCCAGCCAGTGACCGCCGCAGGAGTGGTGGATGAAGATCAGCTTGACCGGCTCGTCGGGCGGGCTAGGATCGTCGGCGGCCGGGGCCAGGGGCGCGGGACGGACAGCGGCCTCTCCGTCGGCCGACGCGCGTGGGATCGGCGCGCCCGTCAGGAGCAGCAGCCCGATGCCGCCGACGCCAATGACGAGGGCCAATACTAACAGGCATACGTAGGACGTTCTTTTGGGGTTCATTTGCGAGTCTCCTTTCCTCTGTACTTGACGTGACCGAGAATGCATTCATTTCATCCACTCCTCAGGATCACCGGCAGGTAAATGTACATCTCCGTGCTGACGACGACCGTCTCGATTTCCGTGGCTCGGGCGTCGTACAGCACGTATCCCACTGCGGTGTAGGCCCCCTCCGCCGCCCCAGTCGTATCCCAGGTATCATCAAAGGAAATCACGTGACCCACGGCCAGGCCGGCGACGTCGTGGCTGAACGTCGCGACGATCTCGCCGGCGTCATCCTGCACCTGGATGTTGGCAGTGCCCGTGAGAGGCACAGTGCCGGTGTTGCTGAAGACCAGGGAAACGCTGATCGCCTCCCCCACGTCAAAGTGCGTCGGCGTGGCCGTAAAAGCGGTGATCTCCCCGGCGTACACACCCACCCGGAATTGTTCCACTTTCCGGTCGAGCAGGTCGCCGGCCCCGTCCCGCGCCTCCGCTTCGACGGCGTAATAGCCCGAATCGAAACCGGCGCTGTCCCACTGGAGGGCGTAGGACGCGGTTCCCGTCAACCCGTGTAACGATTGGAGCAGCAGGCCATCCACCACGTCGCCCGCCTGGGTCTTGACGACGGCGCTGACGATGACGTCCTGGGCGTCGCCCGCGTTTTCGAGCGCCAGGTCAACCAGCGCCTCGTCCCCCTGAGCGTAGGCGTTCTCGTCGGTGGAGAGGGACGTGATCTGCACGGTCGAGGAGACGGCCTGGACGGTGAAGCTATAGTTGCGGTAGAATTGGACGTTGGTGGTCGATGCGTTGTAGTAGAAGGGGTACATCTTGATCACAAGTGTGGAGGAGCCGTCCGGGTTCTCCCGCACGGACCAATCGAAGACC
This sequence comes from Anaerolineae bacterium, assembly GCA_034437455.1. Lineage (GTDB taxonomy): Bacteria > Chloroflexota > Anaerolineae > B4-G1 > B4-G1 > DAOTUB01. The sequence goes on along the minus strand of DAOTUB010000182.1, from coordinate 3,308 downwards.
TGATCAAGCGCGGGCCACCACGTCTCTCCGTCCGCGCCCGGAGATGCGGGCGAAGCGGTTACCATCGAGTCGGTGGCCACGCTCGTCACGGTGAGGGAGAGGCCCGTCGCCGTCGTCAGGCCGGCGCGGGCCGTCAGCAGGACGTCCTGCACGCGGTAGCCCGGCGCGTACGCGATCTCCTCGTAAAAGACCGGCACGATGGGCTTTCCTTCTTCCAGCAGCGCGCCGCCCGCCTCGCCGGGGATGCGCGCCAGATGCCCGCCGGCGAGGGTGCTCGTCACCTCGTAAGCGGGCACGACGACGCTCACCGAGGTGATCGGTTCCGCCGCCGCGAGCTTTGCATTAACCTCTGCCAACGAGGCCAGCCCGGCGACGGTGGGGAGCGCGCCGTACTTGGGGTCGCCGTACAGGTTGTACTCGGCGGCCCAGTACCAACCGTCCCGCCCGTCGAGGTGGCGCTTCAACGCCTTGAACGACTGACCGATCGATTCCGAACGGTCTGCCCAGCGATTGAAGAACCACTCGGACGCCTCGTTGTTTTGGGAGCGGTTGGAATTCTCGGTCGCCCCGATGTAGACCGCGGCCTCGTTTTGCAGGAACGCCTCGGCGATCCCGATGGCCCCCAGATCCTCGTAGCGCCCGGCCTGGCAGCAGCAAGCAAAGACGAACGGCTTACGCTCCCCAAAGTCCAACGGGAAGTGACCGGTGTCGATCACCGTCGTGCCGTCGCCCCAGCCGAACGCGCCGCAGTGGTTGCGGTAGTAGATCAGGTCGCGGCCCAGGGTGGGAATGTTGGAGGTGAAGACCCAGGTGACGTCCAGCCCCTCGGTGTCCTCGACGTAGCGTTGCTTCTTGGTCGTCACGGAACCGGAGGCGAATGGGCTGCCAAAAGTTCTCAGCAGCCGCGATACCGCGTCCGCGTTCGCCTCGAACGAGCTGACGCCATCGCCGCGCCCGCTCACCACCAGGGCCCGCGACTTGGTGAAGTGATAATTCGGCTCGCCTCGGTGGACGTTGATGCTGGTCTGGAGCGGCGTCGTCAGCTCCTGGGCGTCGTTCCCCACCACGCGCCCCACGATCAGCTCGGGATCGACCCAATCGCCGCTGGTGTTGCCGTAGGGCAGGTCGGTGTAGTGGACCGTTCCCCGTCGGCTGCCGTGATCCGAGTTCCAGGAGCCGATGATCTCGGCCTCACCCACCACCAGCAGGTAGCCGTTGGAGAGAAAGTGGTCGTCGACGCTGTCGCTACCCCGCATGCCGCCGCCCCAGGCCACGATCTGGCTCTTGATCTCGCTCGCCCGCCAGACGGAGACGTAGCCGAGCAGGCCGGATTTGAGCTGCGCCAGTTCGGCCATCGTGGAAAGCAGCGCGTCTACGTCGCCGCGGCGTCCCGCGTTGTTGCGGTACAGGTTGCGCGGGTGCGTCACGAGCAGATAGTCGGCCACGGCTTTGGCTTGCCCTACCTCTGCTTCCAGCGGCTCGGGCCGATCAAAGCGCCAGCGGCAGAAGCCCCCCTGGTCCCAGATCTTGACCTCGTCACGCACGCCGGCCCCGTACGCGAACGTGTCCGAATCGGCGTACAGGATCGGCACAGCCAGATATTCCACGTCCAGGCTCTCGCCCGGTCCCAGCGTGATCGCGTCGTCGGGGCCGTCGAAGATGTCAATTTCGACGTCGCAGTGTTTGGTCTCGACCCAGTACTCCGGCTCGACCGTATAGGTGGTTGTGCTGGTCGCGATGGCCTGGAGGCCGCTGACGTTATCGCGGATGTGGCTGACGCTGGCGCTGGCGGCGCCCTCGTTCTCCAGCGTCAGTGTGGTGCGAAAATAGTTGCCCTCGCGGGTGACGCTGCGCGTCAGGTCGAGACTGGGCGTGCCCGGCTGCACGGTCAGGGTGCGCACCGCGCCCACGCTGCCGCCAGCGACCGCATAGGCCCGCACCTCGATGTGATACGTTCCCGCGCCCAGGCCGCTCACGTCCCAACTGTATTCGTGGTCCAGATCATTGTCATGCGAGGGATACGAGGTGTGCACCACCACGTCGTCCACCTCGAACTCGACCCGCTCGACGGCGTGCTCCACGTCGCCACAGTGCATGTCCCCGGTGAGAGGCACCCACGAGCAGCTCCACTCGTCCTCGGAAGCGCGCACCGAGAGGTCTATAGTCGTCCCGGCGGGCAGTGTGCCGCCGACGCCGTCCACGTAGCGCGTCTGGTCGTAGCGCGGCCAGACCCGCAGATCAATGTCCGGCAGCTCGAGCGGCGGTTTGTAGAACGTGGTCGTCTCTTTCGTCAACCCACTCAGGCTGAAAGCGCGCGCCATCACCGTGTGCTGGGTGTTGAAAAAGCCCGTCCGGGGCAGCTTCATCGCCGCCGGGTCCAGTTGGACCTGGTACTGGTAGGCGTCGAGCTGGTACACGGGCGAGAGCGCGGCGGCGTAGTCGCTCCCGATCAATTGCCCGTCCAGGTAGAACGCGACCTTGCGCGTCTGGAGCGGGTCCGGGACGGAAACGGTGATCTCGTACAGTTCCCGCTTCCCCTCCACGCGGGCGACCGTGGGGGTCGAGACGTCCGGCGCGGCGGTCGGCGGCGCGGCGGTCTCGAAGAAGCGCTCCCAGCTGACGACGGTGTTGCCGGATCCGTCGGTGGATTGGACGACGTAGCGGTAGACGGTCGCCGGTTGCAGGCCGATCAGGAGAACCGCGTGAGCTTTCGTCAGTTGCCCGCTGCTTTCCTGGTCCTCGTCCTGGCCCGCGTACCGTCCGAAGCGCACCACACTGTCGCTGTCCTCGTCGGTGGTCCAGGTGATGGTGGCGGAGGCGGTGAGCACGCTCGACGCGGCGGGGCCGCCGGTGATCTTGGGCGGCGTGGTGTCGCACAACCAGATCTCTGTGATAACGTTGTTCGTCTCGTCGCTTTCGACGACCGAGTTCTGAACATCAGCGCTGACGGTGATCGTGTCCTGGGGCGGTGAGCACTGCCACCCGGCGTCAAAGCAGCGATTCGAGCGCGCCCCTGCCGCCAGGTCGCTATCCACCACGTCACTCCCTGTGGACTGACCGTCAACGGATAGCGCGGTGATGTGTCCGGCCGAGGCCGTTTCCCCGCCAGCATTCTTGATCTGGTAGCAGATGTCGGCGTCTTCCGCCCACACGCCGGTGATGACCAGGTCCGGCTGCGCGAGGAGCGCCTGGGCGTGAACGGCCCAGACCGCCAGGGCCAGCAGCGCTCCCAGAACCAACGCGCTCATGATAATTTGCTTTCTTTTCATCGTGACCTCCATAACAGGATTGGCAGGATTTACGGATTA
>DAOTUB010000181.1:0-7495 GCA_034437455.1 Anaerolineae bacterium | reverse complement strand
GGACTCACAACCCCTACATCTGCGATCAAATTGCATTACTTCCCCATATGTGGGGGGTAAAAGGGTATTGCCTGTTTCGGAATCTACGATGACTATCTCTTGTTTGTCCCAGTCGTGAAACGCTCTCAGTGGCCATCTTCTCGCACCCAAAAGAATGAGATTCCAATTCATTGAAGATCACCGGGATGACTACCCGGTGCGACGACTGTGCGACGCGCTGAAGGTGTCGCCGAGCGGATACTATGCTTGGCGCCATCCGCCTCCCAGCGCGCGGGAGATGGCGAATCAAGAACTGACGGAAAAGATAGAGGCCGGCATTCAAGGCGGGGGAATAGTTTTCGGGCTTCACCCATTGTCGGATTCGCTGTTTGATGTTTTGCCAGAGAGAATGTGCATGTAAATGAAGGAAGCTCATCGTCGCTCCTTTTCTGTCTATGGTGTGGAGCTGAGATTGTACCTAGATTGGGGCGACGGGCACGTTTATGGGGCGGATAGAGTTTTCGGCCATGACAACCCCTGCAACGTTGCCCAAAATCGCTTGGGGTCCCATTTCTGGAGTACCCCGTAGATTACTACAGGTGGTCCGTTGGTGTTGTAGGCCCCACCGAGAACGCCTGCTAGGAAACCGAAGAGGTATGACCACCGTTCGCTTTTCAAGGTGGGGAGCTGGAGAGTGAACAGGTTGTAGAGCCCAAATCCGACGAGCACGACGCCCAGAACTATCTCGGCGATACGTTCGGGCGCCGACTTCAAGAAGAACAACCCAATCGGTATCCCCACGATCGTCGAAACGATCAGACGCCAGGCGGCTCCCATATCCACCTGCCGCCACGATCTCAAAAGAATAGTGAAGGCGATGGTCGATGCCACCAGGGCAACCAGCGGTGTCGCCGTCTGCATCCCAACGATCACCGCCAGGAGCGGCATCGCGAGGGGAGGGTTATGACTCGTCCGAGGGCGTTGGTAATTTGTTGTGTTTCATCGTACTAATCCCCAATCTGCTCGCTGATCGGAGACCGAATCGTACGTCAGCCTGAATAGTGCACTTCCATCATCGTCCATCACATAGATATCGCGATTGCCACCTTGTAGGGCATCAAAAATGATGCGCGTACCATCCGGTGACCATGAAGGATAATGACAGTCTTCTATAATGGAGTGGGGTGAACAAGTCGGACAGGTTTCGTTATCTCCGTCAGCATCCATCACATGGATTTCATAGCCACTGCCGCCGTAGTCGGATGAGAAAACAATGCGTGTACCATCCGGTGACCAAGCCGGTGAAATCTCAGGGTATAATACGCCTGTTAGTTGCGTCAGGCCACTTCCATCGGCGTTGACCGTATATATATCAGCCTGATAATTGCGATAAGTGTGGAAAGCGATGCGGTTGCTATTGGGTGACCAGGCAGGAGAAGCGTCACAGGATGTGTGATAGGTCAGACGTGTTTGCTCGCTGCCATCGGCGTTCATCACGTAGATATCACTATTGCCTTTTCGATTGGATTGGAAAGCAATACGCATACCATCTGGTGACCAGGAAGGGGCAAAATCGTCGTAGGTTGTATTGCGCGTTAGGCGTGTCTGTCCGCTGCCGTCGGCCTGCATCACATAGATCTCATAATTGCCATCCCGGTTAGTGTGGAAGGCCAGGCGCGTGCCATCCGGTGACCAGGAAGGTGCGCTATCCGTGGCTGTGTTGTAGGTCAGGCGCGTCCGCTCACTGCCATCGGCATTCATCACATAGATTTCATAATTGTCCTCGGGCTTGGACGCGAATGCGATCCGGCCATCTCCGGCGGGGTTGGGTGGCGGCTCGTCGCCCGCAGAGGCGCGCAACAGCAGCGGTAAATAAAGGATATTGCGTGGGGGCATCGAGGCCGCATCCAAGGGATCGCTGCCTGCTGCGATCTCCTCGCCATCATTGTAGCCATCGCCGTCACTGTCCTGCGCTAGCGGGTCGGTCCCGTGTTCATATTCCTCCAGGTTGCTGAGGCCATCCAGGTCGGGATCGGCCCAGCTATCATCCACGACGGGATTTAAACCGTGCACCGCCTCCCAGGTGTCAGGGATATGGTCGCCATCGCTATCCTGCAAGACAGTGAGAGTGATTGCTGTAGCGCCAGTTGCCCCCTCGCTGTCCTGGGCGGTGAGGGTGATGATGTGCTGGCCGGCGATGTTGAGCGCGGTATGCACGGTTGTGCCGCTGCCCAAGCTGCCCTCCCGGTCCGACAGCCAGGACAGGGCCTCGCCGGACAGGGTGCCCTCCTCCGGATCCTGGGCGAAGCCCTGCAACGCTACCATCATCCCCTGCACCACCTCAGCGCCGTCCTCCGGGGCGCTGATTGCAACCTGTGGCCCCTTGTTTGACACGCTAAAGCTGCTCTCCGTCTGCACTTCGCCGGTGTTCACACCATCGCTGGCGACCACCTTGATCTGGCAGGCATCGCCGCCGGGCCAGCGGGTGGTGTCCAGTTGGTAGGTGGTATCCGTCAGCTCCGTCGCCACCAAACGCCAATCCACGCCGTCGGGGCTGTACCATACGTCGTAGGTCAATGCATCGCCATCGGCATCGGAGGCGGACCAGCGCACCGTGACCTCTCCGGTGAGCGCGCCGCCCCCGCTGGGCGCGAGGAGCGTCACCGTTGGCGGGTGGCTGCTGACGCGGGTCTCGTCGAGCACGCTTGCATGGTGCGTGATCTGAATGCTGGCGACATCGCCCGGCCAATCGACGATGCCGGAGACAATCGCGCTGCCCTCCAGGAAGGGCGAGAAGTCGGGCTCGAAAGCGTAACTGGCCAGGGTACTGCCCTGCGCGTCCTTAAACACCAGCGCATAGTCGCCCCCAGAGAATTGCGTGGGCGTTGCGCTACTGGAGGTCCTGTGCCATTTTGCTTGCTCGACCCCATCTTCATTGAGGAGTAGCGCGAATATCAGATCATCCGAAGGTAAGGTTTGGTCAGCGCCTGCTACGTCGGTTTTGGGGCTTGGGTTTAGCGTGGCTGCCGGGTTGCCTACGCCCAGCCTGTCGCATAGCTGTCCGTACGTTTCAAACGTGGCCCAATTTCGGGGTTTTTTTGTCGACGCCGGTAGCATGCCCATAAAACTCCATATTGGCGAACTCTTCGTGAAGGACATTGACTTGCGACTGGCGACATCAAAAGCGCCTTCGGGGACTGGATTGCCATTGCCCTTGGCGATAGAGTCCCTGCTGTCGGGGGGATTGATGGGCCTACATGAGCGATACTCATGACAATAAACAGCCTCATCCCCCAAACCAAATTGGTGACCCAGTTCGTGTGCCATCGCCCGGCTCATCAAATTCGGATCTGAAGTGTTAAACTCAACTAAGAAAGCCGGGCGCTCGGCGATTTCAAACTTATCGTCGATGATGTCGCTTAGCCCCAAGTCACCCCCAAGACAGTCAGCCCCTACGAAGCCTACAAAGGCTTTGGCAGCATCATCCCGACACCGCATTTCTATAAATGTCATTCTATAGATCGTGACTTTGGGACTTGCCACCCAATCCACTGCCGGCCTCTCTATTAATTCAAGCTTGGCAGAGGATATTGGATACACCTTTTCCATAAATTCCCTGGGAAACTGCATACCTTCGGGCGGGGGCACATTGCACTTGAGGACACGCGCCCAATGCAACCGGAGGGTGGGGCTCTCGTAGAGGGTGAATTGTCCGTTGCCCGTTATCTGCTCCTGATTGGGGCCTTGGATGGTTATGTCATAGCTGTAGTTCCCGCTATCTAGCACATCAGCACTGAGTGGCGGGACACCAACATAGAAGTCAAGACTTGCCTTATCATCATCGCTCCTCAATGCAAGTGTTTCTTGGATGGGCGGGGATGTCTGCCCATCTTTGTGTAACACAAGCTCCCCGCTGATATCCACGGGGAAGGTGCTGCCGTTCTGACGCACAAAGACGCGCAGCAATGTCGGCTTGCCCGCAACCAGCGGGACCGTGTTGGCGTCGTTCTGGATGACCTGCACGATCTCTGTGTGGTCGATGCTCAGGTCGATGTCATCACCAGGCGCCGTGCTGAAGCTCCAAGTATAATCGCTGCTCAGGCAGCCCCCAGTTGTGGCGCATACGCCCCCATCACCGCTGAGCACCCGGACGGTATAGCTCTGGCCAGCTTCCAATCCGGCAGGCGTGATGCTGAGTTGCTGGTTACCATCACCGGTGACGGTGGCGGCCACACACGTGGCCTGGCCACCCTCTAGGAACACCGTCTCGCCGCAAGCCACGGTGCTGGGGTCCAGCGCCTGATCGAAGGTGACATATATCATGGGCTGCGTGGATACATCATCGCCCGCAGGTGCATGATCTGTAGCTATAAGGGGTGGTGGCAGCATAGTTGTGAAGCTCCACGAATCCGCAACGCCCATCAGCACATCTTGATCCGATGCGATATCGCCGGAGAGCCACACAGTATACGTCGTATTGTAGTCCAAAGGTTCCTTAGGGATAAGCCCGACCATACTATACAAAGGGTTCCGATTGTCGTCGACAACACGACGGTGCTCTATCCAAACAGCAACTTGTTGGGTGCCCTCCTTTAGCTTTACAGTCTCTTCGTTTAGCGTTGTCCCGTTCAGCACAGTGTTGAACTTAGCCCATACTAGAGCATATGCAGGGTTTTCTCCCAAGCCTACACCCGTTGCTCCCGGTGCTGGAAGCCGCCAGACTACTTCTGGGGGCAGATCGGAATCCGACGTGCGCAGCGCACGCACCTCGCCTTGGTTTAACAGGGCGCCGCTCAGTCCAAGCGCGCCGACCAGGGCCAGCAGCAGCAGGATATCCAGGTTGCTTCGCAATGTTGTGTATAGCTTTGACATAGTCTCTCCTTTGGTAGTGCTTCAGAGCTTTAGGGTCTTTCGCCTATCGCCCCACCGTCCGTTAAATTGACACATATGCTAGGGGGAGCCCACCAAAAATCCAGGCCCTCCCGGTGGATAAAGTGCTGCCACAACTCGGAAGGCTCAGAGGGTACGCCCTCCTCCGGCATGGACGCGCCCTCCTCAGCCATAAGCTGGTGCGCGCGCGCCACCGCCAGCCGCAGGTGCCCCGCGATGGGAAATGTGTCCCAGTCGAGATAAAAGTGCTCCAAATTGTCCCCAGCCGTTCCTTCCAGCGGCTGCGCTTTCAGCACATTGACGTAGTAGTTGGCCGGGTAGATGGCGACGCCACCAAGCTGCACCAGGGCGCCCACCAGGCCCACTAGTCCCACGGCTGCGCCGAGCACCCGCCGCCGTGCCACGATACCGGCAGCCCACGCCCACAAAACGCCAACCGGCAGGAGCATCAGCGGGAGCACCGGCAGCAGATAGCGCGGCCCCCAGCACAGCCCGCCGTGCCAGCCGCGCCGGGTGCCGTAGGCCAGCACATACGAAAGGCTCAATCCCGCAATCGCCAGTCCTTCCCTGGGATAGCACTGCACAAAGGGAGCAAAGGCCAGCAGGGCCAATAACACGGGCGGCGCATAGAGCAACAGCCCCTTGCCGGGACTGAACAGCAGGCCCCACACTCCCTGGCGCACGAAGTGGCCTGCGTGATGGTGGAGATCGTGGCGCACTTCTTGCAGATAATGCAGCAACGTTTCATGCTTGGGCGCGATGCCCAGGCCCACGACCAAGGCCAGCACGATTAGCACTAGAACGCACAACAGCCAGGAATGCGGTCTTCCAGAAAGCCATGCCTGCAGTGGCGCCCAACTGTAGGCCAGCAGCCAGGGCACAGCGAGGAGCGTGGTGAGCTTGGTCGCCAATGCCAGAAGCAACGCGCCTGCCGCGATCACAAGGTATTTACGCTGTGGGCGTTGGCGGAATGCGTATAGCGCGCCGAAACTGAACGTCAGCGCCAACGCAGTCAAAGGCTCACGGTAAAAGGTTTGACTGTAGGGCCAGGCGAGCGAGGCAAAGCCATAGAGCAAGGCCAGGCTCAGAGCGGCGCGCTCACTCTCCCAGAGACCGAGGCCCAGAAGATAAAGTAGGGCGACGGTGGTGGCAGTGATACAGATATTGAAGGTGGTGATGACAAAGCGAGTGATGTATGACTGCGGATATGCGGGGCAGAGACGCGCCAGCCATTGCCCCAGCACATACCAAGGCAGCGCCAGCACTGACTGCCCAACTTCCAGCGGGTGCCGGGTGAAATCTCGCGCAGGACTGCCCACCTCGTCTGAGCCGAGCAAGTTCTGGTAGGCCTGCGCCAGGGCCGCTGTGTTATGAAACAGATCCTCCTCATCGGTGGATCCCAGGTGCCCACCCATCGTGACGAAATAGACGACAAAGCAGATCATCCATATTAGTGCACACCACCTGGTGTTAGGGGCTAAACAATCCAATCCTTGTACATCGAACAAGAATCTGATAGTAATACCATCATTCTTAGCTTTTAGCATTTTCTCAACCTACCAGTCCAGATCGAACTGCACCACCGCCGGTTGTTGAGCCAGCAACTCCCCGGTGACGGCGTCCCAAACGCGGATCGCAATCCCGTCACCGACGGCTAACCCCGACGTTGGCGACAGCATCAGCGACATCTCGATCACCTCCCGCTCCACCGTCGCCTCCCACTCGCGGGAGACTCGCTTCCCTTCGTAGGCGATATCGACCTTGACCGACCGGGCGCGACTCCACAGGTCGACGCCTTGGGGTGCGAGGCGGATCTTGAAAATCGCGTTGCGGATCTCCGGCCCGGTGAGCAGTTCCAGCGTCACCTGGACAGGCCGCTCCGTGACCGATTGCCGCGCGGTGACGTGGGCGGTGACCAGCTCCTGGAGTGAAATCCCGCCGTGCATGAAATTATACGGCCCCGGCGTGACAAAGCAACCCACCCCACGTGGGAACCAGGCCGTCAGCCCCTCACTCCCGGAGACGGGCAGCGACGGCAGGTCGATCGGGGGCAGATCCCGCCCAACGAGAATGAGGTAGCGCTCCGCCTTTTTCAAAGCACCGGGGACATCGACGGCTACCTTGTCGCTCTCGCGGATAGTCTCGCGCAAGAGGAAGCCGTGATCGGAGACGACGTGGACCTGCTGGCATCCACAGGCCAAGAGGCGACGGACGACCTGCGCCAACCGGTCGAGCAGCGCGTCGAACCCGTTTAACCCGGCTAATCACACCCTCAATTTAGTATATACTTCAAACGGTTGAGATTTGGACTTTTTCAAATGGGTACAGATACTCTCAGTTACCAGCCCTATGAAAGTTGCAAAAATCGCTATAACATCCAACTTAAAGCTGCAAAAATGGGTAGTGTCCTTGAACAATTGAGATAATTCAGGCATACTATTAGCAAACCATCAATCATCGGAGGTGAAGGATGAAGCTGATAAAATGCCTACTCGTATTGTCATTGATTTGTGTCCTCACGGACGCGACTGTGTGGCGAATACCAGAAGATCACGGGGATAAACCACATCCGATAGCCCTTGAACAATTCCTATGTCCCCAATCACTTTGTCCAGACTGGTGGTCA
>DAOTUB010000180.1:0-8285 GCA_034437455.1 Anaerolineae bacterium | reverse complement strand
CCATTCAAGAGCAAGGTCGAACTGGGATGGGATATGGTACAGCGAGCGCAATTGAACGGCTTGCCCTTCGACTATCTGGCCTGTGACAGTCTCTACGGGCGAGCTGATTGGTTCCGATCTAACTTGGCTCAGGCGGGCATTGTCTATGTGGCTGACGTACCCATTACGACCCAGGTCTACTTGGAGTGCCCCGAGTGGGGTGTTCCGCCTACGCCAGAAGGCCACAAAGGGCGAGCGTTCAGTACGCCGCGCGTGCTGTCGGAGGATGAACCGATTGAGGTCAAGGAGATCACCGAGGATTCGCGCACCACGTGGACAACCTTGCAGATTCGCTCGACCGAGCGTGGCAAACTGGAGTCTGAATACACAGCACGACGGGTGTGGACGCTGCGTGATGGAAAACCGACAGAGGAATGGCTGCTGATCCGCCGTCACTCTGACGGGCGACTTAGCCCCTCCCTGAGCAACGCATCGGCTGAGACCTCGTTGGACCGACTGGCGTGGATGGAGTCCCAGCGGTATTTCGTTGAGCGCTCGATCCAAGATGCCAAATCGGAGTTGGGCTGGGATGAGTTTCAGGCGTGGAAGTACCGAGCGTGGGAACATAACACGGCGATGACCATCTTGGCGTCTTGGTTCATCACCGAAACGCAGGTGGATTGGGCGCAACAGCATCCCAGAGACCCGCAGTTGGCCTCCGACTTGGAGGTGGATGAACTGCCGACGCTGTCTTACGCGAACGTGCGCACGATGTTGCGCGCTGCGATGCCTTTGCCCAGATTGTCCGAGCGGCAGGCCCGGCAGTTGGTTGCGGAGCACTTGCTCAACCGCACCCGTTCGCGCAAAAGCCGCATGAAACGCAAACTTGCTGATAGTCATTCCAATTCAAGAGATCCTACATAATGTGCCATTGTCGAACTAAGATTACGGCGTCAAGATCTGATTGACATTAGTTTCGGAGGAGCACAACCCAATATCAATCAGGGAACCATACGCTCGGTCGAGGTTCCCATAACTTACCTCGATGATCAAATGCGCTCCCTCAAAACCCAACGCCGCATCGTCGCCCGCATCGAGGGGCTGTTCGCGGAACTCGGCGCGGCCCGCCGTCTCCACGCCGCCCTCGCCCACGACGCGGAGCGGTTGATGGATGCAGCGCTATGGAAGACCTTTGGAGAAATTCGAGAAGGATTTGAGGTCTCTGGCATTTCTTCCGACCAAGTAAAAGGTCTCGGTAAGGTATGTCGATTGCAGCGTGGAAAATTCTCTCACAGACCCAGAAATGATCCTCAATTCTTTGGTGGAGACATTCCCTGGATGCAAATTGGTGATATTCCCAAAGATTACAGCAAGAACATCACTACTCACATGGACACTTTGAATAAAGAGGGCCTCGCCATAAGCCGCTTATTTCCTGTTGGAACCATTGTTATCAGCATCGCTGCCACTATCGGAGCTGTTGGAATTCTCTCATTCGACGCTTGCTTTCCTGACAGCCTAGTTGGGATAACGCCCGACACTGACAAAATATGCTCTGATTTTTTGTATTGGCAGTTATGTTTTATGCAATCTCACCTTGAGTCAGTCGCTCCGTACGCAGCTCAACGAAACATTAATCTTGGAATTCTCCGAAAGATCGACTTGTGGGTACCTTCTCTAAAAACTCAGGAGCAGGTTACAACTCACCTCGACAAAGTCCAGATCCAAGCCGCTGAACTCGAACGCACCGCCGCTGCCGTCGCCGCTGACCTCGACCGGTTGGAGCAGTCCATCCTGGCGCAGGCGTTCAAAGGCAAGTTGTGAACCACTTTTTGGCTCCGGCGGGGTTTGCAACCCCGCCGCCGGTGCAGCTCACACAGGAGAGGGTGATCAAAACTGCCTTGCCGCGCCAAGGACGCAGGTTGCAAACCTGCTGCGAGCGGTTGACAACTACAACTCGGCTCCGGCGGGGTTTGCAACCCCGCCGCTGGTGTGGTTTACACAGGAGATGATGATCAAAACCGGCTTGCCGCGCCAAGAACGCAGGTTACAAACCTGCTGCGAGCGGTTGAAGATCATCACTCCCGCTCCAAAAGGACACTGTCTACGACGTCGCCGCGACCATCGTACGCGTGCCCAAGAGTTCGTGGAACGCGCTCCACGAGATTAAAGAGCGCGCCCTGGCCCGCTTGCAGCGTTTCCTTTCGTACCTCACCGACGCCAATCTCGTAAACCTCTTGCCATATCACAAAAACTGTATTATAATGTTACAAGGCAGTGTTTTTGAGATTTTTTCACAAAATAGCTTAATTAATACTTGGAGGGCGTTATGTTAATCGAGTTTAGCGTCGGGAACTATCGCTCATTCCACGCGCCGGTCACGTCAAGTATGCAAGCGGCCAGGCTGCAGTCGCGCAATAAGCAGCTCGACGAAAACAACATCTTTGAAATAGATAACCTGAGACTGCTGCGCAGCGCGGCCGTTTACGGCGCCAACGCAAGCGGCAAAAGCAACTTGATCCAGGCCATGCGTTGGATGCGTGATTTTGTCCTCCATTCCTCCAAAGAATCCCAAGCTGGAGAACGCATCAAGGTGGAGCCTTTTCGCCTGAGTACGGCCACGCAACGCGCCCCATCATACTTTCAAATCATTTTCTACCTGGATGGGAAACGCTATCGCTATGGATTTGAACTAGACCATCGAGCCGTGATGGCCGAGTGGTTGTATCATAAAACGAAACGCGAGACCCGGCTGTTTATCCGTGAGGGGGATGAATACGATCTCTCCATTGTGTTTCAAGAAGGACACGGGCTGGAAGAGCGTACCCGGCCGAACGCGTTGTTTCTCTCCGTCGTCGCCCAGTTTAACGGTCAACTGTCTGTAGCGTTGCTGGACTGGTTCAGGACAGGGCTCAATGTCATTTCTGGCTTACAAGATGTCACCTACAGCGCGTTTACAGTGCGCCGGTTTGAAAAAGACGCAGCGTTTCGGAGACGCGTCATCGCATTTGTCCGCGAAGCGGATTTGGGTATTGCCAACATTAACGTTGAAAGGCGTTCACTTGTGCATGCCCAAATGCCTGAACTTACGCAAGATTTTGCGCTAAGAATTGCGGAACGCGGTATTGAGGGACAGGCTGCAGGAGAGTTTTGGGTTGACCGGGTCAAGACGGACCACAAAGTGTATGATAAAGAACAAAAAGCGGTTGGATGGGAAACTTTTGATATGGAGGAGCAAGAGTCACAAGGCACTCGGAAGATTTTCAATCTTTCTGGGCCACTGTTGGATACCTTGGAAAAAGGCCAAGTCCTGGTAATTGACGAGATGGAGGCACGCCTACATCCCTTCATCACCCGCGCCATCATCCAGCTCTTCAATTCCCCCAAAACCAACCCGCACAATGCTCAGCTCATCTTTGCCACGCACGATACGCGCTTGTTAAGCAACCGCTTTTTCCGTCGCGATCAAATCTGGTTCACGGAAAAAGACAGGTACGGTGCCACCGACCTGTATTCACTGGCTGAGCTCCAAGTGCGCAACGATGCCTCTTTTGACAAAGATTACGTCAATGGCAAATACGGCGCCATTCCCTTTATCGGTGGGTTCCAGGATCTTTTTGGAGCACAAGACGATGGCCAGAACGCTTAAACCGAGCGGGCGCAAGCGTTTGCCAGATAAAGGAAAGCGCCTGGGGCGACGCCGGATAAACTTTTTTTGGTTCACCACGGAGACACCGCGGGCACGGAGAGAGGTAAATTTTAAATAACACTACAACGAATTTAGAAAGGAGCGAATTTTCTCGTCGCTTGCGGTAATAGGAGTGCAATGTTCCCCTATACTCGTTTGAAAGTGTGCCAAAATTCGTTTTTTTCCAAATTCGCTGTAGTGTTTGTGCCACAGCACATGGAGGAATACCCATGAAAATCGAAGCGATCCTACAAGAACTAGAACACCTCACCGGCCGTTTTCCCCGCCAGGCGGTCGAGGCGGCCATCGCCAACCAGGAGGCCATCACGCCGCACCTGCTCCAAGTGTTGGAGGATGCAGCGGGCGACATTGATCGGCTGATTGCCGAACAAGACTATATGTTGCCCCATTATGCCTTTTACTTGCTGGCGCAGTTCCGGGAGACGCGGGCCTACCCGCTGCTGGTCCAGCTCTTTGCCACGCCCGGCGAGACGATCATGGACGTGGCCGGTGACTTTGTCACCGAAGACCTGGGACGGGTGCTGGCCTCGGTCTCGGACGGCGACATGGCGCCTATGAAGCGGCTGATCGAAGACCCTCAGGTCAACGAGTACGTGCGCAACGCGGCCATGGGCGGTATGCTCACGCTGCTCGTCGAGGGCGTCGTGCCGCGCGAGACGGTCATTGCCTATTTTGGCGAGCTCTTTCGCGGCAAGTTGGAACGGACCTACTCCTTTGCCTGGGATGGCCTGGTCAGCAATAGCACCAGGTTGTACCCGGAAGAGCTGTGGCCCGACATCCAGCAAGCCTTTGCCGACGGATTGGTGGATGAGGTAGACCACATCGACCTGCCTTTCGCAGAGCGTGCCCTATCCGAAGGCAAGACGGCCACGCTGGCATGGCTGGACAAAAACCCCCATTACCACTTTGTGAACGACATCGTGCGCGAGTTGGGATCGTGGGCCTGCTTCCAGCCGCCGCCCCCGCCGCCCTCACTACGCCCGGCGACCCAGCGAAAAAAGGTCGGGCGCAACGCCCCCTGCCCCTGCGGCAGTGGCAAAAAGTACAAGTACTGCTGCGGCAAACGACGCTAGCACGCAAACATCCCTACATCACTGAAATGGAGTCGATATGAGTCATTCCCCCGATGCAAAGCACACAATGACGCTTGAACAAGCCCGGTCGATCTTGTGGTTGCGCAACAACCACCGTCCCCTGGGCGAGCTGCTCGACGAGGGTTATCTCAGCGAACGGCGATTGCAATGGGCCGCCGATAAAGCCTACAACCCTCAACTCAAAGCCGCGGCCAGCGTGCTTTTGAAACATCTCCGCGCGCAAGCCGCGCCCCCTGCACCACCGGCCACGGCATCCTGGGCGGATGCCGCGGTGACCACCGTCAAGACGGGCATCACGCTGCAGCAAGCGCGCGCCACGTTGTGGCCGTTCAACAATTTCAAGAACCAGCCCATGGGCGAGCTGGTCGACACCCGGCAACTGCGGCTCAAGGACCTGACCTATGCCGTCGAAAATGCCTGGGATGAGCGCGTGCGCCAGGCCGCCATCGCGCTGTTGGCCGTGCGGCTGGATCAGGCGGTGGAAGAGCCGGCGCCGGCCGCCGGCCCGCTAAAGGTGATCTCGGGAGGCAAGAGCTATAGCGAAAGCAAGGAACTGCGCTGGACCCTGGTCGAAGGGGCATTTTTAGGTGGGGGAATGGTCGGATCGATCTTGTTGTTCATCTATTTTTTATCCAAGATGACCACCGAACCGGGCGGCTTTGGCCATTTGCCCGAAACACCGGTAGAGGCGATCGCTTTTACCATTGCTATGATCTTGATCGTCATCATGATTTGGTTGCCCAAACGGGCGTTTACGGCAGCCCAGAATAAAATAGACAGCGAAATAGAGACAGCGCGCAAAGGGCAAAAAGGCGAAGAACAGGTCCTTGAGGCCCTGCGCCAGAATCTCGACGGTAACTGGACCTTGTTCCGAAACATGGTGCTGCCCGGCAAGAACAAGGCCGACATCGACGGTGTGCTCGTCGGGACACCGGGCGTCTGGGCCTTGGAGATCAAGAATTTCAGCGGAACCTATCGCAACTTTGGCGAGCACTGGGAATACGCGGCCGGCAAGGGACGCAAGTTGCTCAAGCAAAGCCCCAGCCGCCAGGCTCAGAACAACGCCGTGCGCCTGGCCAACTTTTTCCGGGCCGACGGCGTGCGGCAGTGGGTGGACCCCGTGGTCGTCTGGGCCAACCCCGAGAGCGCGCTGACCGTCGAGAACCCTGCGGTTGCGGTCTGGACCCTGCAGGGGTTGCCGGAGGAACTGGGCAATATCTGGCAAGGGCAGACGGTGGACGAGCAAGCCCGCGCCAAAATCGTCGAAAAGCTCACTCTACTGTGCGAGCGCCAGCGCGAAAAAGCGCTCGCCAAAGCGTAACGTGCGCCTGCAAAAAGCTGCGTCCTAGACCAACCCATCATTTCGAGCGCAGTCGAGAAATCTCTTGGGTTGCAGCGAGAGATTCCTCGACTCCCTCCGGTCGCTCGGAATGACGGGTTGGGGAAACGAAAATCTGCGTCCTAACGCTTTACGTCCTTGCGTCTTGGCATTAAAAAAGCAAGACAGTCTCTGCTCACCCGAGAAACCCGCACCTGGGGGTGCGCCACTCCCCATCCGAAACATCTCTGCGTTAAAAAGTGGGGCACGCCCACATGCCGGTCTCTGCTCAAGCTTTTCAGAAAGGACTCTGGACTTTCACCTGGTCATAAACCTGCCCTGGGTTGAGGTCTTCTGACCAGAGTATCTGGCAGCCTAGTTGAGCGGCGCTAACAAGTATCATAGCATCCCAGAACGATACCTGGTATCGCTTCTGTAGACGGATCGCGTCCAATACATCTTTGACGCCAGGACGATGCATCGCCCACACCGCAAGGTCAGCGATAATCTGCGCGGCCGCCTCGGCGGGCAGCGGTTTAGCGACTTTATGGGTCACATTGACATAGAACTCTTGGAAGACCTGAATGCTCAGACATCCCTGTTCCGATTCCCACAAATCCTGGATCAATTGCCCAGCGCGGTTGTGTTTCTGCCCAGCCGAGATGTCGTGAGCATAGATCAGGATGTTGGTGTCGACGAACTGTAGCGCTAGGCTCGCTCATGGAGTTCATCTCGACCAACAGATACGTGCCCCCCCGTGCCCAGGTCCGCGCCGTGGCTCAGCCATTCCAGATGGCGCCGGCGCGCGTGAGCATAAGCGTCCTCTTGCTCAACGAGTCGCTCCAGGGTTTGGGTCAGCAGCCCCGAAACAGAGGTCTGCCGCCGTACTGCGATCAACTTTACTTCTAGTAGGACATCTTGAGGAAGCGATAGCGTGATATTCTGTCTTTTCATCATTACCTCCACGTAAAACAGTGTATCACGTAAATACGTGAGCGTCAACAATGAGTCATGACGCAGATGGCGTGGAGATTCCTCGACTGCGCTTCAGTCGCTACGCTCCTTCCGCTACGCTCGGAATGACGGGTTGGGGAAGCGGCTGTTCTGGTCAATCCTAAGTTAGGACGCTGATATTGGCCAATATTTTTATCTGCGTTCATCAGGAAAATCTGCGTCCTGGTGATGAACAGTTGGCTGGATCACACTTTTGTGCTACACTAGCCCAAGCGATCTTGGCTAGCTTCACTTGGTGCATTCATCGAATACAAATTGGAAGCTTATGTCCCATCCCCACATCCCCTATGAGACTGACCTCGCCACCCTAATTGCTGGTTGTCACCAGGAAGATCACGCGGCGGTTATGTATGGTTTCTGTTGGGAACTCTTCCGCCGGGCTATTATGGGACAGTCCACTGAAGCATGGGCCGGTATTTATGCGCAATACCGGGAACGAATGATCCGATGGTCGCGTTGCTATGGCGCGACGGACGCTTCAGAAGCGGATGATGTTGTTCACACCGCCTGGCTCAAGTTTGGCGCGGCGATGCGCCCGGAGATGTTGGGCCGGTTTCCCGGCATCCAGAGCGTATTGGCCTATTTGCGGCGGTGTGTGCAATCCGTATACATCGACGAACGCCGGCGCGAGCAACGCGAGCAGGCGTATCTGGAAAGCTGGCCCACCTCAGAACCCACCCCTGGACGGCATTTCGAGACAATGGTGCTGGAGGAAACCGTACGCCATAAAGCCGTGGCCCACATCTACGCAAGGCTTAAAGGGGAGGAGGAACGACTGGTGTTGGTGTTGAGTTTTGAATACGATATGAAACCGGCCGAGATTGCGGCGCAACATCCTACAGTTTTTGCCTCTGCGCGGGAGGTGAGCCGCGTTAAAGAGCGCGTCTTGCGGCGACTGGCGAACGATCCACAGCTACGCCAATGGCAAAGTGGGCAAGTAGATGCGGAAAAACGCCAAGTTGGACGTTATATAGATAGGGAATGTTAAATAGCAGTGGAGAACTTGCTAGTTATCATTCGCCTATTCACTCATTCACCAATCTTGGCTCCCCTGAAAAAAGCATAATCTGCCACAGAGGCACAGAGGACTCGGAGAAAAATCAAGAGAAAGATTGAAAATTTCAAGCATATAGCACTTTAAAGTCAGTAATTTAAGGTCAATATTAATTTC
>DAOTUB010000179.1:0-7155 GCA_034437455.1 Anaerolineae bacterium | reverse complement strand
CAGTAATTCCCATTTTGACGCTATCATTGCGATATGGGTTCGTAGTAGCGACTTGAGTCGCTGGTTGAGTGGTCAAAACGACTAAAGTCGTTACTACGAATCTCATAATTGGAATTGCTGCTCTGATAGGAGAGCCGCTTCAGGATATCGAGGTTGTGCTCCAGGCAGTGAACGCGTTTATGACGTCATCGGGGTCTCTTTAGCCGTATACCTGGGCAATTGCATTTCGACCTAGCGGCATCCCAGCCCAGCTCAATTCCAACGCTTCCAACTCAATCCCAACGTTTCCAACCCAATCCAACGCTGGCTCAAATACATCCCGTACGCAGCCCGGTTGTTTTTGGACTAGACTGTATGCACGTGTGCCGGGAGGGCACCATGAACTCTGTTCACCCCAAAGGACGAAAATGTGGCGCGTGTGCAACTCGTTGCGACGGAATCCGCGGTTACAAATCGATTGGGTGTATTTCAAATGGGTTGAGTAGCCGCGCTTTCCATAGCGCGCGGTATGGAAACCGCGACTACCTCCAACCGAAATGAAATGGGAGCGTTTCAAATGAGTTGAGAGATGTTCGTAGTACGCGCTTCAGCGCGCTGTTGCGGCGATAAATCGCCTACTACGAACCAAACTCCAACTGAGATGAAATACACCCAAATCGATTTTGTTCGACGGGGTCTCTGACCGCGGCTATAGTACCAAGTTCCTATTGTCCTCTGGCCGGAGGGAAGTATAATAGATGTATGTGGTTCGAGGAGGGAGGGTGGCGAACCTCTGCACGCCGATCTGGGCGATCGGTTCTGTTTCCATACCCCATCGGAAACGGCGGGCGGGATCTCTACCCCCACGTATTCACGTTGACCCAACCTTAATAGTGTGATTTAACATCCGACTGAACCAACCTTGCGGCGCCGCTCAGACAAGGATACGTTCCGGCTGCGTTGTATGACGAGCGACGACTATAAGGTCGTCACTACAACCCAGGAGATGTAACCTTAAAATTGGAAATATGCGTTAACGAAAATGCAACTTTTTCGTTATACAGACTGGTACACAATCTCTGTCTGGTAGAACGCGGGGCGGCGCGGAGGCACATGCGCCGGGCCGCCCGTACCTTTACAATACAAATCTGGGTTGGCGGTGGAGGTCACGTTTGACAAAGTTTCGTGGCTGTGTTATACTGACCTCTGAGTTGGCAGATGCTGGAGATGTCCAGACGGGGATCTTCAGGATTGGCGCACACAGGTGCAACACTTGCCAAGTGCGTTGCACTGAGAGCAACTTGACAACCCCAACCCGATGTGGTATTCTCCAGCAGGAATCGGCGCCTCATAAAGGATAGCGCGCCTTACCTCAACCGTCAAGTCATTTCATAGAATGAAAAAGGAGGCCTATGCAAGAACCCCCCCTGTCGTCGTGGTAAAGCCACGGTCGATCAACAGACGAACGACCAATTAGACAGAAAAAGGAAACACCCACTATGGCTGAGCCACAAACCGCAAGAACAAAGTTTTTGACAAAACAAACTATTTCAATTAGGAGGCAAATAGAATGAGAGCAAGAAACATGTTGAACCTGTTGGTGCTGCTGACCATGGCGCTGGGGCTGGTTGCGGCGCCGACAGTTAGCGCTGACCCTGGAGCGCCGGTAGACATTGTGAACATGAGGATCGAAGTCGATCCCCCCAATGCTAGGGCCGGCGCCCACTTTGTGTTCGTGTTCCAGATCACGACCCCCGTTCCGCTATCGGGCGAGTTCTGGGCACAGTTCCCCGACGTCTATTGGACCGAGGGAATCACGACGACGGACCAGATCGATGCCCTGGGCACGGCTCCTCATGAAGTAGCAAACGTGGCCTGGGGAGCTGCCGAGGTCGATATAGTCAACTGGGATGACCTTAGCGACTATCCCTTGGGGCTCGGGGCGGCTGTATCCACACCTCCCGATGGGATGAATACAATCCTGACTCAGCCTTGGATCCCCGATGGGCAGGTCAGGTTGACGATCGACGACTCGCACGGCGTTTCGCAACTCCCTGCTGGGACCTGGATGCGACTTGACTTTTGGGGGCCAGCGAGTGAGAACCCGGGCAAGGCGAACGCTGCGATCGTAAATCCCGATACCCCGGGAACGTACAGCTGGTGCGCGGCCACTGACGAGGAGCAGAATCTCGTCTGTGACGACTTTACGATCACGCCGCCATTCGCCGTACGACTCTATCGCAAGTACCAGTACCCCACTTTTGGCTGCGGCTATACCATACTCGAATACGTCAATGGCTTTGAGAATATTCAGCCGGCTCTGAATGCTGCTGAAGATATCTGGCAGAATGACGGCGAGTACACCGATGAGCCCAAGTGGAACTTGTTCGACGGTTGCCCCTCGCTCGATGGTCTCATTGACGCGGGCGGCGATCCCATAGATGAACTGGCGGAAGACTTTTTGAACGCCATCGGCGCCTCGGGCAAGGGCGTTGCCGTAGGGGCCGTCGTCGTAGTTGACGCGGACTCTGATGGCGATGCTGTGGCGGACGTCTATGAAGAGACGCTCGCGATCCGGGTACCGGGGCTGATCCTGGGCTCGTTGCCCAATACTACCACGGGCGTTGACATGCCCATCATCGATGCTGGCGTAGACAACGAGACGCTCGATTTAGACGCAGGCGTCGCGATCATCGCTGGCGGCGTCACCTTTGGCGCTTCGGACATCCAGGAGCAGGTTGGCACCACCCGGGTGACCGCGGACGAAAACGGAGTCTTTAGCCTCGGCGGTTTCGAGCTTCGGAACGCCGGTCTGAACTCTTACGATGACGCAGACGACATTGACGACGATCTCGACCTTTGGGAAGACTATCCGGCCGATGGCGTCGCCATCTACCCGTATGGCGCCAACTGCATGGACACACTGGGCGGCAGGGTGTTTGATACCGCTCCAGATACATACGATGTGCTGGAGGAGGGCGTCAACTTTATAGTAGCAGGGCCTGTGCTCGTGTTCACCAACACTGCGAGCGCCTTGACCCTGACCCCAGGTGAGAAACTGGTCAACCTGACGACAGGCTGGTCCGGGTACATAGATGACGAGACTTGCGAGGCTCCGTATGATGGTGGCGGCAACACGTGCGTGTCGCTTGATGCCTTTGACCACGATCTCGATACCGCTCTTGGCACTGGGATTGACATTACTGCGGAGCGCTTCCGTGATGGTGATGCGGTGGCTGTCTTTGTTCATAGCGACCTCTATGTTTGTGATGAGGCCCGCGTCGACATCCGTGACAATGTGATCCATGACACCAACGCCTGGGATTGCTTCCAAGCTGACGGTAGCTGTGACTTGGACGACTTTGACATTGTCTATGGCGACGGCATCTACGCTTACAGCGTTTCTGTCTGGGTAGATGGGAACAACGTCTATAGCAATGACGGGGATGGTTTCTCGGGTGATATGCTGGCCTGCTCCGGCGGCGTGATCGTCTGCGACGGTATGGACCGCAGCGACAAGCTGCTCGAGCTGAGCAACAACACCTTTGAGATGAACGGCCTCGTCACTCGCGACGACTGGACGGACGCGGATGCCTGGGGCAATGAGTGCTTCTTGCCCGAGCCTGGAGGGGACGACCCGGATTTCTATAATCACGCCGGCGTCAAGATCGACCAGGTCGTGATGGGCGACTCTGGAGAGATGGACGCCCTCTACATCCACGACAACGACATCCTGAGCAACTGGGCCACCGGCCTCTGGCTGGAGGAAGGCTCGGCCTACTGTGGTATCCGCGTTCTGCGGAACGACATCGAGACGAACGAGGTCTTTGGTGTCTCCAGCTGGGCGATAAATTCCGCGCTCAATGCGAGCGATATGGGTGAGAATGGCAAGACTTGGTTCCAGCCCACCTCGCACACAGAAGTCGACGTCATCTTCAAGTACAACGACGTCGTCGGTAACGGTCTCTGGGGCGTCAAGAACTGGGCCTATGACTACTCTGATTGGGGCGAGCTGAACAACCAGATGCAGGGCGAGGGCGGCCCGCTGTTCAACGCCAAGGAGAACTATTGGAACTACTGCGAAGGTGGGGCGCCTCCTGGATCCCGATCCCCGATGCAGGAGAGCTGTACTCCTGGCGGCCCGTCGGCCGGACCGCAGCCTTGCGCGCACGACTATGATCAGCGCGGTCATGGGCTGGGCTATGGCGACGCGGTGGACAAGGGCACCTTCTACAACCCCTGGCTCGCCGTCAACTGGGAGGCTCTGCTCGACGTCGAGACCCAGGGCATGCGCGCCTACGGCTCCGACAGTCTGCAACTGCAGGCCGGTTGGAACACGCTGGCCGTGCCCATCGCGGTGGACGACAACTATGACGAGGTCGCAGAGATCCTGGCGCTCGGTACGTTCCTCGACGCGGACGTCGACGGCGACGGCACCGAGGAAGAGCTGGTCGAGCGGCTGTACGAGTTCGACAACACCGGCATGGGCTGGCAGCAGAACCCCGAGCTTGCCTCGCTCCACGGCTACTATATCAAGATCAACCCCGACCTGGCGCCTGAGGGCACCAAGTTCCCGGTGATCTACAACGTCGAGCGTGGCAGCGGACTGCCCTCCTACGACCTGCTGAACAACGACACCACGGGCGGCTGGAACCTGATCGGCTCTGGCTTTGGCATCGACAGGGACTGGGATGAAACATGTTACCTGTCTGATCCGTGCCCCGACTGTCAGCCAGTCAGTTTCTGCCTGGATCCTGATGATGACCAGGGCCGTTATGCCATCGCCGTTCCTTACTCGATGGATACGGCCAACGGCAACGAATGTGACGGCGAGGCCGTCAAGTGGGCCGGCGAGGTTCTCGAGTCGGTGGTCTGGGGCGACAACTTCTCGTACGGCGCTTCGCTGGTCGTGAACCCCGGCGTCCCCGGGCAGCTCGATCCCTTCTGGGCCAGGACCGTGCAGAACATCTATAACGCTGCTGGTGCTGATCCGGCGTACATGTACACCGGCGAGGCCTACTGGGTCTTTATGCGGGAAGATGGAACGCTGGCTGGCTTTGAGATGACGCCGCTCTACCTGGATTACGAGCCGTTCCCAATTCCACTATGGTAAAGCGTCGCTAATCGCAAAGGCGCATAGACAAAAAAGGGGAGGGGGAGCAGCTTCCCCTCCCCTAAACTTTTTAGGAGGAGACACAATGAAAAGCAAAAGACGTTGGTTCTTTGGTCTCGCCTTGACGTTCCCGCTGGTGATCCTTCTGCTGGTCCTGTCCTCGATGCAGCTCGCATCCGCGGACACGGGACAGGCGGATGTGCCTCACTGGTTCTACGGCCACCTGGTCGACGAGGGGGGCGGGGACCTTCCTGCGGGGACGGTCGTGGAGGCCAGGGACGACGCCGGTGGCGTGATATGGACCGGGATCGACGGCAACCCGATCACCACAGAAGATCCTGGGGTGTACGGTGCCAAAGACCCTGATAATCCTAGCATCACCGACTTTAACCTGGCGGTACAAGGCGCTGCTAAAGATATGTACGAGGGCCTGCCGATATCGTTCTACGTCAACGGTGTTCGAGCGAGAGGGGTCCGCCCGTGTGGCTCAGACGAGTGGCTGATGGACGCCGAGGCCGTTTGGCCCTGGAAGTCCGACCGCAAGACCTGTCTGGACATTATGGGAGGGCCGCCGCCTGAGCAGTCCCTACTGACAATAGAGTCGCCGGGCTGCTATTCGGTCACGGTGACGTATGGAGATGTCTTTGTCGTCCCGGCCGGTGGTACGGATGTCTTTACGATTACTACCGGCGACGCCGTCGATCTGGAGGTTTTCCCGGGCGATGAATGTTGCACCTGGGTAGACTGGTCGGACGGCGTGACAGAGACGCACAGGACCTTCACTGTGACTGGCATGACTACCTTGATCGCCAACAGCACGCTGGTGGAATACAACCTGACGATCAACCAAGTGGGCGACGGTACGGTCGAGCCTTATGTAGGCACAGAGCTACAGCCCTGCGGCGAGACCGTCGCCGTAACCGCCACAGAGGCTGTCGACTGGACCTTTGCCGGCTGGACGGGCGATCTGGTCAGCATGATGAACACAGGGACCGTCTTGATGGACGGCGACAAAGAGATCACGGCTACCTTTAGTTTTGGCGTGCCGTATCCCTTGACCGTCACCGCGACGGCTTGCTACTCCATCCAGGTGACGCCTGGCGGGATCGTCGCGGCGGGCGCGACCGAGGTGTTCACCGTTACCGGTGGAAGCCCCGTCGAGCTTGCCACGATCGGCGAGTGCTGTGACCTGAACGCCTGGATGATCAACGGCGCAGATCATGGCAACGCAGACCCCTACACCTTTGTAATGCCCGAAGGCCCCACCACCGTGGAAGACGATTCCAACGGTCCGCCCTTCGCCTTGACGGTGAACGTGGGCGGCGAGGGTGGAGGCACGGTGGAGCCGTTCGTGGGCGAGCAGGCCGGCTATCTGTGCGGCGACACCGAGACACTCACGGCTACCGCACTCTTTAGCTCGACGTTTGCCGGTTGGATCGGCGACGTGACGACGGACACGAACCCGCTGGACCTCATCATCGACGAGGACCTGCTGGTCACCGCCACCTTTGAGCTCAGGACGTTCGACCTGACCGACATCGTGTATCCCACCGATACGGTCACGCCGGATCCCGAGCCGCCCTGGACGTACGGCGATGAGGTCACCTTCACCGCCGACGCGATCTCTGGCTGCTACGAGTTCACCGGCTGGAGCGGCGACCTGGAGGGGTATGACACGCTTTCCGTCACGGTTGCGATCACGGGCCCGATGGAGTTTGCGCCCGTGTACGACCAACTGCGGCAAGTGACCCTGACCGTCTATACCCACACGTTCGGCAACCCGGTCACCGTGACCGTGGAGCCGCCCGGTGGGATCTATACCTGCGGCGAGGTCGTCACCCTGACCGCGGCCCCGACCCAGACCTTCCGGTACTGGGAGGAGGACGGCTGGCAGGAACCGGCGAACCCGGCGATGGTCCCGATGACGGACGACCGGGAGATCACGGCTGTCTTTGGCTTTGATCCCGACACGTTGGTCATCGTGATCGACCCGCCGGGAGGATCGATCGGGACGGGAGAGACGCTGACGTTCACCGTTACGGTCACGGATGATATGGGCAACG
>DAOTUB010000178.1:0-18455 GCA_034437455.1 Anaerolineae bacterium | reverse complement strand
TTCTGTCAGGTCAGAACGTCGTTCCAGCCATTCATCAATAGCATTACGAATGACCTCAGCCATAGAGATATCCTCGCGTCGAGCGAAATCTTTGACTTGGCGGGACTGCTCCTCGGTTAACTGGATCTGTGTACGAATCACCATACCCTCCCATCAAATGTTATCACTTTCTGGTATAATGATAACACAAGTCACTAGAAAATCAATACGCCCTGGGGTGATATGAGGCAAAGAGAGTGCCAAACAAAATAGCAAAACGGCTACACAGCCAGCTCTTCCAACAACGCAGCCAGGCGTCGCGCCTGGGCTTGACGGGAATAATGCTCTTTGACAAAACGACGGCCATTGATGCCGTATTTTTGGCAGCGCTGGCGGTCAGCCGCGAGCGACCGGACAGCCTCCACCATCGCCTCGACCGATTCCGGTTCGACAAACATCCCTGCCTGTGCACGTTCCAGAACGCGGCGCGCTTCTCCCTCGATGCTCAGCAGAATCGGGCAGTTGCATGCCCAGGCATCGAACATCTTGGACGGGAGAGCGCCCTTGAACAAGTCCAATCGGCGCAGGGGGACCATTGCCACGTCGGCTGCAGAAAGATAGGCCGGGATCGCCTTGCGGGGTTGCGCGTCGAGCATGGTCAGGTTGGGCAAGGCCAACTCTTCCTTGAGCGCCAGCAACGCTGCTTTGCAAGGACCATCGCCAATCATCATAAAGTGGACCGTGGGATCGTCTCGCAAGCGATGCGCCGCTTGCAGCACCGTCTCTAGCCCCTGAGCGATGCCGTGAATGCCGGCATAGACGGCAAGAAAAACATCTCCCAACCCTAGCTCTTGGCGGAGCGCTTGCCCGGCTTTAGGCTGATAGCGAAAGCGTTCAGTGTTGGCGCCGTTGGGAATCAAGACAACTTGAGCGCCCAGGCCACGCTCGACGAGACGGTCGCGGATGCCCTGGGTGACGACGACGACCCGCCGTGCGCGGCGGTAGCAGGCTTGTTCCAATCGGGTGGCCCAACGGATAAAGCGCGGGTTGCGCAGTTCACCCAAGGCGACGGCCGACTCGGGCCACAGGTCGCGTACCTCAAAGACCATAGGCGTGCGGCGCAAACGGCTCAAGGCCAGCGCCGCGCCTCCCACAAAGAGCGGCGGGGAGGTAGCATAAATCATGTCATATTTGCCGCGTAATGCCAGCCCCGCCAGAGTGGCGTTGCTCATAAAAGTAAGATAAAAAGCCAAACGCGTGCGCATGGTCTTGACGGGCGAAGCCTTGACCCAGACGTGCACGACGTCAATGCCCTCCAGGTTCTCACGCACCCAGAGCTTGTGCCGATAAGGGGGAAAGACGATGCCTTGGGGATGATTGGGCACTTCGGTCAACATGGTGACGTGGTGCCCGGCCCGAACCAGACCGCTGGCCATCTCGTAGGCGCGGGTCTGCGTCGCGCCGGCTTCGGGAGGGAAATACTGGGAGAGATAAAGAATACGCATAGTGAAAAGAGTACCTCATTCAACCCCGGTTGTCAAAAGCAAATCGACCATCCGCTCCGCCGCGTGCCCATCCCCAAAGAGAGGCGGCGGTGTTCCCACGGGCCGAAACTCCCGAGCTGCACGGAGGATAGCATCACAGTCGGCGCCGACCAATTGATTCCACCCAGCCTCCACCGTCTCCACCCACTCTGTCTCTTCGCGCAGAGTAAGGCATGGCACAGCAAACAGATACGCCTCTTTCTGCATCCCCCCCGAATCGGTCAGCACCAGCCGGGCGTTCTTTTGCAAAGCGAGGATATCCAAATAGCCCACCGGTTCAATGATGCACAAGCCCGGCGCGGGTTGATAATCAAGCGCCGCCAGCGCCTGGCGCGTACGGGGATGAGCGGGAAAGACAACCGGGCCGCGCTGTGCAATCTGCTCCAACGCTGATAGGATGGCTCGGAGCCGGGTTGGGGCGTCGGTGTTGCGAGGACGGTGAGCCGTGACGAGGGCATAGCCTCCAGGGGAGAGGTTCAGGCGCTCCAGTATATTGGAGCGTTTCTGGGCCAACTCGGCGTTGTAGAACAAAGCATCCACCATCACGTCGCCCGTCAGGTGCACGCCGGCAGTGATGCCCTCAGCGGCGAGATTGTCCACCGCCGTCTGGGTGGGACAAAAGAGCAAATCGGACGCATGATCGGTCAGCACACGGTTGTGTTCTTCTGGCATGTGTCGATTAAAGCTGCGCAGGCCCGATTCGACATGGGCCACCGGGATGTGCAGCTTGACCGCCGCCAATGCCCCGGCCAAAGTCGAGTTGGTGTCGCCATAGACGAGCAACCCATCCGGTCTTTCCTCCAACAGCACTTGCTCAATGCGCATCAGCATCTGTGCGGTCTGCCAACCGTGCGAGCCAGAGCCGACACCCAAGTTATAGTCAGGCTCGGGGATGTCGAGTTCCTCGAAAAAGACGGTCGACATACCATAATCATAATGCTGCCCGGTGTGAAGCAGCACTTCGTGGGCCACCTGGCGCAGCGCACGACTGACAGAGGCGGCTTTGATAAATTGAGGGCGGGCGCCGACGATGGAAAGGATTTTCACGTTAGCTTCTCCTGAAGAATGGCAACAATGCGCTCGGCGGTATGCCCATCCCATAATTCCGGGATGCGGCCGGCCTTACTTTCTCCCAAGAGGATACGCCGCGTCTCGGCCACGATGCGATTGGGGTCAGTGCCGACCAGTACATTGGTCCCTTGGGTAATCGTGATGGGCCGCTCGGTGTTCTCGCGCAACGTCAGACAAGGAACGCCCAGAATGGTTGTCTCTTCCTGAATCCCCCCAGAGTCAGTGAGCACGACCATCGAATGCATCATCAAATCCAAAAATTCCAGATAGCCCAGTGGCTCCACAATATAAAAGTTGGAAGCAGCTTTCAATCGCTCCGTGAACCCAAACTCCTCAATGCGTTTGACAGTGCGGGGATGTGCCGGAAAGAGAATAGGCAGATCATGCTGAACGGCCACTAGGGCATCAAGAATACCGGAAAACACTTCTGGGACATCAACATTTGAGGGACGATGCAGAGTCAGTAAAGCGTACTCTCCCGGTTGGAGGCCGAATCGTGTTGGTGTGCCCAGCTCTTGCGCCTGATGCTGGTACTTGAGCAGCGTGTCGATCATCACATTACCGACAAAAAAGATCTTTTCCTGCGGGACACCTTCCCGCTCAAGATTCTCATCGGCCTCACGGCAAGTGGTGAACAGGAAATCCGACAACGCATCGGTGACGATGCGGTTGATTTCCTCCGGCATCCGGCGATCGAAACTCCGTAGACCGGCCTCTATGTGTGCGACCGGCACCCAGAGTTTGGCAGCGGTGATGGCACAAGCCAACGTCGAGTTGACGTCGCCCACCACGACCACGACATCCGGCTGGACCTTTAAAAGCGTCCTCTCAAATTCAACCATCACGCAGGCGGTTTGTTCCGCATGAGAGCCAGAACCAACACCCAGATAAATATCGGGGCGCGGGATGCCAAGTTGGTCGAAAAAGATCTGAGACATCTTGTCATCGTAGTGCTGACCGGTGTGGAGGAGCATCTGTTGAATATCAGGATGGCGCGCCATCTCTTCCACCAAAGGGGCGATTTTCATCAAATTGGGGCGAGCGCCGACGACGTTCAGTATTTGCATCAGTTGTCCTCTCCTGTCAGTTGAGCATACACCTGTTTCAATTGTCGCCCGGCGACAGCCCAATTGTAACGCGCTTCTGCCGCCATCCTCCCGGCCGTTCCCATCTGCTGCCGAACAGCGGGATCTCGTAAACTTTCTATCGCCTGGCGGATCGCGCTTGGCGTCACCTCCGACACCAATATGCCACAGCCGCTCTGGCGCACAATCCGTCCCAGGTCCCCCACATCGTTGGCGATGATAGGCCGGCCAGCTGCCATCGCGTTGGAGAGAGTATTGGGTGCATTGTAAATCGCACCTGGATAATCCGGCACCAGGCAGTAATAAACCACATCTGCTAAAAGGGTGTGGAGTGGTACCTGCTCAGCGGACAGCCAGCCTAGATAGCGGGCATTTGACGTCTGGGCCACCGCTGCCTCCACCGCCGCCCTTTGGTGTCCATCTCCCCAAAAAAGCACCTGTACATCTCGCATCTCTCGGACCGTCTCGACGAGCGGCAATAATAAACGGTTGCGTGAAAAGCCTCCGATATAGGCAATCACCAAGTCATCCGGCGCTAGACCTAGACGGGCTCTTGCCGCTGCCACATCGGTCTGATTCACCGCATCAAACAGCGTGAGGGATTGATAATTACCAATGGTGACGACCGGTGTGATGCCTTGCACCCGCAACTTT
Source organism: Anaerolineae bacterium (assembly GCA_034437455.1). GTDB lineage: Bacteria > Chloroflexota > Anaerolineae > B4-G1 > B4-G1 > DAOTUB01. The sequence goes on along the minus strand of DAOTUB010000178.1, from coordinate 14,122 downwards.
TCGGCAAACACCGTGCTGGCCGTAATCGTGTAATCTACACGACGCAAAAGATACCGTTCCAGCCAGGAGAGCATTCTCACCATCCCCCCAGGAAGATAGAGCGACATCAGGGCAGGATAATCCTCGTGGGCATCATAGACCAGCTTGGCACCGGTACGCCCCTTGAGCCACCAGCCAGCAGGGAGCGTGTCAAGATCATGGCAGTGGATGACATCTGGGTGCATCTTGCGCACCCGCTTTGCTGCTGCGCTCCAAAAGCGGGGTGTGTAAAGGATCTGGCGTGCGCCAGCGCCATACTCCGTTTGAACGTCCTGGACGCGCTCTATCTGATAATCTTCCACAACTTTGCGTGTAGGATATTTCGCTTCCCGATCCCAACACACGACCGTCACGGGATGTCCAGCGTTGATCAAAGCTTGCGCTTCACGCGCGACACGGGGATCAGGACGGAAGGCATTGGAAAGAAGCATAACGGTCCGCATTGTTTAGCCCTTGACTAATTGCTGGAATATTTCTACCAAACGGTGACTCAGCTCAGGACGAGAAAAGCGACGAATAACTTCCCAGTCCGGTGAATGATTTAGCATACCATTATCCCAACTATGATAACATTCAAGCAAAGCTGTCTTGATCTCATCCACATCATGACAAACTACAACTCCAGCTTTGGCATCACGAATTAAATCGGCTGCCACGCTAGAGGGAGAAGTAATGGCAAAAACTGGACGGTTTGCGGCTAGATACTCAAACAGCTTTGCGCTGTAGGCCCCTCTATTTTCATGAGATGGATCCTGAACCAAAAGCAACACGGTTGAACGTTGCCAAAGCTCGCCCAATTCATTATGCGGCAGATATCCCAGATTAACAAAAGGAGGAAGATCAGGTATAAATGCATCAAGATTGCTACCAGCAAAGAGCAATTCGATTTTATCAATGGGAATTTGCCCCGCATCTACAAGTAAAGCGACAGCTGCAACGAGTTTATCAGGCTGTCGCAAACGCGTAAATTTGCCCGTATAAGTCAATGTAAATTTAGGGGTTTCCATCTGCGGCAAGGGCGAAACATCGTCAGGATCATAACCGTTAGGGATGACGCTAATGGGTGCGGAAGCATCTCTCTTAAGATAAGCTAAATCCTGCGCAATTGGCTCTGACACGGTAACAATATGATCAGCAGCCTGCAATACACGGTATTCCATGCGACGGTTCAAAGCTCGATAACCTGGAGGATAGCGGATGAGGCGATTCTTGCTCCAAGGATCGCGAAAGTCAGCGACCCAAGGCAAATCAAAAGTGCGTTTTGTCCACAAACCCAACAAGTGAGCACTATAAGGGCCACTAGTAGAGTAAACCATACTCGGCTGATGAGTCTCTATGGCCTGTTGCACAACAGAACGTGCAGCACGCGCCCAAAAGACCGCAGCATCCGGTAAAGACAACAACGTATTGAGCAAAGCATGTAGCCTAGATAATTTTAATCTCTCAAAAACTGGTCGCCAAGCATTTATGTCCCATGCTGCCCGCCGATAAACGGGTATATTGGGTGGAATGTCGCGTTCCAAACTGGAATCTTGGACAAAATACGCTTTGGGTGTGGTCGTAATCACCACGGGCTGCCAACCTAACGCTGGCAAGTATTTGATAAACTTGAGCGAGCGTTGGACTGAGGGTCCACCACATGGGGGAAAATTATAGGCGATGAAGAGAATGCACTGGTCCATAGCTGACCTGCCTCAACAACCTGGTAAACATAAGGCCGCTTTTTTGTATCGCGCATCCAAAAAATCTAAACAAAATCCATTTCTGATCAGGTAGTCAATTGTAAAGAAATAGAAAATCCGCTTGACGTCGGTGCAACTAGCATATCTCCTAGAAAACTCCTCCAAAGTTTTTGCTCCCAAGTCAAAAGCTCCGTACCTTTCCAAACCATAGTTCCTTGACAAGCTATAGTAATTGCGTTTCCTAATCTTGTTAAAGTAAAGGATGAGACACTCTGTTAATGGAGATTTCCTGACAAGGTTAATTACTTCCCAAACTATACTACTCTCGCCGGTAACCCAAGTTTCTTCTTTAAAATAGTCAGGATAGAATGCACTCAAGACCCATTTATGAAAGTTTTGTTTATAACGCCATTGATAAGGTAAACTTGAAAAAAAATCCATCCAGGAAGTTTCCCAGAATGGCACATACCAGTCAAAATCAAAGAATTCATAGACATTCAGGGCATTGAGTATAAGCTTTCCTTGCCTCTCGCGCCAATCCCAATATTCAAATGCTCTAATAAGATCTGCTCTGCTGACGCAAGAAATAATTTCAAGGGCATTGTGGAGTCTTTTTATAATAACTTGTCTTTCTTTCAAGTAGATATGGTGAAAAGAAAAGTGCTTACTCATAATTGCCGTATACAAGTCGCGTGGGGTAGGTGATCTAACCGACATCAGACTCGGTGGAATGTGTCCTCCAGCGATAAAATCTAGGGAATGCCCAGGCAAGAACAGGTATTTTTTATCCCGCCCACAAAATAATTCCTTGACAGCAATAAACTCCATCAAGTGCGGTCTTACAGCGAGCCCATCAGAAAACTCTATGAATTGCTCCAAAGTGCTAGAGTGGTACTCTCTATGCCATTTCTCCCTAGTGTACGGAGCAAACCACCATTCAAAGCCCAGAGCTTTAGCAATTGCTTGACTCTTTATTACCTCTGGGTGCCCCTCTGTCCCAAATGTAAAACAAATTGTTTGATCGAATCCTTGCTCTTTCAATAATACAGCCATCAACCTAGAGTCTCTACCACCACTTAGAGGGACAACTGGCTGATAACCTTCTCTTGTAATGAGATTTCCGAGCCTGTCGAAACTGCTCCTCATCAAGGCCTGATACTCTTTTAACTTGCCTTGCTTATCCAAGCTGGTTTCATCACCCTTTGCTGGATAGTATCGAAAATAATCGTCGACCACGATATTTCCGGATTTTTTATCAAAGAGTAAATACTGTCCAGGTAAAAGCTGACTCAGACCTTCATAGAGAGTTTCATTGCCTGTAACATAGCCACACAAAAGGAATTCCAAGACACCGACATCATTCTGCTTATCCAGGTGACAGTGCTCCTTTATCGCACGAGCGCTGTCTGAGACAAATACAGTTTCTTCATTCCTGGCAAAAAAAAGGGGGTAGGATCGGACTCTATCCCCAATGACCCATATGACCTCCTCATTTTCAAATATGATTGAAAAGAACCCGTCAATACTTGCAAGCCTGGTTTCCACACACCTTTTGTCCAAAACATCCCAATCTCTAAAGAGCCTATACGGTTCGCTTCCATCAGAGATAAAGCTATCTCCAACGATGATTTTACCAACGTATAGCAGAGTATTGCCATCCCACTCGAACTTGTTCCAAGTTGATCGCAAATTGGTCAGAATTATTTCACACTTCATCAGAGAGACCGTACCTGAACATTCGCCGAACACTTGCCATTAGAAAAGGCCTTTTATGAGCCTTTGTGATATCACGAATAGCTCTCTTGGCCAACCTTGCCCATATGACGAGACGATCAAAGAATTTCAGATTTCCTCTTTGTCTTGCTTTCTGTAGCTGAACGCAACAGCCAAACACATCGCCATACGCCGGAGCATTAAAGAGATAGACTCGGAAAGCTTCTTCCAACCAAGCCCTTTGATACTGCTCCTCACTCTTGAAAACTGATACCTTTTTGTCTATACACCTCTGTAGAGATTCTCTCTCTTTGTCAAAAAGTATAACTTGGCCTTTCTCCCGGTCGATTAAATAGTAATGCTGCTCAAATCTAATTTTCCTCCCCCGTTCAAAATCCACTTTCAATAGAAACGACACATTGGTAAAAGCTTTACTGCCATGATAAGGGAGATCAAACAAAAAGTTCCCTAATCCATAAAAAATAATTCCATCTCCTAATCGTTCATACCCCTGTGGTACGTGAGCATGATGACCCACAACCACATCTACACCACACTGAATCAATTTATGAAAGAAGGCCCTTCTCCTCGGTTCAGGGACAAGGTTGAATTCTGTTCCACCGTGAAAATTATAGACGACAAAATCAACACTCTTTTCAAACTTGACGTGTCGAACAAGCTCTGTTATTTCTTGTTGGGAAAGATAATAGGGCCCTAATCCGTGCGCATTTCCCATAGGTCCTTCCCTATGCGCCGAAGCAATCAAAGCGACTCTCGTACCCTCATAATCGACAACAAGATACAGATGCTTGCCAACTCCATAGTAGAGAATTCTAGCCTCCTCCAGCCGTCTGATAGTGTCCTCAAGACCCTCTTTACCGCAATCCATAACGTGATTGTTAGCCAGATTGCAGATTGAGATTTTATTACTCACCAAAAAGCGACTCAACTCCGCAGGTCCCTTAAGAGCAGCTCCCTTTTTATCAGGCCTAAATGGCTTATCTGTAATTGGATTTTCAAGGTTGACGTGGACAAAATCGGCTTCTGCAAGTAACGCTCTGATTTCGTCAGAAAGAATGGACATTCCCATCTGAATGTTCCGACAAAATATACCACTGGCTGATAGATCACCGAGGAAAATCATTCTCATATCATTCCACCTAATAACTGGTATTTATTTGACTCAAGCTGGCTACTTTGAGAACACGGTTCGTATTTGATCAAATCTAATAATATTCCAGATTAGGCTCAGCCCTATAGCAAGAGGGACTGTCGCCAGGACTTTGATTAAAATCATAGCTACAGTCCCATACGAGAATAAATGAGAAACCAAAAGATATGAAATAAAATCTAATAACCCGATAACAAATATCTTGATTATCTTGTTCCATTCAAATTGAACTTTTTCCCACTTTAGAAACCAAAAACTGCACCATATTGTCAGGAATGTTAGTGAGACAAACGTAACCCAAGCCGCCGCCAACTTTCCCGCAATAGGTATGAAAACTAAGCTAAAGCCAAGATTGAGGCTGGCCTGTATGAAATAGCCTATAGTGCTCAAGTACGTTACTTTACGTAAAGAAAAGACAGCACCAAGATACTTTTGCTGAGCACTGATAAAATACGCAAATACGACTATAGGAATCAGAATATAAGCTGAATGGTATGCTGGTGCTGTAAAAATAGTCAAAAGTTCCTTGGAGAAAATAGAAACATAGAATGCCACAAAAAACGTAATCCATATAAAATATGTTGCGAATTTTCCCACCTTTATGTTGAATTCGCGCTTGTTACAAGTGTACATAGATATCATAACGGGGCTGTATACTTGAAAGATAGACTCTGTGAAAATCCTGATGCCTTCCGACAGTTTATAGGCAACATCATAGAGCCCGGCTTCAGCTACATCAGTATAATATGTAATAATGATTCTATCGCTCAACCGGGTAACCCAAGAAGACGTCGCCAAAGGTACTAAAGGCAATGAAAACTTTAACGCATTCCATATAATCTTCCTGTCCAGTTGAAGAATAATCAAACCATCCTTAACTAAAAAGAATGTATAGTACATGCACGTAACAAGCTTTGAGAGAAATATCCCATAAAAGCGTCCATGTATATTATTTTCAAGATAGGACATCAAAAAGAGGCTGATTCCAGCATCCAAAACAAATATCAACACACTGGGTATAGCTATTTTTTTTGTTTCAAGATTGTTCCTAAGATGATGATGACCGAACAAATGAATCTGTATAAACAAGGGTGAAATCACAGTGAGAAAGGCTAGGGGAAAAAACCGAATAGAGTATAGTTGCGTTAGATATACCTTTCCAATAATTAGCAATATAAAAGTAACAAAACTTCCCCAAAGCACGACGAACCAGAAAAAGGAGCTAATGTAAATTCGCAGCTCCTCATGAGATCTGTTGTTATCAAAATAAAATCTATTAAATGCACTATCAATATACAGTGAGACAAAAACTGAACTAAAAGTGATAAGCGCCTGAAGATTTGCAATGACCCCATAATCATCTGGAGACAAAAACCGTGTCATAATTGGCATTAGCAAAAGAGCCGATGCCTTGGTTAAAAGTGATGCTATAAAATACCATGAAGAATTTTTGACGAGTATTTTAAACTGATTCTCTGAATGTATTGGCTCTGTCATTTTTGACCTGATCGACAATGCAATGGGTTAATTTGAGTATTTCTTCGGTCAAACACCATAATAACGCCTTAACCTATCCGCAAAATGAGCATATTGTTCCTTGAATCGTTCTGGCTCATAGTATTCCCTCATGTACGAAAGCCGATCTATAACAGGTAAAAACTGACACTTGTAAAAAAATGCATTTAAAAGGCCTCTTGCAAAGAGCTTGTAATCAAGCGCTCTATTAGGTTTGGATTTTTGATTTAACGATTGAAAAATGTGTTCAGCTACAATGGTGGACGGTTTTTGGTCAAGATCTCCAACATATTCAGGTATAACTTGTTGCCTAATATCATGCTTTTTTTCAAAATCGTCAATCTTGCCAGAGTCAAAAAATTCGTCCAGATACTTTAATAATTGCTCCTCATCTTCAGGAACCAATGAGCCGGCTCTTATAGCAGCATAGCCATACCCATAGCCGCCAGGTGCAATTATGGACTTTCCCCTGTACAAGTTAATTGTGGGTTTCCTTGCAAGCCAAGCATCTATCATGCTAGTGGAGTCAAAAGAGATTACCATGTCTGAAAGAATAACCAACTGGTAGAATGGTATTTCATCCTGTAAAATCAACACGTTATCATATTCATCAAAATGACGACCTATCTCACTTTTTGATTTGTCTAGAGTAGCTGGATGATATTTCAATATCAAGAGTCTATTGCTATATCGTTCCGCGATCGACCGCAAGCAGTGAACGACAAAATTTCTCTCATATTCCAAGTTTTTCTGTAACAAGCTATCTCTAACTCTTCCTGCGCGATCAAAGGCCCAACCCACATAGAGAATAACAGACTCGAATTGATCGGCAAGACCATCTTTATCAAAATCTTTAGCCTTGAAAATACGATACTTTTCATGTAAAGTGCTTCCCGATAGGGCTAATACCTCTCTAAACTGAGGGTATTCCTCAATAGCCCACTGGTAAGCTTTTTCATTCCACATATACCATTTTTTTACCGTCGGTATCTTGTTTACGTTCCAGCCAATAAAGTCGGTCTCAAGAGCAGCTTTCTTGAACATTCCTTCTGCGTGCAGTGAAACTGTGTATATCCCTCTTTCTGTCGCGTATTTTGTGACTCGATAGGTCTGAGCGGATCCTGTGCAGCCGTTTGTCAATAGGACCTTTGGCCTCAGACAATCAATGGCACTATAGTCAAAAATGCTACGTACCTCTACTTTGAGATTATACTTTTTCCTCAGCAAGTAAATGATTGGGATTAATGCTTCAGCATCCCTTCCCACCATTCCCCAGATCATAACAAGAACGTCGCACTTGTCTCGCATTTGCTTTACCAAAATCTCAATCTTCTTCAATCATTGATTTAAAAGAGTCCCAGTTCAGCGGCGTCCCCCGCTCAATATCCCGCGCCGCCCGCCGACCCAGTACCTCGTCCAGATAGCGCGTATTTAGTCCATGCCCCGGTCGAATCGAGCGCACATTCTCCCCCGTAAACACCTCGCCCGCCCGCATGTCCTTAACCACAAACAGCGACCGCCGGAAGACGCGACTCTCCTGTTCTCGTGCTGTGACCTCATAGTTCACCTCGCCCAGCGCTTTTTCTGCCACACGCACCGCCTCCACCATCGCCTTGAACTCGTGCGGTTCCAATGAAAAGGCACTGTCAGGGCCAGGATCTTGGCGCGAAAGGGTAAAGTGCTTCTCAATAATACACGCCCCCAGCGCTACCGAGGCGACCGCCACAGCAATACCCAGCGTGTGATCTGATAGGCCTACAGGCACGTCAAAGGCCTGGGCCAAGTGAGAGATGGTGCACAGATTCATCTCCTCCGGTGGCGCCGGGTAGGCGCTGGTGCATTTCAACAGCGCCAATTGCTCGCCGCCCGCTTCACGGATGGTGCGCACCGCCTCGTCAACCTCGGCCAGCGTCGCCATCCCGGTGGACAGGATAATGGGCTTACCAGTCTGAGCAACCCTGCGCAAAAGGGGCAAATCCACCAGTTCAAAAGAAGCGATCTTGTAGACAGGAATATCTATTTCTTCCAAGAAATCCACCGCTGTCACATCATAGGCCGTAGAGAAGAAATCCAGTCCAAGATCGTCGGTGACTTGCTTCAGCTTAGGTTGCCACTCCCAGGGCATATAGGCCTCTTGGTAAAGATCATAGAGCGTGCGACCTTCCCACAATGTCCCTTCAATGTGAAAATACTCCTCGTCGCAATCAATGGTCAAGGTATCTGGCGTATAGGTCTGGAGCTTGATGGCATCCGCACCAGCCTGCTTGGCAGCTTCAATGATCTTGACGGCTCGGTCAAAATTCTGGTGATGGTTAGCCGACATTTCGGCAATCACATAAGCTGGATACCCAGGGCCAATCCCCCGGTTTTTTATCCCTATCTGCTGCACTTTACAGGACCCCCTTTTCCCTCAAGCGACCTTCAATTTCTGATTTCTTTGCCTCCCATTCTCTACGCAGCACCCCCAAACAAACCACATCAAAAACATGACCACCTTTAATGATGTGCTCACGAAAGAGTCCTTCCTGTTGAAACCCAAAGTCTTTATGCATATTGACAACAGCTTCATTGAAGCCAAGCACTTCACAGCACAACTTGTTAAAATCGAGCTTCTCAAAAACATAACTCAAGATAGAATATTCGACAAAGCTACCCACTCCTTTGCCCCGAGCGCTTGGATCGGCCAAGTAGAATGCCCAGTAACAACGTCGATTCTTCTCATCTATGTCATAAATATTCACCAGTCCAACATCTATCTGATCACATACGATGATCCAATAACGAGAACGGGGGTCATCAGAGATGCGATCAAACCAAAGACTATGTTCTTCAGGGGCAATATGGTGATCTGTATACATGTACTTGGCTACCTCGGGCTTGTTCCGCCATTGTCGAATCATCTCCTTGTCCTCAAACTGAATATCCCGCAATTGAATCATCTTTCTCCTTATCGAGGCTATCTGAATGATTCTAGTACCCGTTTAGTGCCATACCCATCAACTAATAATTTCCCTCTATGACTCATATTTAAACGCATTTCAAAGGATTTCATCAACAAGTCAAGAGAGTCCCTGACATCCTCCACATCTACTTCTATCGCTCTCCCCAAGCTGGAGAAAACACCCATCACCGATAGTCTCTCAGCCGCTTTCTGCTGATTCTCTGCAAGAACCAAAAGCAAGCTCGGTAAAGCCATAAATGCCAGTTCCCAACAAGTACTCCCTCCTGCCGAGACTGCCACATCTGCCCAGGCCATCAATTCAGGCATATTGGCGACGTTGTGAACAAGAAGGATTTCATATTGTGAATTGCGGACGGCAGATTCAAGCTCCCGGGAATGTGCATTGCTGGCCCCAACAACGACCACGACCTCAAGCCCATCCACCTCAACCCGCTGCAAGGCGCGAATCACCTTGAGCGTCTGGTTGTCTGGGTCACTGCCGCCCAGCGTGATCAGCACTTTGCGGGCCACATTAGGAATCTCCCGCTCCCACTCACGCCAGGGCCAAAACTCCCGCCGTAGCAACACATAACGCGTGCCCAGCAACAAGCGAGTATCCGGCTCGCACGAGTAATCCAATTGTTTGGCGTGGATGTTCTGGTTCAGCACCACGTCGGCGTAATAGTGCTCCAGATGTGCCATATCGTCGATCACCAGCAGCGGATGATCGGCTTCCTTGATCCGCCGTTGATAAGCGGGATCAAAGTGGTAACCATCCAGCACCAACCAGGATTCGGCATGGGCCGCCAGTACTTGCGACGTCATTTCCCACTCGCCGGGGGCAGGATAGGCTTCCTCCAGCTCGATAACCCTGAATTCCTCGTCCCAAAGCCGCTGCAACAACCCATTGCTATCACAGGCAGTGATAAATAGCGCTTCTCCGCCTTGAGCCTGCCACGCTTGCGCCAGCGCCAGGCAGCGCATCAGGTGCCCGGTACCCATCTGGGCGTTGGCATCGGCGCGGATCAAAAGACAACCTCTCTCATTCATACGACTAGACTCGCTCAAGCAAGTCAAAATATTCCTCGCGCGTCATACCGGCCGTCCGTATATTGTTCCTGATGATCGCCACGTCAATCTCCCTGTACTCCGGTATGACGACCGCGCGTTTAGCCCCGGGACAGATCAAGATGTGATGTGAGCCCTTCTTACGCCTGTATTCACATCCGTACAACTCGAACACACGCACCAGCGTTTGCCAATCAACCGGCGTGATTCGAGGCATCACGCAACCTGCACGGCGGACTTTTCAAAACTGATCATCTCTGACTGGGGAAGCAACATGCCGTCATCCTTTACGTAACCACATTCCAAAAGATAATCCTCCAAGGTACCCAAAGCGCTCATTTCCTCAAATTGGATTTCAATCACCTCAAGGAGATTAAGCCGAGCCTCCTCTGGTGAAGGCCCCTGAGAGACAAAATCCAGTTCAGGGCACGTGGCTACGTACCAATCTCCCTTTTTCCAGATTTCAATTGTCACTTTCAGTTGCACATCGACCTCCTCAGATAGTCTTCTGCTGCACGTCTCGGTTAATATCTAACCACTCTGGATGTACCTCTAGCAGAGTTAGAGCATCTTGCCAGGAGAACCGATCGTGCCCAAAATATTCATAGATGCGGCACACGAAAGCCAGGTCCTGGGGCGTATCCACCGTCCAGCGCATATGGGAGAGATTTTTATCATTCAAGACGCCGTAGGTCTTAAACAACTCGGGATGACGCTGGATGTAGAGCGTGACGTGCTCGCGCCAGGCCGGGTCATCGTCCTCGCGCCACGCTCGCTCTAGCGCGTCGAAACGCATGACCTCGGTATCCAAACCTCTAGGAAAGGTGCGCTTGGGTGCCGTATTGCTGGCATAGTCGAGCTTTGGCTGTCGTTCCAGAAACTCTCGCACCACGCGATCCACGACCTCCGGTTCAATCAGCGGACAATCGGACGTGACACGCACCACCACGTCAGCCTGATGTTCTTTGGCCGCGCGGTAGTACCGGTCCAATACATCCTCTTCGCTACCCCGAAAGTAGGGCCAACTGTGCTCTTGGCACAAGTCTATAATGGCGTCATCGGCCGGTTCGACCGTGGTCGCCACCATCACTTCGTCCAGCGTACCGGCCCGAGAGAGGCGGTTCATGTCGCGCATCAACATTGGCTCGCCCGCCAGATTTAGCAACACCTTACCCGGCAAGCGGGTACTGCCCGTTCGTGCCTGGATAATGGCCACAACCTTCATCGACCGTACGCCTCCGCCACCTTACGCACCGCAGCGATAACGTCCTCCACTTCCTCATCGCTCATCCGCGGGAAAATAGGCAGCGTGACAAGCCGCTCATACGCCGCTTCGGCCGCCGGACACAACCCCGGCCCTGTGCCGAAACGCTCATGATAGAAGGGATGAAGGTGCACAGGGATATAATGCACGTTGACGCCAATGCCCTCGGCGACCAGCGCGGAAAACACCTCGGCTCGCTTGACTGTCAACTTTTCCAGATCCAGGCGAATCATATAGAGGTGATAAGCGTGAGAGACCTCTGGGCGCACAACAAGTGGTTCCACAGCCGGCAAATCGGCGAAAGCTTTATCATAGCATCGAGCGATCGCCTGCCGTCGCGCCACCCAATCAGGCAACTTGCGCAACTGACTCAGACCCAGCACGCACTGTATGTCGGTCAAACGGTAATTGTAACCCAGGTCTACCATCTCGTAGAACCAGGAGCCCTGCCGCTCACGCTGGCGATGGTCGGTGGTGATACCGTGGTTACGAAAGATCCGCATCCGCTGCGCTAAATCAGTATCGTCGGTGGTGATCATCCCTCCCTCACCGGTCGTGATGTGCTTTACCGGATGGAAACTAAAGGTGCTCAAGTCAGCCAAAGCACCGACGGGACGCCCTTTGTAGCTCCCACCGACGGCGTGACAGGCATCCGCCACCAAGATCAGATCGTGCCGATCAGCAATGGTCTGCAGTGCGTCGTAATCGCACGGCTGACCGGTGTAATCCACGGCGACGATGGCCTTGGTACGCGGTGTGATCTTGGCCTCCGCTTGAGCAGGGTCAATGAGTAGTGTTCCAGGATCCACATCGGCGAACACCGGCGTGCCACCTTGATACATGACACAATTGGCGCTAGCAGCAAATGTCATCGGCGAGACAATCACCTCGTCGCCTGGCCCAATGTCAATGGCATACATCGCCGTATGCAGCGCCGCCGTGCCATTGCTCACCGCCACGGCCTCTGTTGCGCCCACGAAATCAGCAAAGGCGCGCTCGAATTCACCGACCTTTGGACCGGTGGTCAGCCAGTCAGACCGCAGCACCCGAACGACAGCAGCGATGTCGTCCTCGTCGAGCCATTGCCGTCCATAGGGCAAGCGTGTCTCTCGCACTGGCGTCCCTCCTTCAATGGCCAACTTTTCGCTCATCGCCCTCTCCAATCATCTGGCGCAACGATTCAATGGTCAGCCACTGATCGTTTTTATCGCTGGCATACTTGTACCCGTCTGGCAACGGTTCCCCTTCTCTCCAGTTGTCCCGATTCCACCATGGATGGAGAGGCTGGATCACGAACCGATCCTGAAACTCTAAAGTATAGCGCGATTCGTCACGTGAGACGAGCACCTCGTGCAACTTTTCCCCCGAGCGGATACCCATAAATTCAATTTCACAACCCGGCGCCACTGCTTCAGCCAAGTCCATGATACGCATACTGGGAATCTTGGGCACAAAGACCTCACCCCCCCGCATCCGCTCAATGCAACTGATCACGAAACGTACACCCTGCTCAAGGGTCAGCCAAAAGCGGGTCATTCGCTTGTCCGTCACTGTGATTGTGCCACTCTCCCGCTGCTTTTTGAAAACCGGGATCACACTGCCCCGACTGCCCACTACGTTGCCATAGCGCGTGCAGCTAAATTTCGGAACCCCGCCACCCGCGTAGGCATTACTCTGCACGAACAGCTTTTCGGCACACAGTTTCGTCGCGCCGTAGAGGTTGATCGGATTCACAGCTTTGTCCGTCCCGATGGCCAACACTTTCTTGACGTTTGTATCCAGCGCAGCATCGATCACGTTCCGCGCACCGATGATGTTAGTCATAATCGCTTCGATGGGGTTGTATTCACAGGCTGGCACCTGCTTGAGTGCCGCCGCGTGGACCACGACATCGACCCCATTCATCGCACGGCGCAATCGTCTTAAATCTCGCACGTCACCGATGAAATAGCGCATGCTGGCATCATTGAACCCCGACATACGCATCTGATGTTGTTTGAGTTCATCCCGACTAAAGATGATCAGCTTCTTGGGATGATACTCTTCCAACATAACCTCGGCGAATTTTTTACCGAAAGAACCAGTACCACCAGTGACGAGCACGACTTGCTCATTCCAATCCATCCCCCAACCTCCTAAACCATTTCACCGCCTGCGTTCTTGCCAAGCGATGAACCTGCCAGCGCCAAAAACCTATGCCTTGGCCCATACGTCCAACTCTTCTTGTAAACGGTGAATTGCAAAGGAGCGCGAGCGCTCATGCGTCCACAGATGCTCAGGCAAAGAGCGCGAGGTTAATATCTTGGCGGGCAGCATATCCCGATACGTACAAACGGACAATGAGCAAAAATACCGCCCCACGCCGAGGCGCGTCGACACGTTGTCGATATCTATTCCCTATCAAGGGACGTTGGGCCAAACAAAGCACATTAATTATAGCACACCTTAATAATTCAGCTAACAAACGCCCTTCCGCCCAACCACCCGGATATTCACGACAACAAACCCCCTTCTGCCAGCGCCTGCCAGATGAAAGGATTGCCTTCTTCTAGCGCCGTCTCTATTTCAGCGCGCGTATAAGGGAAAACGTCCACGTCTAGCGGCAAGCCCTGAGGCAGATAACGCGGGATAGTGGACGATGCACTCTGCATGCTCAATGCTCCCCTACACTATCCCATTCCCACGCCCCGAAACACAAACCCGGCGGCCTCGGCCGCTTCTCGCTCAAA
>DAOTUB010000177.1:0-7635 GCA_034437455.1 Anaerolineae bacterium | reverse complement strand
TGGATGCCGGCCTGGAGGGCGTGATAGCCCGCGATCAGGCCCACGTTTCCCCCGCCGACGATGAATAACCGCTCCGTCGGGCGCACCAGGTCCCGGTTCGCCAGCGTCTGGAAGGCCCCAGCCCCATAGACCCCCGGTAGCGTGTTGCCCGCAAAGGCCAGCGACTTTTCCCGCGCGCCGGTGGCGACCAGCAGGATGTGAGGATGGACGACGACGTATCTACCCTCCCGCAGCAGGCCCACCTTGCGGTCGGAGAAGGCGGCCAGGGCGGTCGTGTCCAGCCAGACCTGGGCGTTCTCGAACTGGCGCACTTCTTGCTCCAGTTTCTCGGCGATGTCGGTGCCTCGCGTCCCGGCGTAACAGGCTTCTACCGAGCCAAAGAATTTGTGAGTCTGGAGGATCAACTTACCGCCCAGTCGGTGCTTGTCGTCCACGATGAGCGTGCGCACGCCGGCCTTGCCCAGCTCGATGGCCGCCGAAAGCCCCGCCGGTCCGCCGCCGATGATCAGGCACTCCACCTCGATAGTCGCGATGGGGTGTGTCTCGGGCATTTCAGAAAGGTCGGGCAAGGTGGGTTTCCCGTCCATTGACTCGACCTGCATCCCCGGTTGTACGGGGGTCATGCAAGCCTTGACGGGAAGCCCATCCGCCACGACCAGGCACTGGGCGCACTGCCCGTTGGCGCAGAAGAGGCCCTGGGGCGCGCCGTCTTTGTGATGATGTCCAAAGGTGCGCACCCCATTAGCAAAAAGGGCCGAGGAGATGGTCTCGCCTTCGTGGGCGATCATCGCCTGGCCCCGCCAGGTGAACTCGAATTCAGGTCGTTCCTCGACCGGGAGGATAGGATGTTTGTGAATGCGATAATCCGTCATAATGTCTCCTCTCTTCTCATTTGTTTCTGTCATCGCTACAGATCCTCAATGGAGTGGCCGCGCGTTATTATACTCCCAAACGCACAGTGTGGCAAAGCATGGACTTCCCTTAAGCTTGAATCTGGTGTACAATCTCTTTGATGATCCCAAGAGTTGAAGTAGCGATTGGCTTCATAGCCGCGTGCATTCTTTTAGCATCTTCGATTGGCTTTGGCTATGAGGCTGCGGCGATGAATGGTGTCTCGACTCCGGCTCCAACACCTGCCCCAGAGGTCGTGGTGTTGGGGAGCAATACATTTGTGCCTCACGAGGGATCGACCAGCGTCTACCTCGTTGGCGAGGTGCGAAACGACACCCATTTGAACACCGAGTTTGTGAGGATCGATGCCTCCCTGCGCGACGCATCTGGGGAAGTGGTGTATGCCAAGCACTCGTATTCCAAGATTGGCTTAATCTCGCCCGGCGAGACCTCGCCATTTCTGATCATATTTTCGGATCCGCCGGAGTGGGCGTCTTACGACCTCGCGGTCTCTTGGGATGCAACCGTTCGACAACTGTATCCTCTCCAAGTACTGAACAGCGAATTATCCTTTGACGACGATGCTGCTTTCCACGTCATGGGCAAGGTAAAGAATCAGCACGACGAAGAATGCAAGTATATTCAGGCGTGTGTGACGCTGTATGACGCCGATGGAGAGGTGATTGGCGTGGAGTCCAGCTATGCTACTCCCTCCGATCTGAACCCCGGCCGGGTCGCCTTTTTCGATACCAGGATCTATTTCTGGAAGTATAAACCGGATGTTAGCGCAGTTGCCTCGCACCGGCTCCAGGTATATGGCACAGCCCCTCCCCAGTCGTCTCAAATCGAGCAAACGCCGATCGGTTCCCCTGTTACCGAGTCTCCGTCAGCCAGTTCTTTTCCTTGGGGGTGGGTGTTCATCGGCGTCCTGGGTTTGGGCGCGCTGGGGGTTGGCGGTTACAAATTGATGCCCTGGGCCATTCGTCGCACAAGGTTAAAGCGACAATTAAAGATTTTGCGGGCGCGCACGTCAAACTTGTTAAACGCCTGCGAACCATTGCTCCGGGGAGATACGCCGGAGGAGACGGTTCTCTACCAGTTGTTCGGCGCTTATGGGGGGGAGCAGAGTGAGCGTCCTCGGAAGAATGTCTACGAGTGGCTGCGGCGCAGTCAGGATGCTCTGAACGTCGCCTTTGATCTGCGCCGCAATCTGGTCGCTGCTGAGGTGCGGGAGAAACGTGCTCTCGAACAACAGGTGTACGATTGGGAGATGCTTTATCTAACCCTCGTGGGGAACAGCGAGCGCATCTTATCCCTGACGAACGATGAGCTACACACACTACTCGACCCAATACTGGTGTTGGACCGCGAGACCACCGATGTTCAACTGATCAAGCAACTGGACGACATCTGGCGCGAGTTGGCCAGCGGCATGCCGCTCAAGGTCGATCTGATGATGGTCGATCCGTCCGAGACCGACGCCGAGGGCATTCTGGGCTATATCGACCGGGTCAAAGACACCATAGCCGACGTGCGAGATAAAGAGGGGAATCCATGAAACCGAAAACCGAATTCACTCACGAGACCTACATCACCCCCTTCACCTGGCGCTACGGCTCCGAGGCGATGCACTCCATCTGGAGCGAGGTGCACAAGCGGCGGCTCTTGCGCCGCGTGTGGGTCGCGCTGGCCGCCGCGCAGCACCGGGCTGGTCTGGTGACGTCTGAGCAACTGGCCGACCTGCGGGCGCATCAAGACGACGTGGACATTGAGCGCGCCATGGAGATTGACGCCGAGATCGGCCACGACCTGATGGCCGAGATCCGCACCTACGCCGAGCAATGCCCCGTCGGCGGAGCCATCATCCACCTGGGGGCGACGAGCTACGACATCGTTGACAACGCCGAGGCCCTGCGCATCCGTGACGCGCTCGATCTGTTGCTGGATGAACTGCGCTCCCTTCTGTCCGACCTGGCCGACCGCATCGAATTCCACGCCGACCAAGTCTGCATGGGCTACACCCACATCCAACCCGCCGAGCCGATCACTGTCGGCTACCGGCTGGCGACCTATGGGCAGGATCTGCTGGAGGACTATCACGAGATGAGCCGGTTGCGGAAGCATCTCCGTGGCAAGGGCGTCAAGGGAGCCGTGGGCAGCTCCGCCTCTTATGCCCGCGCGCTGATGGGCACCGGGATGACGCCCGCCGAGATGGAGTCGCTCGTGATGGCGGAGCTGGGGCTGGAGGCCTTCCCCATCGCCACCCAGGTCTACCCGCGCAAGCAGAACGTGCGCGTGTTGAACGTGCTGGCAGGCTTGGCCGTCTCCCTTTATCGGCTTGCCTTTGACATCCGGCTGCTGCAATCGCCGCCCATTGGAGAATGGAGCGAGCCGTTCGGCGAAAAGCAGGTGGGCTCGTCGGTGATGCCCTTCAAGCGCAACCCCGTCCACACCGAGAACATTGATAGCCTGGCGCGCTACGTCGCCGCGCTGCCCCGCGTGGCCTGGGATAACGCCGCCCACAGCCTGCTGGAGCGCACGCTGGACGATTCGGCCAACCGGCGCATCTACCTGCCGGAGGCGTTCCTGGCCAGCGAGGAGATTTTGTGCCGCGCTCACCGCGTCCTGAAGGGGTTAAACATCCACGAGGAGGGCATCAAGCGCAACCTGGACGCTTACGGTGTTTTCTCTGCCACCGAGTGGCTGATCATTGAGGCTGTCCGCAACGGCGCCAGCCGTCACGAGATGCATGAGGTGATCCGTCAGCACGCGATGGTTGCCTGGGGCGCGGTCTGGGTCGGTGACCCCAACCCCTTGGTCGATCGGCTGGCCGCCGACCCGGAGGTGCTCAAGTACGTGGATGCCGACCGCGTGCGCGATTTGCTCGACGCTACCGGCCACGTCGGCGACGCCCCGGAGCGGGCGCGGAAGATGGCACAAACGATCCGCGAGTACATTGAGGAGTCACCATGAACTCCATTCGCCCAGAAGGACGAAAATGTAGGGCGGTTGCGGATTGGAACAATCCGACGCTAACCGCTACAGGCGCTCGTCATTCCGAGCGGAACGGAGCGTAGCGGAGTGGAGTCGAGGAATCTCCGAGGCTCGTTTTTCTTGCGAAAGTGGAGATTTCTCGACCCTTCGACAGGCTCAGGGCAGGCTTCCCTTCGGTCGCTCGGAATGACGCAAATTGGTAACAGATCTATTTTCGGAGGAGAATAGTCCGTGAAACTCGCTGCCCTGGCCGACATTCATGGGAACGGTGAGGCTTTGCGCGCCGTTCTGGCCGACCTCGATGAGCGGGGCGGCGCCGACCAGATCCTCGTGCTGGGTGATATTGTCCTCTTGGGGCCTGGCCCTGGAGAGGTGATCGAGTTGTT
Source organism: Anaerolineae bacterium (assembly GCA_034437455.1). Taxonomy (GTDB): domain Bacteria; phylum Chloroflexota; class Anaerolineae; order B4-G1; family B4-G1; genus DAOTUB01. Next base: position 3,364 of record DAOTUB010000177.1, on the reverse strand, counting down.
GGTGGAGCGGAATGCTGTCGGCGTCTATGGCAATACCGATTGCTTCTTGCTCGCTACCGATTGGCACCATTTCGATCCCCAGAATGAAGAGGAATGGGCGGATCAGGCGCTCTGTTTGTGGGCATTGGAGCGACTGAGTGAACGGGCGGAAACCTGGCTGCGCGCTCTGCCATTCCAGGAGGAACTGGAGGTGGGCGGCCAGCGGTTATTGTTGGTACACGGCTCGCCTCGCAGCGTTGTGGAAGCCATCGATGCCGATACGCCCGACGACGAGGTATGCGAGATGATCGCCGATGTCCGGGCCGATCTCGTTCTCTTCGGTCACACCCATGAGATGCTCGACCGCACCGTGCAGGGTCAGCGATTGATCAACCCCGGCGCTGTGGGGTATCCCATCGGCGAGCTAGGGACGGCCCGTTACGCGCTGCTCACCTGGGATGGGGATTGGCGCGTCGAGTTCCGCCTCGTCCACTACGATGTCGAAAGGACGATCTCGCGACTGCTGGCGGCCGAGCGCCCCTACCGCCTCTGGATCGCAGAACCCTGCGACGCGCTGCTCGCGTTCCCCAGGATACGCTTGAGTAAAAGTTGTTGTCGTGTCTCCCCTTGAAACTGGATTTGCATGCCCAGTTGAACCGCGGCGCTGTCTTGTGGTACTCATAAGTAGGAGGTCAGCGCAGCGGTGGAATTGGCCATTCGGGCACGTGGGATGACGTCTATCCAGGAGACGGACGAGCGACTGCTGAGTCGTCTGGCGCACGGCGACGTCGGAGCATTGGAGTCGCTCTACGAGCGGCACGCGCGCGCCATCTTTGCCTTCCTCTGCCGTCTCATCGGTGACGCGCCTATCGCCGAGGAACTGCTGCAAGAGACCTTTCTGGCTGCCTGGCACAGCTCGGCGACTTTTCAGGGCCGCTCGTCGGTGCGCACCTGGCTGTTCGGTATCGCCCACAACAAGGCCGGTCACTGGCTGCGCCGTCGCCGCCCCCAGCCGCTGGATGAACATCAGGACATCCCCGACCCCTCCCCGTCCGTCTCCGAATTGGCCGACGCAGCCTGGGAACAGGATCGCGTCATGGCGGCGTTGTCGCAACTACCGGCCACACAGCGTGCGGTGCTCGAGTTGACGTTTTATCACGGCCTGGCGTATGCCGAGATAGCCGAGATACTGGACTGTCCGGTCGGCACGGTAAAGAGCCGGGCGTATCTGGCGCGACGGCGGCTGGCCCAGTTGCTGGCCGAGCTGGCCGATCCAACGGATCGGAGGGAGAAGGACGATGAGCGGTGAGCGCGAAAAATGGAACGAGCTTTTGCCCTGGTACGCCAACGGGACGCTCGACGAGCGCACGCGGGCCGCGCTGGAGACTCACCTGCGCGATTGTCCCACCTGCCGGCGAGATCTGATGGCCTGGCGGCGCATCGCGTCTGCCGTGCGCGTCCAGCCTGCTCCCGCGCTTTCCTCCTCCGTCCGTCGCCGCCTCCTGGCCCTGGCTCGACCGCAGCCGTGGAAAGACCCGCGTCTGCTCCTATTGCTCCTGCGCTTCCAGGTGCCCGTCATCCGCGCCGAAATCTGGCCTGCCTCGGCGCTGGTGTTTGCGTTGGGCCTGCTGGTGGCGCTGGGGAGCGGTGCGCAAGGGAGCGAGGCGCTGCCGTTCGTGCTGACGGCTCCCCTCGTCGCCGCGATGGGCGTGGCGTTTCTCTACGGCCCGGTGGTGGACCCGGCGCTGGAGGTCGAGCTGGCGACGCCCACTCCTCCCTGGCTGACGCTGCTGGCCCGCCTGCTGCTCGTCTTTGGCTTCGACCTGGCGCTGGGGCTGGTCGGGAGCCTGGCGCTGGCGTCGCTCCGGCCTCATATCTCGCTCTGGCCGCTGGTGACGACCTGGCTGGCACCGATGGCCTTTCTCTCGGCCCTCTCGCTTCTGCTCAGCGTGCTCTTTGCCGATCCAGGACCGGGCGCGCTGGTCAGTCTGGCGTTGTGGAGTGTGCAGGTGCTCTGGCAGGTGGGCTTTTTCGAGGGCGCTGCGCTACGCTCGCCCGATATGACGGCGGCGGCGACGCATCCCTGGCTGTGGGCGTTGGCGCTGTTGATGGGCGGGCTGGCGCTATGGGCGAGCGAGCGCGAAGAGATCTGGTTGAGAGGACGCGCAGGGGGATAGCGGGCATGATACGACACGGGCGAATAGCCTGGAGCACGAGTGTGCGGCTCGTTGGATGGCTTCCGGCGCTCGGAAGTGGACTTGCCGTGGCGTTTTTTCTGACTCTGTACGCCACCATCTGGCGGGGCGATCCCCTGTCGGAAGCCCTGCCCTTTTTATCGGCCAGCCGGGTGGTGGAGACGATCGTGCCGCTGGCGGTTGGCTTGCAGGCCGCCTTTCTGCTTTCCCCCGAAGACGAGCGACCGTTGGAACTGCTGCTGGCCTCTCCCCGGACGCTGCCCTGGACGCTGCTGGAGCGTCTGGCAGTGTTGGCCGTATTGCAGGGGATCGTGGGGCTGATCGGGAGCCTGGTTGGTCAGTGGGTGGGCGCCAATCAAGATCCATTCCCGTTGCTGATGGCTCGTTGGATAGCTCCGTCGATCTTTATCGGCGGGGTGGTGTTGCTGATCACCCAGCTAACCCGCAAGGGGACATTGGGTGTCCTGGTGGCGTTGTTACTGTGGCTCGGATTGCTATTGGGCGGCGACGTGCTGCTGGATCGGATTTTCTTCTCGTGGCCAATACACGCCTTTATGCAGCCGGGGAACGTCGTCCTGGCCGACTATGCCCGCAACCGGATCGCGTTGATCCTGATTGGCCTGAGCCTGATAGCGCTGGCGGCCTGTGTCGCCAGCGACGAGGAGAGGATGCTGGGTGTGCGCCAGCCGGTCGATTCACGCTGGAGCCACTGGCTCAGGCTGCTGCTCGTCGGTCTGGGGGGAGGGCTGGCGCTGTTTTATCTCGGGTATCTGGCGCTCTGGGTCGATGTGCAAGCCCAACCGACGCATACTACCGGGGATCGCGTCACGCCGGCCGACGTAGGGCTGGATTACGAGGAGGTCACGTTCACCAGCGGCGACGGTGTGACGCTATCTGGCTGGTACATTCCGTCCCGGAATGGCGCCGCCGTGATTCTGCTCTATGACGTGGAGCACGCCGAGATATTGGCCCGCCATGGCTACGGCGTGCTGATGTACGACCTGCGCGGCAGCGGGGAGAGCGAGGGGGATGTCCGCGCGCTCGGTTGGCTCGACGTGGATGACGTAGCCGCCGCGTTCGCCTTCCTCCAGAGCCGGGACGATCTGGACCCTCGGCGAATCGGCATGATGGGATTCTCCCTCGGAGGGCAGATCGCCCTTCGCGCAACGGCACAGATGGACGGGATCCGG
>DAOTUB010000176.1:0-4409 GCA_034437455.1 Anaerolineae bacterium | reverse complement strand
AAGACTTTTGCCCTTACGACGAATTATCAAATGGTATACGGACCAGTTGTAGGCCATCAAAGTTTACCATATCTTGCCTCGTTTCGCCAGCCATCCGCATCTGAAACCGCTGCTCGGTGTTGGTGGACCATATCTGGATGATGCCACCGGCTCGCTTGGCCTCGCGGCACTTTTCCCACAGCCGGTCCCGCACCATCGCGTTGACGTGGCCCACAAAGACGCCGGTATGCGGCTCGATCAGCCAGCGCGTCAGTTCGCCGCGCAGCGAGGTGGGCACTTTTTCCAGGATCATCACCACCATCACGCACCTCGCTCGCCATCTCGTGCCGCCTGCGTCATCTCGACCGCCGCGGTGTGTTTGCACATCCCCAACCCGGTCTTGGCGAAATCGGGACAACTGCACTGCCACGCGCCTTCGACCTCGCGGATGGTGTAGCCGGGGCTATCGGGGCGGGTCACGATGTGCCACACGCCCGGCTCGCACTGGCGCACGATCCAGTCATTGCGCAGGCCTTTCTCAGCGCGCTCGCGTCGCTGCTGACGCGCTTCACGCTCCGCATCGACCTTGAACGTGACCGTCTGGGCCGTCTGTTTCGGCGGCGTCCACAGGGGTTCGGGGCGGGCTGGGTCGCTATCCGCCTCCTCCCCGGCCCGCAGCACCTCCGCGGAGAGATCGAGCAAGTTCATGATATCTGGTAGGATGCGCTTGAGCAGGCGCTGCGCCTTGAAAGCATCGCGGGTGGCCTGCCGGACGCGCGGGTGGAGCCTCGCGGTCGATTCGGCCACGGTGCGAAAGGCGGTCGGGATGGTCACCTCGGTCTTGTAGAGATCGGCAATGTCGTAGACAAAGGATTTCTGCTTGCCGGTATGGATAAAGCCCAGGGCGGGCGAGTAGCCGCCGGAGACGATGGCGGCGTGGCACAGCCCGTTGAGCAGCGCGTTGGCGAGCGACAGGGCGCGGTTGGGCGGGTCGGCCTTGCCCCAGTTGTTGCGGTCATAACGTCGGCCGTGCCACTCGACGCCGTACTTTCGGCCGGCGTTGGCGTAGGCCTGGCGCATGCGCTGCCCCTCCAACCCGCGCACCTGTTGCAGAGTCAGGCCGGGGGCCAGCTTTTGTTGGAAGCGATGCAGGTACATGCGCTTGACCACCTGCAGCCGCTTTTCGGGGTCGCTGGCCAACTCGGCCTGGTGCAGCAGATGATAGGCCTTGCGGGTCTCGCCGCCGCCCTGAGCGTAGCAGCGGGTGCCGTCCTCGCCCACCCAGACGACCAGGCAGCCGTTATCGGCCAGGGCCTTGATCGCGGCGTGGGTGATAGAGATGCCCGGTCCGAGCATCAACACGCACAAAGCAGCGGCGGGGATCATGACGCGGCCCTCCTCGTCAAAGAACTCGATCGCCTTGTGCTTCTGTTTGATGCAACCGCGTTCCAGGTAGAGATAGGACAAGCTGTCGCGCAGTTTGGGTAATTCGTGCAGGTCACGCATCAGAATTGCTCCTTATGGATAAAGCTATGTGGTTGTTAAGGTACAAACCCGGGTTTGCCCTATCATCTATTTTCCGAGAGCGGGTCGCGATTCACTCTATGAGCGTACAAGTACGTGGTTCAGGTTCGGGGCGGGGCCAGCGAGAGCAGGCCGAAGCCGAAGGCTTTCCCGCCACCGATGCCAGAACGGACCGCTTCTTCTATCTGCTCGGCCCCTTCCACCTGCAACAGGCCGTCGAATTGGACGGAGAGAAACGTCAGGCGATCCCTGTCGCCATTCTGGTAGACCCGGCCGTAGGCTTTCGACTGGTGGCTGGTACGGACGGAGAGGATGCGAAAGCCGTTACGCTCCGCCTTGCGTTCCAGCCATTCGATCTGTTCCTCCTCGCGCTGTAGGCCCACGCGCTTCTTGGAGCCATCGGGCAACCGCTGCCGCGCAGTGGGGTTGCCCCGCAGGCGGAAGGCCAGGGTCTGACCGGACGCCAGGTCGAGTTGGAATTCCTTCAGCGCCGGGTTGGGCACGCTCACCGGTCGCAGGTAGTCGCGGGCGTCCGGCTCTGCCAGCCAGGACCAGTCGGGCAGGTTCCAGGATTGGACCAGCAGGGTCAAGTCGCCGCTGCGTGCGTCTTGATCCAGCCGGAAGAGCACGCGTTCCTCTTTACTGTCCAGGTCATCGGGAAAGGCGCTCATGATGCTGCGATGGAGCTGGTAGCGGTCGGCGATCTCGCTCTGCACGCGGCGGCTGCGCGGGTTGAGGATCAATCGGGAGAGGTACATGGGCTCACCTCCTTGCGTGACGGGGTCGGGATAAATGTTGTCCTCACGTGGCGCGGCGCGAAGCGTCGCTTGGCGAAGGAGACCGGTTGATCGTGACGCACATCGGGGCTGTCGGGATCCTCCAACACCAGGCGTAGTTCGGAGTTGGGTTGTTGATAATCTGGCCCTAGCCAGGGGAACGCCTTTAGCGCATCAACTAGGTCGACGTCCGGCTGCAAACCGTCCTCCAGCCAGATCGGTTCGCCGGGCACGAAGGCTTTGCGGCCCAGGTAAAGGGGCCAGTGGGGATCGCGCAGGGCGTCGTGAACGTCGGTCAAGGGGCCGAGGTCGTTCCCCGCCAGGCCGACGAGGAAACGGGCGTCGGCGAGGTAGTAGCGGCGGGAAGGCTCTGTATTCTTGGTACTACCTCCGCCTGCCTTGAGAACGTCCATCGCGGTCTGATAGTCATATTCGACGCTGCCTTCCTGATCCACGCGCACACCCATTTTTAGCGCTGCCAAGTCTTCTACCGGCTCATCGCGAGAGCGGCCCATGGCGGCGCAAAGCAGGCCCACCACGCCACTCTTCGAGGGCTCCCGTCCCGTATCGCGCACGCTGAAACGGCTCTGCACGCCCCAGGATTGCATCGGCGCGGAGAGGCGCAGCAATAGGACATTCATGCGGCCTCCTCCCTGGTGGGCAAGGCATCGGTTACCGCCTTAATCCACGCTTCCTGATTTTCAGCCAACTTGTCCAAGTGCTCCAGCGAGAGCTCGGTGTTGAGCGACAGCGCGGATACGCTGGTCAGGGTGTCATCCCCGTAGACTTGCTGGAGGCGGCCCCAATAGGTATCAAGTGCCTCCACAGAGGGAGCAACCAGGCCGGAGTCGCGATGTGGGCGAACGGGCGTCTCGAAGGCATTGACCAGGGACCAGCCCATGCCATCCTCTCGCACGACGGCCAGCATGAATTCGGGAGGGTTGTAGGCCGCAAAGGCATTCTGTTTGCCGCTGGGCACGGCCTCAATGGCGGCGCGCATAAAACCCTCGACGGTGCGGGCGGCCAGATCGGCGTCCTCGTTGAGATTCTCGACCAGTTGATCCCAGTCGATGCGGGCGTAGCGGTAGAAACAGGCGCTGTTGTAACCGGTGAAGCCCATCATGCCGGCTCCTGTCTCCTCATCGGGCGCCAGGTCGTCCACAGCAGTGTAAAAGTCCATCTCCATCGTCACGCGATGGGTAGAGATAGCGTGAGCCACCTGGCAGGCGGCGTCCAGGCTTAGCTTGGGTTTCTCGGCCAGCATACGCCCAAAAAGGGCAATGTCTGGCGCGCTGGTATGCCCTTCGTGATCACGCACGAGCTGTCGAGCCACTTTCCCCACTATCTTCTTGTCCGATAGCTCATCCCAGTTTTCTAACAGCGTCTCGGCGATGTGGTCCATCTCCTGCTCGCTGATGTAGAGCAAGACGGCGGTCTTTTTCTTTCCATCCTCGTCCTTCTTGTTGCTGTCCAACTTGCTGGCATATTTGGGCACAAAGTCAGCCAATATGTCATTCGCATCCTCCGCAAGCTTACCGGCCTCAACCAAGCGCTCGCTCAAGCGATGCATCAGCCGCTTGGTGCGCGTGCCGAGCTCGACTTCGGTGGTCTTGGCAAAGACGGGCGTGTTGCGGATGGCACGCTTGATGCACTGGGACGAGATGCGGGCACGGCGGACGCCGCCAAACTCGCAGTCCTTGGGATTGTTGGTATCATCCCGGTTCAGGTTAGACGGGGCAAAATTCTGGATCATGTGCAATTCGATGAACATTTTTAGCTCTCCTTTTTTGTGTCTTGATTCGTATCTTGACTTTTCCGTGAGCGCCCCCAAAAAGAGCGCGCCCAGTTCTTTTGTACACGTTCGCGATAGTCAGGGTGGTTCCAGGCCATCACGTCGAGTAATAGTCGGTGCCAGTTGACGGGCTCTTCCTTGGATTTCAGGAAGCTAATCGCCTGGCGCAGGTAATCGTCCAGATTTTCGGGATGGGCGGCCAGCAGGACGGTGAAGCGGCGCTCAATGGCGGTGTTATCCTCCTTTATCTCGCAGGTCTTGGCAAAGTGATTGCCCATGTTGCCCTTTCCGCCCTTCTGCGGATGATAGGCGAAAAGAGCGGCCACCAGATAATAGGC
>DAOTUB010000175.1:0-19929 GCA_034437455.1 Anaerolineae bacterium | reverse complement strand
TTCGCCCAGCTATGCAGCTTGTCATAGTACAAGTCGTCGGGAAAATTGTAACCACTGATCTGCATTTTTGTGCCTCCTTTTGTATAATAGGATTGTCAAAGTATCCATACAGCAAAAAAACGCCGTTACGTTACGCAACAGCGTTTTATTGGTTGAATCGCTTGCGGTTCATCCTTCCTGCGCTCAGGACGCGCGTTCGAGCTGGTTCAATTGTTGCATCAAGCGTGACTTGCGCCGGGCGGCATTGTTCTTGTGAATGACGCCTTTCTGGGCCGCGTTATCCAGCGCGCTGATCGCGATGCGTACAGCCTTGCGGGCCTCTTCGAGCTGCCCTTTTTCGAGCAAGCGTCGGGCTTTTTTGACCGTGGTGCGCGCTCGACCTCGATGCACCTGGTTGCGCACACGCTTCCGTTCTGAACTCCGAAGATGTTTCTTCGCTGATTGTAAGTTGGGCAATGTTTTATTCCTCCTGTTGATTGTTTCTAGCGACACGTAATTTTACAACAACTCGACTAATTTGTAAAGCGCGAGTACCTGGTCTATAATTGGCGTGGTGCGTAAAACGTGATTGGGTAGGTTGGGTTGAGGCGAGAGCCGAAACCCAACGCATCTCCAAACTTTGAATCAAAGGAGGGCGTGAATGGGCGGAATGGAGGAAGCGCTGGCGGGCGGCGATTTTCGGACCGAGATCGATGACGTGACCGGCGCGGTTCATACAGGGAGCGGGGACATTATTCGCGTCGAGAAGGTGGAATTGGCGGCGCTGCGGGCGGCGGATGCGCTGCGGGGCTTGCTCGCTACCGATGAAAAGCTGCACGACGAGCTGTTGATGGTGCTCCGGCAATTGTCGGCGCTCCAGGCGCAACTGGGCGAGTGGAAAGAGCTGCACCACATCCTGCACGAGGTGTCGGCGGCGTTTTCGCCTTTTTACGCCAGCCTCTACGCGCTCGACCGGGCGGAGGCGGGTTCGGTCGATTGGCGGACGCTCTTGCGCGGCTGGCGTCCCTGCCAGACCGAGGTGGACCGGCTGGCGGATTTTGAAAGCCGCGTCGAGCACATCCGGGGATCGCTCCGCCGCGAGGGGGTGGGGGCCTCGCGCCCGGATTGGGGGGCGCGGATCGGCTCGTTGCAGCGCGGGATGGAGGAGCGGCTGCGGGAGGAGCACTCGGACTGGAACAGTCCGCACAGCGCCGAGGGATTGATGGACCTGGCCGATGAGTTCAACCAGGCCTGCGACTGTTACCTCAACCTCGCCGACTGGGAATTGCGCCGGGTCATCGAACGAGTGCAGCGATTGTACGCGAGCTTTGTGGGGGGGCTATTATGAGTAAACTTTTCCATACGTTGCAGGAGCGATACCAGGCGTTGGTCGTCCGCAAAGAGCAGGATGAGCCAGGCGAGGGGTTTCTGGAGGACGTCAGTGCTTTCATCGCCGACGCAAGGCGCGCCGGGGCGACGATCTCTGACGTGGACGAGCGCAGCCAACTGCGGGCCTGGATGCGTTTCCTGGCGAACGCCGTCTACGACGCCACGGGCGCCTATCCCGATACCTCGCTGCAACCGTTGGCCGAGGGGCAGCTAACCAGCCGCCGGGCGGAGCGCGACGCCCTGGGGGCGAAGTCAGTACAGCTGACCTGGGGTTGGGCGCTGGTCGGCGGGGCGGCGGTGATCATCATCGCAGTGGGGATGGCGGCTTTGAGCGGCGCGCTCAAGCCTCCTGCTGCGGTGGAGCCTACGGCCACGCTCGCGCCCACGCAGACGCCGGCGATTTTTGCGAGCCGCGTGGAGGTGGGCGAGAGCGTGAGCGAGGCTGGCGCGCTAGATGCGGTCGCCGATACCTTCTGCCGGGGCGTCCGCGGGATCCACGCCGCGCTCTCGCTGGAGGACATCCGGCCCGATACGCTCTGGCGCTGGGAGGTGCAGCGCGAGGGCGAGGTCGTGGCCTTGCAGCCCGAGACGCCCTGGGGGCGGGAGAACCGGCAGGTGATCCCCATCCTCTCTGGCGACGAGGGCGTCGAGCCGGGCCGCTACGAACTGCTCATCTACGTGGGCGAGCGTGCAGCGGCGACGCATCCCTTCGAGGTGTTGAGCGCCGCCCCGCGAGCGTTCAACCTGCGCATGGCGGACGTGCCTGAGCCGCCCGCCGAGGCGTCGGCCCGGAGCGAGTTCGACGTCGGCGTGCGGGTGGTCTATTTGACCTACGAGTACGAGGGGCTGTGCCCGGGGCTGGAGCTTGCGCACGCGCTCTACTACGAGGGCGAGCCGATCCAGGAGAACACCGGGACGTGGAGCGGTCCTCCGCGCGGGCAGACGCAGGTCAGCTTCCAGGCGTTGGACGACGAGCCGTTCCCGCCCGGCGACTATGAGGCGCGGGTGACGGTGGCGGGCGAGGAGTTGGAGCGCGTGAACGCCTCGATTGAGGGGGAGCAAGCGATGGTGCGCCCCGCCTTTAGCGATCTCACCATCGCCCAGGGCGTGGAGCCGGATGGTCGGCCGATCCTCACCGCGCCGGAGAATCGCTTCGACTGGAACACGCGGGTGATCTATGCCATTTTCAGCTACATCGGGATGGACGATGGGGTGCGGTGGGCGGCGGTGTGGACGCGCAACGAGGACGAGATCGAGCGGCAAGAGGGGTTCTGGGATGTGGATGCGTTCGGGGCGAAGGGGACGCGCTGGGTGGCTTATTACGACGAGAGTGGGCGGGTGCTGCCGGGGGGGAATTACAGTGTGATACTGTACATTGAGAATGTGGCGCAGGAGGTGGCGGAGTTTAGTGTGCGGTATTTTGTGCCATAGTGGTGGGAGGCGTAGGGCTGCCAAGTGACGAAAAAGGTTCAGGTCATTGCATTATCCTGAAATTCTTGTGAGGTTTCAAATGACAAAAACGGATATTCCTACCTTTGATGCTTTTATGAACCCTGTGATCGAGGCTCTTAAAGATCTCGGTGGCTCGGGCACAATTGAAGAGATCAACAATAAAGCTACAGAAATCGCCAGTCTTTCTGATGAGCAACTTGAAGTGTTACACGATCCCGAAAAAGGCGGACAAACCGAAGTCGAGTACAGATTGGCTTGGACAAGAACCTACCTGAAGAAATATGGAGTATTAGACAACTCCAGCAGAGGCGTCTGGGCGTTAACACCGAAAGGACGACAACTCGGCCGAGTCAATCCCAGAGCGGTAAGGCGGTTTGTGCAGCGGCAAAGCAAAAAAGCCCAAGTGGTTTTGGAAAAAGATAGCTTGGAGGAGGTTGATGTAGAACAATCCTGGCGAGATGAGCTTCTGAACATTCTGTTGAATATGGAACCATCTGCGTTTGAGCGACTCGTACAAAGATTGCTTCGCGAGTCAGGTTTCATTCAAGTTGAAGTGACGGGACGTACTGGCGATGGGGGTATAGATGGTAAAGGGATAATGCGTTTGGGGGGATTGTTGAGCTTTCATGTGATATTCCAGTGCAAACGTTATAAAGGCTCAGTCACAGTTAGCCAGGTTCGTGACTTTCGCGGTGCAATGGTTGGGCGAGCGGATAAGGGGTTACTTGTTACGACAGGTAATTTTACAAAAGACGCAGTGAGAGAAGCGACAAGAGATGGTGCACCTGCGATAGATTTGATTGACGGAGATCAGCTCATAGATAAATTGAAGGAACTCGAGTTAGGCGTAAGAACGGAAGTGGTGGAAGTGAAGCAAATTTCCCTTGACCCGAAGTGGTTTTCAAGTATATGAGAGTGACCGGCAAAGTACAAAAGCCTCACAATCAAGCCTCCGTCGTCGTCGCCCACGACCACACCACGTTCGGCCTCGCCGCGCGGCGGATACGAGAAGCATCTCAAGCTGAGTGGCGCAACGTGTGGATAACCTGATCGCACAGTTGGGCGTTGAGCCATATATCAGGGCGGCCTTTAAGAACCTGGATGAGATCTATGGCTTCTTGCAGGCCGAGCAAGCTTTGCTGGTAAGCGCTGACGATGATACCTAGAGTACCCTTGACTTCCGTTGGTGCTCCGGCAGCTTGGAAGTTGACTTTGGCTATCTGGCGTGCATCCAGATCGTCTATCAGCAACAAATCGGCTCTTTGCTCAATGGCCACTCCGATGCTCTCGGCCTCGCCCCGATGAAGCAATCCAGGGATCGGGAGTGGGGCATCGATCAGTGCTTGTACCTGAAGCATCTCACGCTGATAGGCAGCTTCCAGCAACGGCGCATCAGCAGCTCCCTGGGCCAAGCCAGCAGTGACGGCTTCATGATATATAGCCGGTGCCGTGAAAACCTGGCTGTATAATTGCTTCAGAAGATCAAGAGAGCCAATCTTTGCCAGCGCCAGCAGTGGCCCAGTGTCGGCGACGACGATCACAACCTGGCGGCCTCATCCATCGTTAGTGGCTTGTCGAGCCAGTTGGGGATTACTTTTGGCTCCAGGCCATGAGCGTAGGCCAGGGGAATTATCTCGCGCAACGATACGCCAGCCTGTTCGGCGGCATAAGCCAGTGTGCCCCGTCCCTGGCGATAGGCTTCGAGAGCTTGGCGCACGCGCCACTGTTTTAGCCCCAGTTCGATGACTTGGCGGCGTATGATATCATCGGGGGGCAGCAGCTTGGCCAATGTCGTTGGCAATTCGATAGTTATAGATGTTTGAGTGGACATTTTCGCTCCTTTGTGATATTGTACACTCCAATCGTCCGTCTGGCAAGAAGACCGTGGGACTGAACCAATTATTCTGCTTGCCGGTATTCATAAAGTACAACCGCTACTATTAGGAGGCTCACATGATCGCTCAAATCGCCGCCCGCGTGCACGAAAACGTCCAGCAGGTCATCGTCGGCAAGGACGAGGTCATTGACCTGGCGCTCGTCGCCGTCCTCTGCGAGGGTCACGTTCTGATCGAGGACGTGCCCGGCATCGGCAAGACGATGCTCGCCCGGTCGCTCGCCGCCAGCCTCGGCTGCACCTTCCGCCGCATCCAGTTCACCCCGGACCTCTTGCCCTCGGACGTCACCGGCATCAACTACTTTAACCAAAAGGCGCAGGAATTCGAGTTCCGGCCCGGCCCGGTGATGTCGCAGGTCGTGCTCGCCGACGAGATCAACCGCGCTACACCGCGCACCCAGTCGGCGCTGTTGGAGGCGATGCAGGAGCGACAGACCACAGTAGACGGCGAGACCTATTTCCTTCCACGCCCTTTCCTCGTGATGGCCACGCAGAATCCCATTGAGCTGGAGGGCACCTTCCCCCTGCCAGAGGCGCAGGTGGACCGTTTCCTGATCAAGCTGCCCATCGGCTACCCGACCGAGGAGGAGGAGCACGCCATCCTGCTCCGCTTCGAGCGAGAGGATCCGCTGGAGGACCTGGGGCCGGTCACCTCGCCCGAAGAGCTGCAAGCCGCGCAGCAACAGGTGCGTGAGGTGCGGGTCGAGGAATCGGTGCGCGGGTACGTCGTCAAGATCGTCCGCGCCACGCGAGAGCACAAGGACATCCAGTTGGGGAGCAGTCCGCGCGGGACGCTCTCGCTTTACAAGAGCGCCCAGGCGCTGGCCGCCATCCGCGGACGCGAGTACGTCATCCCCGACGACGTCAAGCTGCTGGCGCCCTACGTGCTCACCCATCGCATCCTCGTCAGCCCGGCGACCCGCCTGCGCGGCCGTATGCCGTCGGACGTGCTGATGGACGTGATCGAGACAGTCCCAGCGCCGGTAGAAAAGTTGTGATGGTAGAAAAACGTCTAGAAGAACAAATCGGACGTAAAGCTATATGAAACCGTCAACGTCCAGCGAAAGAAGAGAACGGCGAGAGAGAGAATCTCTTCGCATCCGGTTTCAGCCACGCTCTGGAGATAGGGCGCCATCTGCAGACCGCGAGGCGCAAGAACAGCCAAGCTCTCGTCGCTTCCAGTTCAACGCCGCCTGGTTCGAGATGGCGATCGTCTTTATCGTCTTTGGATTGATCCTGCGCCAGCGCACGTTCTTTGCCCTGGCCGCCTGCATCTTGACCATCATCCCCGTCGCCTGGTGGTGGAAGAAGGAGGCGCTGCGCAACGTCGAGTACGAGCGACGTTTTGACAAGCGGCGCGCCTTCCCCGGCGAGACGTTCCAGATGACCGTGCGCATCACCAACCGCAAGCTATTGCCCCTGAGCTGGCTGGAGGTCAACGACGAGATCCCGGTCGTGATGCCTCTGATCAAAGGCATGTTGATGCCGACGCACATCCCCACGATCAGCACCCTCAACAACGCGCTATCGCTGCACTGGTACGAGCGGGTCAGCCGGCAGTACGAGCTGGCGTGCATGGCGCGGGGCATCTATGCATTAGGGCCGGTTCATTTTCGTTCGGGCGATTATTTCACCTTGTTCGAGGCGCGGGAGGTTATACAGCAGAGAGACCGGCTGGTCGTCTTTCCGCGCATCTGGCCGATGGAGGACCTGGGGCTGCCATCGAAGGAGCCGTTCGGCGAGCGAAAGGTGCACCGCCGCCTGATCGAGGACCCCCTGCGCACCGTCGGCGTCCGCGACCATCATCCCGAGGACAGCCTGCGCCGCATCCACTGGAAGGCGACCGCGCACCGGGGCGAGTTGCAGGTGCGGGTTTACGAGCCGACCACGACGCTCAACCTCGTCATCCTGCTGAACGTCAACACCTTCGAGCATCACTGGCAGGGCGTCCTCCCGGAGCTGTTCGAGCGCACCATCAGCGTGGCGGGGTCCATCGCCACCTGGGCTGCGGGAAGCAAGTGCGAGGTGGGACTGGCGGCGAACGGGTGCATGGCGCTCTCGGACCAGCCGATCCGCGTGCCGCCGGGCCGCTCGCCGGGCCAGTTGGCCGCCATCCTCGAGGCGCTGGCGGGCGTGACCAGTTTCGCGACTCTGTCTATCGCGGGATTGCTGCGCCGAGAAAGCCCGCGGCTGCCCTGGGGAGCGACACTCGTCGTCGTGACGGCCATCGTGACCGACGAGTTGGCGGCGGGGATCCTGCGTCTGCGGGAGGCCGGGCGGCGGATGGCGTTGGTCTCGCTGGCCGACGATCCACCGCCCCGGATCGATGGGGTCGCTACCTATCACCTACCCTCGTCCATGCCGGTGTTTCGGCGGTATGAGGTGGGGCATAGTCCCGTAGGGGCCAATGCCCCTGCGGGGCCTTATGACGCGACGGCGGCGCTGCGGGCGGCTGGCCTTGCCGCGCAGGAGGTAGAAGGTGGATAAACTGATCCGCAACTATGCGCGCCGCGAATTGATCTTTATCGCGCTGGGGACGATGGACGTCTGTGTGGGCATTCCCCTCATCGCCGCGTTGCTCCAATTTATCACCCCGGTCGAGCCGCTGCCGTTCACGGCCCTCATCCTCGGCTCGATATTGGCGATCCATTACATGGCTCGTCTGGCATTGCAGATCTCTCTGCGCCCCAGGATACGCGTCGGCCTGCTGGTGCTGGGGATGGTGGGGAGCGTGTTGCTGACCGTCCACCAGTTGCTCTATGCCGAGACGAGTTTCTGGAAGCTGGCCTGGTTGGGCAACATCTTTAGCAACCTGAAGCGGACGGAACTATCGCACGACGTGTTCCTGTTCCTGCTGGTGCTGTTTGTGTGGTGGCGGGGACTCGTGCTGGCCCAGCGCCGATTGGATAGCGAGAGCGTCTCGTTTCGCTTCCGCCTGGGGGTGGTGCTGATCGCCGTCACCACGGGACTGAGCGACCTGGTGCTTGACTGGCCGCACTATCAGTTTGTGTTCGTCTTTTTCTTTGCCAGCTTGCTGGCGATGGCGTTGGCGCGGGCCGAGGAGGTGGGCCAGCAGTACGGGGGCAGCCATCTGCCGTTTGACCTCGGCTGGCTGACGACGCTGGTCTCTGCCAGTTTTTTCGTCCTGCTGCTGGCGCTTGGCCTGGCGGCCTTGTTGACCGGCGAGAACATTGGTCGTTTCCTGAGACCGCTGTGGGAGGTGTTCGCCATCGCCATCATCGGCGTGGGTTACGTCCTGGGCTGGATCGCACAGATCGTCCTTATGTTGCTTTGGCCGCTCTTGCAGCTTCTGGCCGACAGGCTCGGCGAGGGCCAGTCCTTTATCGAATTGCCCGAGGCCCCGATGCTGGTCCCCGAGCCTCGCGAGCCGCTGCTGACCGTCGAGCAGCAGGAGTTGGCCCGGGCGGCGAGCAAGATCGGCGGCGCGCTGCTCCTGGTATTGCTGGTGATTCTCACACTCCAACGACTGCGCGTGCTAAACGGGCGGCGACGGGACGAGGTGCGCGAGTCGGTGTGGGAGGGCGCGAACCTGGGCGATCGGTTGCGCGACTTGCTGCTGCGCGGGCGCAAGGGGTTGGATGACATGGCCGGCGCGTTGAGCCGCACGCTCCTGGGCCGTTTCTTCGCCGCCTTGACCATCCGCCGCATTTACGCACTTCTGGGCGCGCTAGCCGAGGAGCGGGGCTACCCTCGCGTCCCCCACGAGACACCCTACGAGTACCTGCCGACCCTCGACAAAGCGTTCCCCGGCAGCAGCACGGACGTGGCACACATCACCGAGGCCTACGTCGGCGTGCACTATGGCGAGTTGCCCGAGCGCCCGGAGGAGCTGGAGGCGATCCAGGCGGCCTGGGAGCGGATTCGGGAGGCGGCGACTGCCGAGGTCGAAGCGGAGTCGGCGGCTCAGCCATCCCCAAGCTGAAGAAACGCGACTGCTCAGGCCAGTGAAGCGAGCGCTGGTTGAGTAGCCGCCACGTTTTTTGTGGCGGCGTATCGAAACCAAGCGAGTGGGGCTGTATGCACAACCCGCTTGGTCGCGATACGTCACCGGATGGGACATCTGCCTGCTCCTACTCGACCGGCGCTAGAATCACTTCCTGAGCGCTTACGTTTTGCCGATACGGTAAAAATTGGATTTCTGCCCCGCGGATTATTTGACATCATAACCCACTTGTGATATAGTGCAGTACATTCTTGCGGTGGCGGGGGAGTCTATTGCGATGGGGGTAATAAACCACGATTATTCTGTGGTGTAACAGGGTGAGAGGGTCGCCCGCGAGCGGCCCTCTCTCTCGTTAGTATGGGAATGGGGAGAATGCGTAAATACATTTTCTGCACCGGCGGCGTGATCAGCAGCGTGGGCAAGGGAGTGACCGCGGCTTCGGTCGGGCGCGTGTTGAAAGCGCGGGGCGTGAGCGTCTCGATCCAAAAGCTCGACCCCTACATCAACGTGGACCCGGGGACGATGTCGCCCTACCAGCACGGCGAGGTTTTCGTCACCGACGACGGCGCCGAGACCGACCTGGACCTGGGGCACTATGAGCGCTTCATCGACGAGAGCCTGACCCAGGCGAGCAACGTCACCACTGGCCAGGTCTATGCCGAGATCATCGCCCGCGAGCGGCGGGGCGACTTTTTGGGGGGCACCATCCAGGTCATCCCGCACATCACCAACGAGATCAAGCGCCGCATCGCGCTGGTCGGCGAGCAGAGCGGGGCCGACGTGGTGATCGTCGAGGTTGGCGGCACCGTCGGCGACATCGAGGGGCTGCCCTTCCTGGAGGCGTTGCGGCAGATGCGCTGGGACGTGGGTCGCGAAAACACGCTCTACATCCACGTCACCTTCATGCCACACGTCGGCGCGACCGGCGAACTGAAAACCAAGCCTACCCAGCACAGCGTGCGCGAGATCCGCTCCATCGGCATCCAGCCCGACGTCATCATCGCCCGCGCCGACTATTCGGTGGACGAGGCGCTGGGCGACAAGATCGCGCTCTTCTGCGACGTGGAACGGAAGGCCGTCATCCCGCTGGTGACCACGCCGGTGTTGTACGAGATCCCGCTGCTCCTGGAGGACGCCGGGCTGGGCGATTTTATCGTCGAGCGGCTGGAGCTGGACGTGGACAAGATCGACCTGAAAGAATGGCGCGAGCTGGTGGGCCGTATCCGTACGCCCAGGCCCGCGCTGCCCATCGCCATCGTCGGCAAATACGTCGAGCTGCACGACGCCTACATCAGCGTGCGCGAGTCGCTCTACCACGCGGCGCTGGCCCACGGGTGGGACGTCGACGTGCGCTACATCAGCTCCGAGGGGTTGGAGCGCGGTCGGGGTTGGGACGAGCTGGAGCAGGTGGTCGGCGTGGTCGTGCCCGGCGGCTTTGGCGAGCGGGGCATCGAGGGCAAGATCGACGCGGCCCGTTGGGCGCGAGAGAACCGCGTCCCTTACCTGGGGCTTTGCCTCGGCTTGCAGGTGATGATCGTCGAGCTGGCCCGTCATGCCCTGGGCAGCGAGGAGCCGAACAGCACCGAGTTCGATCCCCGCACCAAGTACCCCGTGATCGATCTCATGCCCGATCAGCGGTCGGTGGTGGATATGGGCGGCACGATGCGGCTGGGCCTCTATCCCTGTAACCTGGTCGGCGGGACGAAGGCCGCGGCGGCCTACGGCGCGCCGGAAGTCGAGGAGCGGCACCGCCATCGTTTCGAGGTCAACAACGCCTATCGCGATCTGCTGACAGAGGCGGGCCTCGTCTTTAGCGGCTTTTCTCCCGACGAGCGGCTGGTCGAGATCGGTGAGCTGGCCGAGCATCCCTTTATGCTGGGCAGCCAGTTTCACCCCGAGTTCCGGTCCCGGCCCAACCGGCCGCATCCTCTGTTCAAGGCATTTGTCGCCGCAGCCATTGATCGGTATAAATCCACACGGGGAGGGCAAGCATGAGCAGTCACGAAGCACATTGGGATCGTCTCAAAGAGTTTGTCGCCCAGGTGATGGAGGAGCGCGGCGTCCCTGGCGTCGCTGTGGGCGTCTTGCACGAGGGAGAGATCGTCGCGGACGGCTTTGGCGTGACGAATGTGGATCACCCGCTGCCGGTCACCGACGAGACGTTGTTCCAGATTGGCTCGATCACCAAGACGTTCACCGGCACGGCCATTATGCGGCTGGTGGAGATGGACAAGCTGGACCTGGATGCGCCGGTGCGGACGTATCTGCCAGAGTTCAAGGTGGTGGACGAGGCCGCTTCTGCCCAGGCCACCATTCGCCACCTGCTCACTCACACGGTTGGCTGGGCGGGCGACTATTTCGACGACACCGGCGCGGGAGACGACGCCCTGGCCCGGTACGTGGTCGCGATGGTCGGCCTGGAACAACTCGCGCCCATCGGCGCCTTTATGTCTTACAACAATGCCGGCTTCTCCCTCGCCGGTCGAATCATCGAGGTGGCGAGCGAGAAGAGCTATGAGGCGGCGCTGAAGGAGCTGGTGCTCGAACCGCTCGGTCTGGAGCACACGTACTTTGACCCCGGCGACGTCATGACCCACCGATTTGTGGTGGGGCACTTTGTATCCGGAGGGGGCGCTCAGGTGGCCCGTCCCTGGCCGTTGCCCCGTTCTGCCTATCCCGCCGGTGGGATCGCGTGCCGCGTGCACGACCTGCTCCGTTACGCGCGCTTTCACCTGGGCGATGGTATGGCGGACGACGAAACCCGGCTGCTCTCGTCCGAGTCGATGGCCCAGATGCGCTCGCCGCAGGTGACCGTTTGGGGGCCTGAGGCTTGGGGATTGACCTGGGCGATAGAAGAGATCGAAGGGACGCGCCAGATTTCGCACGGCGGCGGCACGACCGGCCAGGTCTCGCTGCTCGCGCTGATCCCGGAGCACGATTTCGCTATCGCCATTTTCACAAACGCCGATCCGGG
This sequence comes from Anaerolineae bacterium, assembly GCA_034437455.1. GTDB lineage: Bacteria > Chloroflexota > Anaerolineae > B4-G1 > B4-G1 > DAOTUB01. The sequence goes on along the minus strand of DAOTUB010000175.1, from coordinate 8,277 downwards.
CGGGTTTGTGACCGAGGATGTGAGGCGCTTTGCCCTGAAACAATACCTGGGGTTGGAAGTGCCCGATCCAGCTCCCATCGAGGCGGATGAGGAAGAATTGGCTTCCTACGTGGGACGGTACAGCCGCCCCTTTTCGGAAATCGAACTCGGCATGTTGTGTGGCAGGCTCGTGGCCCAGATGGTCTACACGGGCAGTTTCCCGACTCAAGATGTGCTCCCGCCGCCCGCTCCGCCTCCGACGTCCCTGGCTCTGTGTGAGAAAGACCGATTGCTCGTGTTGGATGGACCCTTTAAGGATGCCAAGATGGAGATTTTGCGCAAGCCGGATGGCTCAATTGGATGGCTGCGATCGAGCGGCCGCGTGAATGTGCGTCAAGCATAAATCTGAAGGGAGGTGCAAACGGACGTGTTAGGAAAAGAAAAGCTAAAAGAGATCGCGGATCAGGTATTGGCTCTCTCCAGCGCCGATCAGACGGAGGTGCTGATCTCTGGCACCGACGAGCGCCTGACCCGGTTCGCGGTCAACACGATTCACCAGAACGTCTCGGAGACGGACGTGGCGGTGCGGGTGCGTTCTGTGTTCGGCAAAAAGACGGGTGTCGCCTCAGGCAACGATCTGAGCAAAGACGCGCTCCGCAAAGTGGTGGAATCTGCCGAGACGGCGGCCAGTTTCCAGCAGGACAATCCCGATTTTCACTCCCTGCCGGGGCCGCAGCCGGTGCAGGGTGTGGATGCCTATGTCGAGGCGACGGCCGCCTGTACCCCAGAAGAGCGGGCCAGGGGCGTGTCCGCCATCTGCGCCATGGCGCGGGAGAACGGATTGGAGGCGTCGGGGGCTTTTTCCACCGCGGTGGATGAAATCATGGTCGCCAACTCGTTGGGCGTCTCCACGTATCACTGCGGTACCGTGGCGCACGTCGTGACCGTCGTCATGGGCGACAACAGTTCCGGCTACGCGTCGGCCACGGCGATGGACGTCTCGGAGTTGGACGCGGAGGCCGTGGGCCGGGTGGCCGTGGATAAGGCGCTCCGCAGTCGCAATCCCACCGATATCGAGCCTGGGGCCTACACCGTCATCCTGGAGGAGGAGGCCGTGGCCGATATGCTGTTCTCGCTGGGGTATATGGGCTTTGGCGCGCTGGCGGTGCAGGAGGGGCGCAGTTTCATGAACGGTCGTTTTGGCGCCAAGATCACCGGGGACGATATCACGATCTGGGACGACGGCCACGATCGCCGGGGATTGGCGCTGCCCTTCGATTTTGAGGGAGTGCCCAAGCAGCGCGTGACGCTCATCGAGAAGGGCGTCGCTAAAGCGGTGGTCTACGATTCCTTCACCGCCGGTCGCGAGGAGGGCCAGGTCTCGACGGGTCACAGTCTGCCGGCGCCCAACACATCGGGGCCGTTCACCATCAATCTGTTCATGGCGCCGGGCCAGGCCACGAAGGAGGAGATGCTCGCCTCCACCGAGCGGGGCATCTGGGTGACGCGCTTTCACTACACCAACACCCTTCATCCGGTCAAGACGGTGCTCACCGGCATGACGCGCGATGGGACGTTCCTCATCGAGAACGGCCAGATCGCTCGCCCGTTGAAGAACCTGCGTTTCACCCAGAGCATCCTGGAGGCGCTCAGCGGGACTGAAATGCTCGGCGCCGAACTCAAGCGGGTCAAGGCCGGGTGGGGCGGCTTTGCCACGTGCGCCCCGGCGGTCAAGATTCGCGAGTTCCATTTCACCGGAACGACCGAGTTTTAGGATCAGGAGGATAACGATGAGAGAATTGATAGACCGCGCCCTGAACCTGGCTCAGGTGCAGGGGGCGACGTATGGCGATATGCGGATCGTGCGTCGTGAAACTGAGAGTATCTCGGTCAGGAACGGCGTCGTTCAGCAGTTATCGCTGAACGACACGCAGGGCTTTGGCGTGCGGGTGATCGTGGATGGGGCGTGGGGGTTTGCCAGCAGTCACCTGCTCACGCCCGCCGAGGTAGATCGCGTCACGGCGCTGGCGGTGACGATTGCCAAAGCGAGCGCGCTGGCCAAGACCGGGGATGTGGACCTGGGGCCGCCCGAAGTGCATGTGGACACCTATCGCACGCCGGTGGAGATCGATCCGTTCGCCGTGCCGCTCGACGACAAGGTGTCGCTGCTGCTAGAGGCGGACAAGGAGGCCCGCTCTGTGAAAGGGGTCACGGTTGCTCGCTCAGGCCTGACGTTTATTCGCGAGAATAAGACCTTTGCCAGCACCGAGGGGAGCTACGTCGAGCAGGAGATCATCGAAAGCGGGTTGGGCCTGGTGGCCGTGGCCGTGAGCGAGGGGGAGATGCAGCAGCGTTCCTACCCCAATTCTTTTGGGCGGCATCAAGGGACGGCTGGCTACGAGTTCATCCAGGGGTGGGACCTGCCGGGCAACGCCCGGCGCATGGGCGAGGAGGTCGTGGCGCTGCTCAGCGCGCCGCAATGCCCCAGCGGCGTCACCACGATCATCCTGGACGGTCCACAACTGGCCCTGCAGGTTCACGAGTCGTGCGGTCACCCCATCGAGTTGGACCGCGTGTTTGGCGCCGAGGCGGCGTTTGCCGGCACCAGCTTTCTCACGCCAGAAAAGTACGGCGCGTTCCGCTACGGCTCCGATCTCGTCAACATCACCGCCGACGCGGTGACGCCCACCGGGCTGGGCACGTATGGCTACGACGACGAGGGCGTGCCGGCCCAGCGCACGGACATTGTGAAAAACGGCATCTTTGTCGGCTATCTCACTTCGCGGGAGACGGCCAGCCAGTTGCGGCGCATCCATCCCAAAGCCCCCGCCCGCAGCAACGGCTCGATGCGCGCCGATGGTTGGAGCCGCATCCCCATCATCCGCATGACCAACGTCAGTCTCCAGCCGGGCGAGTGGAGGCTGGACGATCTCATCGCCGACACCGACGATGGCATCTACATGATCACCAACAAGAGCTGGTCGATTGACGACAAGCGGCTCAATTTCCAGTTCGGCGTCGAGCTGGCCTACGAGATCAAGAACGGGAAGCTGGGCCAGATGTTCAAGAACGCGACCTACACCGATATCACGCCGAAATTCTGGGGGAACTGCGACGCCGTGTGCAACGCGGAGCATTGGCACGTGTGGGGCACGCCCAACTGTGGCAAGGGCCAGCCCGGCCAGACGGCCCACACCGGCCATGGCGCGGCTCCGGCGCGCTTTCGGAACGTTCAGGTGGGAGTGATGAAATAGTCTCAGGTGCAACGCACTTGCCAAGTGCGTTGCACCTGACCTGATGATACTTGTCAAAACCGGGCTTTGTGTTATGATAGCCGCCGTTCTGTTTGCGGGGCTTGAATATGATTCAGTTGCAAGGAGGTATACTCTCTGGTGCGTAACTATGAGATGGTCTGTATCATCCACCCTGAGGTGGAAGGGGACGACTTGACCGCTGTCGTCGAGAACATTGAGGGTCTAGTCGAACGTGGCGACGGTCGGGTCACGCACATCGAGCCGTGGGGGATGCGCCGGTTGGCCTATCCGATCAAGAAAGTGGAGGACGGGCAGTACATGCTGCTCAAACTCGAACTGGATCCCCAGGGCGTGGCCGCTATAGATCGCGGTCTTCAGTTGATGGAGCCGGTGATACGTCACTTGATCGTGAATATTGACTGAGTCGGCCACTGCGTATGTGTCGGTTGTGGAGTGAGGGGCCATGGCGAGATCCCTGAACAAGGTGATGGTCATTGGTAGCCTGGGGCGTGAGCCTGAGATGCGTTACATGCCCGATGGTCAGCCGGTGACGTCGTTCAGTGTCGGCGCCACGCGCACCTGGGTGGATCCAGAGGGCCGGCCGTGCGAGGAGACCGAGTGGTTCAACGTGGTAGCGTGGGGCGATTTGGCCGAGATCTGCAAGCAACGCCTTTGCAAGGAACACCAGGTGTACGTCGAAGGGCGCTTGCAGACCCGCAGTTGGGAGGACGCCCAGGGAAAAACGTGTTTCCGCACCGAGTTGGTGGCTGACGAGATGATTTTATTGGATGGTTCTCAGGATTCTTCCGCATCGGCGGGAGAATGAGCATAGGGAGGTTGGAATGAGAAGGCGATTCAGGAGAAGGCGTAAAAATTGTTTCTTTTGCGAGCAAGGGATCGTAGATATTGATTATAAAGACGTCAATACGTTGCGGGACTTTTTGACCGTGCGCGGTAAGATTCGATCTCGGAGACAGACGGGAACGTGCGCCCAGCATCAACGTCGCCTGGCGACGGCGGTGAAGCGCGCTCGGCACCTGGCCTTGTTGCCCTTCGTGGGAGAGTAGTAGCGCTGGGCTTTGTCTTGACCAGAGGGTCTCTGCCTTGTGGAGAGCCAGAACTGATTCATGTATCGCGATGTCACGGATAAGGAAAAAGAATGGCCAAGAAGGTTAAAAAGCAAAAGCCGACAGGGTTGACGCGCAAGCAGCATTCTCGACTGGAAAAGGAAAAGCGTCTGGAAAGGTTTGTCTTGTGGGGCGTGTCGCTCGTAGTGGTCGCCGTTGTGGGCGTCCTGGGATATGGTTTGATCTCTGAAAAGATCATCAAGGCCCGCGAGCCGGTCGCGATGGTGGGCGATGCACCCATCACGACGGACGAGTTTCAGGATCGGGTGCGTTTCGCGCGGATGCAGATGCAGAGACAACTCTGGAGTTTGCAGCAGAGGCAGGCTGCGGCCGATCCAACAGATCCCAATAGCGAGTTTATGTTGGAATATCTCCAGGAAGAGATTCGCAAAGTACAGACTGAATTGGAGCCAGAGAACGCAACGACGCTCGGCGATCAAATTCTCAACCAATTGCTCCAGGAGGAGTTGGTGCGCCAGGAGGCGGAGCGTCGGGGCATCGTCGTCACGCCGGGAGAGGTGCAGCAGCAGATCGAAACATCCTTTGGGTACGATTCGAATCCTGCTGCTCCAGAACCTGCCGCTTCGTCCCCTTTGACGCAGACGGATACGCTCACGCCGACGGAGGATCCGTTCCCGACGCCGACCCCGATGACGAGGGAGCGTTTTCAGCAATTATACACCGAGTTTCTGAACGAATCCTTAAAGCCGTTGGGCATTTCGGAGGAGCAGTACCGTTCATGGCTCGAAGCGTCGCTGTTGACCCAAAAGTTGCGGGAGCAGATGGCGGCGGAAATCCCTACCACAGCCGAGCAGGTCAACCTGAACGTGTTGAATGCGAGTAGCCAGGAGCGAGCGAATGAATTGGCTGCCCGATTGGACGCCGGAGAGGATTTCCAGACCCTGGCGGAGGAAATGACAGGGAGCCAGACGGAATACGCCACTGAACTGGGATGGCTTCCTAAGGACATATTGGAGAACAATCTTGGCGCGGAGGTGGCCGATCTGGCGTTCAGCCTGGAGGTAGGCGAGCACAGTCAACCGATAATGGGCTCGGATGGGACCTGGTATAACATCCTGGAGGTCGTGGGCCACGAGGAGCGGGAAATTGATCCGTGGGTGCGTCAGCAGATGGTGGACGAAGCGTTCCAGGCCTGGTTGGAAGCGCAACAATTTCTCGTCGAGAAGCGGACGTATCAGGATCGCGTGCCGACGGAACCCTAGCATAGATCGGTGTAAACAACCCGGCTTTTTTTACAAAAGTCGGGTTGTTTGTTTTATCCGGTATGCCGTTTGGCCTCGACCACGTTGGGCAAGCGCTCGATCTTGGTCAGCACGCGGCTAATCTGAGTGATGTTGCTGATCTCGAGCGTGATGTAGAGGTGAACGAGGTTCTTTTCTTTGCTCAGATTGACCGCCGGCATGTTGATCTTTTCGGCGCTGATGATGCCGGCGATCTCGTGGAGCAGGCCGGTGCGATCGTAGGCCGTGATGCGGATGGCGACGGGCACGGTCTGGGGCAAAGGTTCCCAACTGACCTCGATCAAACGCCCGGTCCCGATCCGGCGCAGGACGTTGGGGCAATCGCGGCGGTGGATCGTGACTCCGTGGCCCAGCGTGACGTAGCCGATGATCGGTTCCTTGGGCAGGGGATGACAACATTGCGCCAGCCGGGCCAGCAGGCCGCCTGTACCCTGTATCTGGATACCCTCAATCGTCTGGGCGGGAGGCGGAGGTGTGGTGGGGAGTATCTTTTTTTCCTCGTGGGAGCGTGCCTCGGCGATTTTGCTGACGATCTGCTGGCTGTTGATATCTCCAAAGCCGACGGCGGCGTAAAAGTCATCCACGGTTTCGTAGCCAAAGAGCTTGGCGACGGTTTTGTGGCCGATCTGTTCCATCCCCAGGTGTTTTAACTCACGCTCGACGACTTCGCGTCCCTGGATGATGTTCTGTTCCCGATTCTGGCGGCGAAACCACTGGCGGATTTTGGAGCGGGCGCGGGAGGTCTTGACATGGCCCAACGCCGGATTGAGCCAGTCGCGGCTGGGCGAGGCGCGCTTGCTGGTGATGATCTCCACCCGGTCGCCGGTGCGCAATTGATAATCCAGACTGACCAGCTTGTCGTTGACCTTGGCACCCCGGCAGAGGTGGCCGATCTCGGTATGGATGTGGTAGGCAAAATCAATCGGCGTAGCCCCGGTGGGCAGATCGATGACGTCGCCTTTGGGAGTGAAGGTATACACCCGTTCCTGGAAAACGTCGGTTTTCATCGCATCCACGAACTCGTCGGCGTCGGTGATGTCTCCCTGCCACTCCATCAGTGAGCGCATCCAGGCGATCTGGGCCTCGAAGGAGGGGTCGCGCTTTCTCTTTTCCTTGTAGCGCCAGTGAGCGGCGACGCCATATTCAGCGATGCGGTGCATCTCTTTGGTGCGGATCTGTACTTCGAGCGTCTTGCCGTCTTTGCCGATGACGGCCGTGTGTAGACTCTGATACATATTATCTTTGGGCGTGGCGATGTAATCGTCAAACTCGCCGGGGATCGGTTTCCACAGCCCGTGCACGATGCCCAGGATGTGATAACAATCGGAGACCACCTGGGTGATGATGCGGATGCCGCGCACGTCGTAAATCCGTTCAAAGGGGACGTTCTTGCGCTGCATTTTGCGATAGATGCTGTAGATGTGCTTGGGGCGGCCGGTGATCTTGGCCTCGATGTGTTCTTTTTTCAGTTCTCGTTCGAGGATGTCGATGTGTCGCTGGATGCTGGCCTCGCGTTCTGGGCGGCGCTCTTTGATGTGGGAATCTATGCCGTAATAGGTTTCGGGATCGAGATAGCTCAGGCTCAGGTCTTCCAGTTCCCCCTTCCACTGCCACACGCCCAGGCGGTTGGCCAGCGGAGCAAAGATCTCCATGGTCTCGCGGGAAAAGGAGCGCCGCCGTTCGGCCGAGAGGGCGTCGAGCGTGCGCATATTGTGCAGACGGTCGGCCAGTTTGATGACCACGACGCGGATGTCTTCGGCCATCGCGAGGAACATCTTGCGCAGGCTTTCCGATTCCTGGTCGCCGGGCAGCTTTTCCCCCTCCTTTCTGAATCGGTCATCAATTTGCTCCTGCTCCATCCGTTCCAGCTTGGTTACGCTGTCCACCAGCCTCACGACGCGGGGGTCAAATTCCTGGGCCAGCGTCTCCAGGTCAATGTCCGAGTCCTCGACGACGTCGTGCAGCAGACCGGCGGCGATGGTGTCTGGATCCATGCCGATGTCGGCCAGCAGAAGGGCCACGGCCAAGGGGTGTTGAATGTAGGGGTTTCCGGATTTGCGCGACTGGTCGGCGTGGGCTTTTTGGGCGACGGCATACGCGCGCTCGACGAGCGCCCGCGCGCCATTATCTTGTTCTGCGGGCGGGAGACGTGTCAGTATATCCGAGATATCGAGGAGGTGCTGTCTATCCATCTTTTTCGTTTGATACTTGAGGGTCAGGTCGTTGTTGTCCAGAGACCCTTGTATCTTTACCAGTATAGTGGGATTTGTGGATTTGTCAATGGAAGTATAGGGGCCATCCCAGGAAGGTAAAATCAACTACAAAAACCGCTCGCTTCACTTCGGCAGGCTCAGTACAAGGGTTTCGATACACCGCCACAAAAAGCGTGGCGGCTACTCAACCAGCGCTCGCTTCAATGGCCTGAGCAGTTACGCGGGACTTTTACTCGAATCCATTCCAGTGTATACTTATCCTATGGACGGGAGTCGCTTGAGCCGTGGTAAAGATTCACAGGAGACCATGCTATGTTTGTGCGAGACTGTATGACGCGTAACCCGGTCACCGTGCGGCCGGAGAGCGATCCGTTGGCGGCTGTATCGTTGCTCAAGAGCGGTGGCTTCCGGCGTCTGCCGGTCGTAGACGAGGCGGGCGAAC
>DAOTUB010000174.1:0-10555 GCA_034437455.1 Anaerolineae bacterium | reverse complement strand
CGCCGACGCACATCGTGTCCATGCCGTAGCGCGCCTCTCGCCGCTGCATCTCGTGAGTCAACGTGGCGACCAGCTTGGCGGCGGTGCAGCCCACCGGGTGGCCCAGCGCGATAGCGCCGCCGTTGACGTTGACCTTTTCCCAATTCCAAGTAAATCCTTGGGACTCGAGCTCCTTGACATCGGCCAAAACCTGCGCGGCGAACGCCTCGTTCAGTTCGATCAAGTCGATATCTTCGAGCGTGAGACCCGCTTTCTTCAGCGCCTTGGGTAGTGCAAAGGCCGGGCCGATGCCCATGTAGGCCGGGTCCACCGCGGCGTAGGCGTAGCTGACGATACGGGCGGTCGGCTTGAGACCCAATTCCTTCGCCTTCTCCGCCGTGCAGACGAGCATCGCCGCGGCAGCGTCGGAGATGGGACAGGCGTTGGCCGGCGTCACCGTGCCGTCCTTTTTGAATACCGTCGGGTAGAGCGCCGCTTTCTGCACCGTCAGGCCGGGATTGATGGTCTCGTCGTGGATGATCTTTTCCCGCGCGACTTCTTGCCCGGCTACCTTTTTGACGATCTCGACGGGGACGATTTCGTCGTCGAATTTGCCCATCCGTTGGGCCATGAACGCCTTCTTGTGAGATTGGACGGCGTACTTGTCCTGCTCTTCGCGGGAGATGTCGTACTTCTCCGCCAAGTTCTCGGCGGTGCCGCCCATGATCAGCCCGCAGATGGGGTCGGTGAGGCCCTCCCACAGGGCGTCGGTCAGTTGGGCGTGGCGGAGCTTGTACCCCCAGCGGGCCTGCTTGAGCGTGTACGGGATATTGCTCATGCTCTCGACGCCGCCGCAGAGATAAATCTCGCCATCTCCCGCCTGAATGGCCTGGCAGGCCGAGGTGATGGACTGGATACCCGAGGCGCAGTTGCGCTGGACGGTAAAGCCGGGCACTTCGATGGGCACCCCGGCCATGAGCGCCGCTACACGCCCGATGTTGATCGCCTCGGAAGGCTGACCGATGTTGCCCAGGATCACCTCGTCCAGCACCGCCGGGTCCAAACCCGTGCGCTCGAACACCGCCCGAAAGACGATCTCGGCCAGTTCTTGAGCTGGCTTGCTGCGCAGCGCGCCGCCATGAGCGCCCACCGGCGTGCGCACCGGACTGACAATGACTACTTCTTTCACTTGCACACCTCCTTTAATTGTTGTAGGGCGGATTTGCCATTCGCTCTACGCTTGCACTTGCAGGCCCCGGATCATCATTTCCAGGGCAGCCTGACAAAGCGTTTTAAGTTCCATGCCCACCATCTCGCGCCGCAGCGGGTGCTCCATCAATTGCAGCACCCCGTTCAGCGTAGCCCAGAAGATGCAGGCCGATTCCTGAGCGTCGCGGCACTCGAAAAGGTCTTCTGCGCTTCCCTGCTCGATAGCTCGCACCACCAAATTCAGCCCTTCCAGACTCGCCTCTAAAACCTCCCGGTAGACGGGGGAGGGGATCGCCTCTTGAAACCGTCCCCGGTCCATCGCCATCAGGAAGGGGAAATACTGCGATTCTCGCTGGAAGAAACCCAGATAGGCCCAGGCCAGTCGTCGCAGCCGCTCATCGGCTGGTAGGGACTCGTCTGCTGCATAGGCTCGCTCCAGCTCTTCGACCAGTTCGTCGAGTCCCTCTAAAAGCAAACGAGCAAGGATCGCCTCCTTGCTCTTGAAATACAGATATACGGTGCCTTTGCTGACCTCCGCTCGCTCGGCCACGTTATCCACGGTGGCATTGTGAAAGCCATTCTCAAAGAACGCCTCTCGGGCCGCCTGTAGGATCGACTGTCGTCTCTGTTTTTTTTCTCGCTCGCGGCGCGCTCTGGTCGTCACGCGATTCCTTCTCCGATAACCAGCGGTCAATAACTGACTACCAGTCATTATATAACGAAAAGTCAGTTATGTCAATAGCCTAAACGCATCAAAACCCGTCGGGTCTGCGAGACCCGACAGATTTTTGATCGTTGATGTAATGAAACATTTTACGCTCTGAGTGGTCAAAAGGATAGAAAGCAGCAAGCTTGCTAGACAAACATAGGGAGGAACTATGAGACGAAAGTGGTGGATTGTGGGAATTCTGGTGCTCCTGGAGCTGGTGGTCTGCGCGGTTATTCTGATGACCTTCTGGGCCGGGCGAGACGCCTTTGGTGAGGTGCGCTTCTTCTACGTGGCCGACACGTTCGTCGAGGAGACGATGGAGGAAACCTTCGTTGTGGAGGGCCCGGCGGTTCTGGACTTGACGAACGACTATGGCGACGTGACGGTGACGGGTAGCGAAGGAGACGAGGTGGAAATTGTCGCCAGGATGAGCCTGTGGGGAACAGACGAGGAGGATGCCCGCCGCCAGGTGGACGTCCAGATGACGCAGCACGGAAACCGGATCACCATCCGGACGGTGCGGCCAGAGCGTGTGTACTTCGTTGCCTCCACGCGCGGCTCTCGGGTCGATTTCGAGGTCCGTGTGCCAGCAGAGACCTCGCTGAAACTGCTGACCGATCACGGCGATTTGATCGTGGATGGCGTCACCGGCGCGATGGAACTCAATACCGACTTTGGCAACGTCGAGGTCGAAGAGGTGAGCGGCCAGGTGAATGCCCAAACGGACAGTGGCGACGTCACCCTGACCGGCGTGCGCGACGGCGGCGACATAGAAGTCGAGACCGACTTTGGCAGCCTGGTTCTCCAAGACATCACCGCCGAAAGCCTCGTTGCCCATTCCGACAGCGGTGGCATCCAAGCAGAGAGAATCACGCTGGATGGCGCGCTCGACCTGGAGACCAGCTTTGGGAGTGTGACTGTGCAGGACGCGGAGGCAGAGCGGATCAAGGCCCATTCCAACAGCGGCGAGATCCGGGTGGAGGATGCCGCGCTGGATGGCGCGCTCGACCTGGAGACCAACTATGGGGACGTGAAGGCAAATGGCATCCGCGCTTCCTCCTATCGGCTGGTCTCTGACTCGGGCGGTCTGACGCTGAACGGGTGCAGGGGCATACTCGACCTGCACACCGACTTTGGGAGTATCGAGGTGCGGGACTGTACAGAAGCTTTGCTGTCGCTCGAGACCGACAGTGGAGAGGTTTACTTCTCCGGGAGTCTCTCTGACGAGGGAATGCACCAGGTAGAGACTGGCTTTGGAAAAGTGCACTTGGTGCTCCCCGCCGATGCTGCCTTTGACTTGGACGCCGAGACCGACTTTGGCTCCATCAAGACCGACTTTGCCGTGACGATAAGCGAGTTCGAGGAGAAGCACATGGTGGGCGAGGTCAACGGCGGCGGCCCGTCGTTGCAAATCCGCACCGACAGTGGAAGCATCACACTGGTAAGTGCAACGAGTGAAAGTAACTAAAAACTGGGTAACTTGACAATGGCACATTAGCCGATCTCAGACCTCCGAGGTCTAAAAAATAGCTCCGAGTAGCAAAAATCGTAGCTTGTGCAAGTTATTTGACGAACGAAATTGGTTGCCGAGACCTCGGAGGTCTAATGTGCCATTGTCGAAGTAAAGTGAAATGGGTATGTTTCATTTCAGTTGGCGCCAGACTTCGGAAGTCTCTGGTCGAGCATTTCGAAGGCAAAATCAGCTTGAAATCGCCTCAAAAATTGTCGTGCGAGAGCTCTTCCGAGACTTTCGAAGTCTTGTCTAACTCATTTGAAACACATCCAAGTGAAATAGGAGAATGAAAATGAATGACTTGATTCCGTGTATGGGGTCTCTGGGCTTTTTTGTCCTGATCTTTGGTACCATCGCCTTGTTTCGTTGGTTCCGGCACCGGGAGATCTTGACGTTGGCGGAGAAGGGATTGCTGCCAGAACAATATGCAAAATATATCAGCGCATCGCAAAGCTGGAGTCGAGGGTCGCTGGGTTGGGGCATCGCGCTGGCGGCGCTGGGCCTGGCTTTGATGTTAGGATTGTGGCCCATCGGAGCCATCTATGGAAGTTATCCCTTTGGCTTTGGCCCCTGGATGTTGGTCGGTCTGATCCCGCTCTTTCTCGGGTTGGCGCTGTTGATCATCTACGTCCTGGTGCGTAAGGAAGAGGCTACAGAAGATTCAGCCAAGACGCCGCTGGAGGACAAGCCCCTCGACGACTAACGGCGACTGCTGTTGGCAAAAGAACTCTTGGCTGGAGCGAAATTGTTTCGGTCAAAGACCTTTTGCTCGCGCAGGACGGGACAAGATCTACAAAAAAACATCTTTTGCCTTTGGGCACATCCCTGGAAATTTCAGGGATGTGTTTGTATCAAGCTTGAGCTGGCTCGCCGGGTGAATCTGTGCATAGATGTCCGCCGCCAGTTTGACAGAGATGAAATGTCGGGGTAGACTTGGGAGCGGAGGTGCGAGATGGCAAAAACCGAACAAGTTCCGTTCCTCGTCGATCCTGCTGAGCGGGAACATCGTCTGATCGGCGATACGATCATCATTGGGCGGGCGGTCGAAAACGACATTGTCATCACCAGCAAGCGTGTTTCACGCGAACACGCGCGCGTGCGGCGCGAGGGCTGGCGCGTGATCCTGGAGGACCTGGATAGCACCAACGGCACCTTTCTCAACGGCGAGCGCGTGCTGGCCCCTGTGGAATTGCGCGACGAGGATCACATCACCATCGGCGACGTGACCCTGACCTTTCACGATCCCGACATCACCTACCGCGACACTCCTTTCCCAGATCTGGAGGTGGACGCGGCAGCGGGCGTCGTGCGGGTGGACCGACACGCGGTAGAGCTTTCGGCCAAAGAGTTCGCGCTGCTCATCTATTTCTACGAACGTTGCGGTCAGGTCTGCTCGAAAGATGAAATTGGCGAGGCGATCTGGCCCGAGTACCAGGAGGGGGTCTATGATTACCAGATCGAGAACCTGGTGCGCCGCTTGCGCGCCAAGCTCGAACCTGACCCCTCCAACCCGCAATTGCTGCTCACGATGCGTGGGCTGGGTTACAAGCTCGTCGCTCGTGGATGAGCGCCTCGACCTCCTAGCTTTTAGGTGCAACGCACTTGCCAAGTGCGTTGCACCTTCATTCTAATTTGATGAAAACTGAATAGCCGGCTGTTAGCTAACGGATAGGCATTGCAGCCGCAGATCGTTTATCATGCCGGAGGAGGTGAGCAATGATGAATCAACGCAGATCATCTCTTCCGGCAGACGCTGGCGCGCTCAGAGCGCGCAAGGTAGGGAAAGAAATGGCACCTAATTCTTTGGAAGGACAGACACTTGGCCGGTATCGCGTGCTGGAGCCGCTGGGACACGGCGGAATGGCGCGCGTCTATCGGGCCTATCACCCCCAGCTCGACCGCTACGTGGCGATCAAGGTGCTTCGCCCCGACCTGGTGGACGAGGAGGAATTCGACGCCAGTTCCTGGCGCGCCCGCTTTCGGCGCGAGGCGCAGTCGGTGGCGGCGCTGCGTCACGCCAACATCGTCCAGGTGTTCGATTTCGATCTCCAGGGCGACGTCTACTACATGGTGATGGAGCTGCTGGAGGGCGACACGCTCAAGACGCGCCTGAACGATTATCGCGCGCGCGATAGACAGATGGAGCTGGGCGAGGTGGTGCGAATTCTGCTCGACGTGCTCGACGGGCTGGCCTATGCCCACAACGAGGGCATGATCCACCGCGACATTAAACCCGCCAACATCCTGCTGACCAAGCGCGGTGGGGCCGTGATCGCCGATTTCGGCATCGCGCGGATCGTGGGCGGCACCCGTCACACCATGTCGGGCGCGCTGATGGGCACGTTGAGCTACATGGCGCCGGAGCAGGGGTTAGAAGGACACAGCGACGTCCGCAGCGACATCTATTCGCTGGGCATCGTGCTCTACGAGATGCTGACTCAGCGCACCCCCTTCGACGCCGATACGCCGCTGGCCATCTTGATGAAACATCTCAACGATCCCTTGCCCCTGCCGCGCCAGATCGAGCCGACCGTGCCAGAGCCGTTTGAGCGGATCGTGCTGAAAACGTTGGCTAAACGACCTGAGGACCGCTACCAGAGCGCGGAGGAGATGGCCAAGGCGCTGCGCGAAGCCGCCGAGGAGGTGGGGATCGAGCTGCCCAAGCGCATCTCGTTGCCGCTCTCGTTCACGACGGTGGAGGAGCCGGCCGAGTCGGTGGCCGTCCTTTCCGGCACGGCGCGCGAGCGGATATCGGACGCGCAATTCGCCAATGGGGACACTGACATCGCGCTGGGCCGGCGGCTGGCAGCGGAACGCACGGCGGGAGAACCGAAAGGGAGTGAGGTAGGCCAGGAACTCCTGGGAGCGATAGGCGCGTTGGGGCGCGTGGTCGCTGGCAAAACGGCTCAGGCGCTGCGTGAGGCAGTCGAGTCGATGGAGGAGGACGAATCAAAACAGGAGCCGGAGCCTGCCCCTGCCGGTGAGCCGCCCGAAGGGAGAACCGACACACAACCCGTCGAGGACGATACCGGAAAACCGTTGGAGAAGCCACTGGCGCCGACGATGGTCGCCGGTCAGGCAGCGAAAAAAGTGAGGAAACAGAAGCGCGGCGGCCTGGCGAAGGCGATCCTGGCAGCGGTGGGCATCGTCGTCATCGGCAACATGGCGGCTTTGTGGGTGGCTGGACTGACAGATTCCTGGGCTATCTTTGAGGTTGGCTGGCCGATCGAGCTGTTTCTGCTCAGCCTGGGGCTGTGCGTGATCATGAACACCACAGGCTCCATCTGGTTTTTGATTCCGATTGGCATCCTGCTGGGCAGCGGCGTGCTCCTGTCCTATTCCGCGCTCACTGAAAACTGGGAGCACTGGGTTTTTCTGTGGCCGTTAGAGCTGTTATTGATCGGCGGCACGGTGTGGTGGACCATATGGCTGGCGCGTCAGCGGGATCTGGCCCACCGGGTGAGCCGCTTGCTGGCGTGGACGCTGGGATGGGTATCTGTGATGCTGGCGGTCACGTTGGGCCTCATCATCGCCCTGGTGGTCCTTTTCGGACTGGTTTTACCGGTGATGTTATTGTCGGCGGTGCTCTTTTACTGGTTCGTGCTCCGACCCTGGCACCTCACGTGGGGCACGAAGGATGCCACCGTCCACCAGACCTTGCCGGGGGATGACCTGGTCCCTCAGGAAAAGATGAGGACCACCCACACGATCGCCATCAAGGCCCCGGCCGCCGAGGTCTGGCCCTGGCTGGCGCAGATCGGGCACAAGCGCGCCGGTTGGTACAGTTACGACTGGATTCATCGCATCCTGGGGGTCGCTGGCTCGGTTGACGATCCCTACGGCTCTGCCAACCGGATTATTCCCGAACTTCAGGATCCCAAGATCGGGGACAGGATAGACATCGCTCCCGGTATGGGGTTTACGATTACGGCTGTCGAGCCGGGCCGGGCGCTCGTCCTGAACGCCAATATGAACATGGAGACCGGGGACTCGTTCGATCCCGCCGAAACGGCGCCGGACAAGTACCTCCTATCGAGCTGGGTCTGGTATCTCGACGAGGTCGACGAAGAGAACTCGCGGCTGGTCGTCCGCACCCGCCAAGATTACAACCCCAGCTTGCCGAACACGTTGCTGATTCGGGGTTTGATCGAGCCGGGCGGTTTCCTGATGGAGCGCAAGACGCTCCTGAACATCAAGCGCCGGGCCGAGGCCGTGGCCAAGCGACGGAGGAAAAAGTCCGGCAGGAGAGTATTTCGTAGGTCGAAGAAATAGACTTGTTTGCTGGGGCAACGGATTGCGCAGCGGATGAGGAGATCTTTTTCAACGTAAGAGCATGCTTTCGGTATGAGATTATCCGTTTATCAGTTTCCATCCGTTGCCCTGGCAATAAAACAAAATGATAAGGAGACAGAGATGGGTAGGCGATTTTCAGTTCTCGTAGGAATCATTCTGGTTTTGATGGGCGCCCTGGCCCTGGTGTTCAACGTGGTCATGCCGACGATGGGGTGGGGAGTGTGGCGCTGGGGAGCGTGGCGGCTCTGGCCGCTGTTCGTCGTGGCGGTGGGATTGTTTTTTATGCTGCCGCCTTTGCTGACGAGCAGCCATCGTGGTCTGGGCGCCCTTTTCATCCCTGGCACGCCGATCCTGACCGCTGGTGGTATCTTGCTCTACACCAGCCTCTTTGACATGTGGGGGGCCTGGGAGTGGCTGTGGCCGCTGGAAGTGCTGTCGCTGGCGGTCGGCTTTCTGCTCGCCGCCATCTACGCCCGGACGATCTGGCTGGTCATCCCGGCCATCATCGTGGGGGCGAACGGACTGGCGCTACAGTTCTGCGCCCTCACCGGCATGTGGGAATTGTGGACGGTGTTGTGGGCCGTCGCGCCGCTTTCGATAGGCCTGTCGTTCCTGGTAGTCGGTGTGGCGAGGCGCTCGCCCGGGTTCTTTGTGACCGGGTTGCTCATCAGCGGGCTGGCCGGGATGGGCTTGATCGGGATGGCGGCGCTCTTTCCGTGGTGGTGGCCGGTCAACCTGTTGGGTCCGGTCGTCATCATTCTCGTCGGCTTCTTGCTGTTGATCTGGGGCGTGGTGCGTCGTCCGTCGTCGCCCGGTCTCGCCGGGGAGTGAAACGGTGGAAATCCCCGCAGGCGAGGCGATCATGACCATCCAAGCGAGCAAACCTGCAAGACGCCACGACATCGATTGGCTGCGCGTGATGGCGGTACTGCTGCTGGTACCCTTCCATACCGCCCGCATCTTTGATATCTGGGAGCCTTTCTATGCCAAGAACGACCAGGTGAGCATTGCGCTGAGCTGCATATTCATCGGCGCGATCGGCTCCTGGCACATGCCGCTGTTCTTCCTGCTCGCGGGCGCGTCCACCTGGCTGGCCCTGCGTTTCCGGAGCGGCGGCGATTACGTGAAGGAACGGTTCAAGCGGCTGGTCGTTCCCCTGATCTTTGGCGTGCTGGTGCTTACGCCGCCGCAGACGTATCTGGGAGCGCGGACCTACGGCCACTTTACCGGATCGCTCTTCCAGTACTATCCACAGTTTTTCAGCGTCGGCCCTGACGGCCTGACCGGCTATATGGGTGGATTCACGCCTGGGCACCTGTGGTTCATTCTCTTTCTGTTTGTTCTCTCCCTGGTCGCGCTCCCATTCTTTCTCCATCTGAAGCGCGAGAACGGACGACGTCTGCTCGACAGGCTGGCGGTTTTCCTCGCCCGGCCCGGCGCGCTGTACCTGCTCGCCATTCCGCTTGTCCTGACGCAGGCGCTCCCTGATATTGGGGGAAAGAATCCTTTTTACTACCTGACCCTGTTCATCTACGGGTACATCCTGATGTCTGATGCACGGTTTGAGGAAGCATTGGGCCGACACAAGACCTCCGCGCTGATTATGGGACTGGGAACGCTGGCAGTCATCATCGTGGGCATGGCATTGGACGTCGATCTCTCTGGCTGGTTGGGCATGGTCGTCTGGGGTGTGTTCTACCATGGATTCACCGCCTGGTGCTGGCTCATTGCCCTGCTGGGCTTTGGACGAAAGCGCCTGAACTTTGCCAACCAGGCGCTAAAGTACGCCAGCCCGGCCGCCTATCCGTTCTACATCGTCCACCAGGTGGCGATCGTGCTCATCGGCTTTTACGTGGTTCAGTGGGATGTCAGTGTGCTGGCCAAATTCTCGATCATCGTTATCGCGGCGACAGGGATAACGCTCCTCGTGTACGATCTGCTGATCAAGCGGAGCGACGTGACGCGGTTCCTGTGTGGGATGAAGCGAAGGCAGAAAACGCCTGCAGTCTGGAAGTCGAATTATGAACGTGACCTGGCGTAAAGTCTGCCGCGACTTGCTACACAACAAAGCACGCACTCTCCTGGTGGTGCTCTCGATCACCGTGGTTGTTTTTGCCCTGGGGGCGATCTTTGGCGCGCACGGCGTGATCAGCGACCGCCTGGCGGAGGATAACGAGGCCTGGATTCCCATCCACATGACGTTTTGGGGCTGGCCGTTCGATCGGGCCGTCGAGGAGATCGTGCTGCAAGAGCCAGAGATCGCCGACGTGGAACGGCTCGTCGATAGCTCGTTGCGCTGGAAACTGGAGGGCGAGACGGATTGGCGCGACGCCAATCTGTTCGCCCGCGAGGATTACGAGGCGCAACGTATGGGACTGGTCCACCTGTGGGAAGGGGACTGGCCGACGGATCGCGCCCTGGCTGTAGAACACAAGACGGCTCGCCACCTGGACATCTCTGTCGGCGCGACCGTCATCGTCGAGGTGGGGCAGCGCGAGCGGCGCTTGCCGGTCGTGGGCGTCATCCGCGACTCGTTCGCCGATCCGCCGCAATTTGGCGCGACTCGCCAGTTTTTCACCACTCCAGAGACCGTCACCTGGTTAAGCGGCGACAATTTTAACCTATCTTCTCAATAAACCGGGGGCTTGTTCGTAGTAGGCGCTTCAGCGCCCCTAAAAGCGCACTGAAGTGCGCACTACGAACAGATTCACCCCAAGTTATTGATTGGACTTTGGATAAAAGTTTTTAGCCTACCACCACATATACGTTCTTCGCTTGGCGAACCGGTATATATAGGGGTTTGGCCTTTCTGTTCAGGATTCAAGTCCTAGACAAGCCTTTCTTTACCCGCA
>DAOTUB010000173.1:0-5876 GCA_034437455.1 Anaerolineae bacterium | reverse complement strand
CTTCCCTTTGGACTTGACCCTGGTCCTGATCCAGAGCCAGCTTGTGCCTCTCGCCGCCAAGCTGCCCAGCCCAAGCGCAAATGGGTCGTGGCTTGCTTTGGCTTACCTTAAATTTGTCAGCCAAGCAGCCACCCACCTGACAGCCACCGATGGATTCTCGGAAAGCGTGACGCTCGACGTGGACGGCTTGCCACCGGACGTCGTGCATCGCTGGAGCCTTAACCCCGTCACGCCTACTACCAGTTCGTGGCTAACTCTCACCACCGCGCCAGACACACCTCGGGGCGTGTACACGTTCACCATCACCGGGACGTCAGCCAGCCTGGCTCGCGCAGCGCAGGCCACGTTGCAGATATTTCAGCCCGACTTTGAGCTGTCCCTACGACCGTCCCAGCGGTCAATATGGAGTGGGCAGGCCACGTCGTACACCGCTCACCTCACGGCGACGGATGGGTTCGCCGCCGGTGTGCAATTGGACGTCGGAGGATTGCCGCCCCACGCCGGCTACGCTTGGAGCGCCAACCCGGTCACGCCGACGGTCAGTGTGCCGTTGACGATCACGACGGCCTCGAATACACCCGGCGGTGTTTACACTTTGACCATCACCGGGACGGCAGGTAGTCTGGTCCACACCGCCCAGACAGTGTTGCACGTCTCCGAGCCGGACTTCAAGTTGGAACTTGTCCCTGCTTGGCTGTCTGTCCGTTTTGGCAGCAGCGCTCGCTACACCGCCTATCTCACCGCCACGGGTGGATTCTCCAAGAGCGTGGCTCTCAGTGTCGGGCAGTTACCGCCCCATACGACGTACGCATGGAGCGCCAATCCGGTCACGCCCACAGCCAGCGCGTGGTTGACCATCACCACCGGTTCAGATACCCCGGGTGGCTTACATACGCTTGTCATTACCGGCGTGTCAGGCAGTTTGCTTCACACTACGCAGGCCAGGTTACACATATCGAACCCAGATTTCGATCTAAGCCTCGCGCCGTCCTGGCGGTCAGTTTGGGGCGGAGAGCGTACACAATACACGGCCCTTCTCACGGCGACGGGGGAATTCTCACAGAGTGTGATACTTGACATCGGGGGATTACCGGCCCATACCACCTACGAGTGGGCAGCCAACCCGGTCACGCCGACGGCCGGTGTGCCGTTGACGATCACGACGGCTCCCGATACACCCGGCGGCGTTTACACCCTCACCATTACCGGGACGGCGAACAGCCTGCTTCACACTGCGCAGGCCGTCCTACACGTCTCAGAACCGGACTTTGAGTTGCGTGTCACGCCGCCCCGGCACGCCGCCAGGTTTGGGGAGAGCGTGCGCTTCACGACCTACATCACAGAGGTGGGCGGTTTCTCAGAGGGCGTGACCCTCACGGTCGCGGGCCTGCCGCCCACCGCCACCCACGTGTGGAGCGCTAACCCGGTCACGCCCACCGCTACGGCCTGGCTGACGGTCACCACCGCGCCGGACACGCCCAGAGGCGTGTATACCCTCACCATCACCGGGACAGCCGGGAGCCGAGTTCACACCGCCCAGGTCATGCTGACCGTCCTCCATCCAAGCTTCGAGCTGAGCCTGACGCCGTCCTGGATATCCGTCGGCTTGGAGGAAGACGCAGTTTACACCGCCCACCTGACAGCCACCGATGGATTCTCGGAAAGCGTGACGCTCGATGTGGACGGCTTGCCGCCGGACATCGCGCATCGCTGGCGCGTTAGCCCCGTCACGCCCACCACCAGCACGTGGCTGACCCTCACCACCACGTCAGACACACCCCGGGGCGTGTACACGTTCACCATCACCGGGACGTCGGCCAGCCTGGCTCGCGCAGCTCAGGCCACGTTGCAGGTGTTTCGGCCCGACTTTCAGTTCACCCTACAACCACCCGATCGGGCAATACGGAGGGGAGAGGTCACGTCGTACACCGCTCACCTCACGGCGACGGACGGGTTCGCCGCCGGTGTGCAATTGGACGTCGGAGGATTGCCGCCCCACACCGGCTACGCTTGGAGCGCCAACCCGGTCACGCCGACCGCGACGGCCTGGCTGACCATCACCACTGCCCCAGATACCCCCGGCGGCGCGCACCCTCTCACCATCACCGGCGTAAGTGGCGAGATCATCCACAGCGGATCTGTGAACCTGACCGTGTTTCCCGAGGCCATCTTTGAGACCATCTACCTGCCGCTGGTGTTGCGAAATGACCCAACCGACGACAGCGTGGCGTCTTCTGCCACACAAGACACCCCGGTCTCCAGAATCGCGTTGGTCATCGGTGTCGCCGACTATGAGCACATGGAGCCGATCACCAACACACGCCAGGAGGACAAGACCCACGATTTAGGTTTTCCAGCCCCCGATGCCTTTGACTTGGAAGGCGAGATCTCCCGTCATTGTGACTGTGAGCCAGGGCACGCGCCGCTCACGACGAGTCACTGTGGGGACACCACCATGACCGTGTTGGTGGACCGCCAGGCGACCAAAGGCGCGATCCACGCGGCCATCATCAACTGGATGGATCCGCTAGAGGACGAGAATACGCTCGTGATGATTTCCTTCAGCGGGCACGGGATGTATGCACCCGACGATGATGGCGACGAAAATGACCCCTACGACGAATTCATCGTCCCCTATGACGTAGACATAGACGAAGAGGGAGATTGGCTCCCGCAAACGGCGATCCGCGACGACGAACTCGCAAGCTGGCTTGACGAACTCGAGTCCCAAAAGATCGTCGTCTTCATTGACAGTTGCTTTGCCGGAGGCATGACGGCCGACGCCACCAATATCAAGGGATTTTCCTGGAGATCCGCTGCCCAGGCTGAAATCACGGCGGCGCAATGGCGCGATGGCTTTGTGCAAGATATTCAGGAGAATGGCAGAATCGTGCTGGCAGCCACTACCGAGGGGCAGGCCAGTTGGGAGTTTGGTGAATTGCGCAACGGGGTGTTTACCTATTACCTGGTCGAGGCGTTACGCACTGCCAGCGCAGACGTCAACAGCAATGGCTGGATATCTGCCGAAGAAGCGTACAATTATCTCTACAGCCGGGTGGATGATTATGTTTGGAACCACACCAGTCCGTCCGTACATCAGAACCCACAGATCAGCGATGGCGTCAGCGGTGAGGTGGACATTACCCAACCGGTGTTCTGTAATAGTTGCCCCGTCTGGTGATCGTTCGTGTGAGGAGCAGGCAATGCCAGGTTCTGGAGCACAAATTGATTGGAACAATACTGATCCGACAAACTTGATCGAGCAGATCCGCGCCATGCCTGAAACATCAGAGAGATTCCCTGATCGCATAGCAGCTTGCCGACGAGCTTTGGAGTGGGTGCAGCGGGAGGAACGGTTGGATCAATGGGCATGGTTACATGCCGAGATTGGATTCTGTTTGCTTGCGTCTTCCGTTGACAACTCAGATGACAATCTGAGACAGGCCATCGCGCATTACGAAAAAGCTCTGGATGTGTACACACCAGACATCTCGCCCAAGGAATGGCTGGGTGCATCGCGCAACCTGGCCCGGGCCTACAAACGCTGGACGGGCGGCGATCGGGCCACAAACCTGGAACGGGCTATTCAACTCCAGGGGGAAATACTGCGAGTGTATACGCGCGAGCAGTCTCCCCAAACCTGGGTGCAAACACACGCCGAGCTTGCATACCTCTATCTGCACCGCATTCAGGGGAGCGAGACCTCGAATCTCGAACAGGCCCTGGCACACTATCAACGCACCTTAGAAGTGTGGCGGCGTGAGACCTATCCCATTCAATGGGCCAAGGTCCAGTACAACATAGGAACCACGATATTTCGTCTCCAACGGCTTGGAGAAAATCGAGCCGCGTATCAGAAACGCGCCATTGAACACCTTGAACAAGCGCTGGAGGTACTGACACCTGAGACCGCGTTCAGGGAATGGGTAAAAGTTCAACATAGCTTGGGCCTGGCTTATGCTGAATATCGGCAGGGAGATCGGGTGAACAACTTAACACGGGCTATAGGCCTGCTGGAGGAGGTTTCAGAGGTCTGTCAGCGTACAAATCTGCACGTCGAGAGGGCCCAAGCTCAAAACGCGCTTGGCATCGCCTACTTGCAGAGCACGCACGGCGGAAGATCGGAAAACGTGGAACGCGCCATCGGCCATTTCCGACAAGCTCTGGAGGCACAGGAGCAAGTAGGTCCGCCAGAACAAAAAGCGCTGACGTTACACAACCTATCGGTTGCGCATACCGATCGCTTGCTCGAAGACAGAACGGAAAATCTGAGGCAAGCGCTTGTGTATGGGCAAGCAGCTTTAGACACGATCGAGCAATGTCCACACACTTTCAGCAATTGGGCGATGATCAAGACCGGTTTGGCCGGCGCGCTCTGGAAGCTGGCGACGAATCTGAGGCAACGGGGGGAGCAGCGACAGGCCATAGACCGATTGGAAGACGCTATCAAGCACGGTGAGGAAGTGGTATCGGCCCTGCAGAGACGGTCGCTCCCATATTGGCAGGCGTTTGCCTGCTACAACTTGGCCAATGCCTATAGTGACCGCATCGAAGGGAGCCGGGCAAAGAATCGGGGACAGGCCATTGTTTGCTACCATCGCGCCCTGAATTTCTTCAACAAGGAAAACTTTCCAGACCGCTGGGCCAATGCCCACAATGATCTAGCTATCATCTACCTGGAACGCAGCGGCCGAAAGGGGTTGGGCAGCACAAAGAAAGCCATTCAGCATTTCAACCACGCCTTGGAGGTCTTCGAGCCTGATGCATTTCCGATCAGCACCCTGCGCGTAGCGCGCAATTTGGGAAATCTCTACTTTGACCTACGCCGCTGGCAGGACGCTATCGAGCCTTATTGCCAGGCCCTGGATGCGACAGAGAGACTATACCGGTTCTCTGTGATGCGAGTCAGTAAAGAGACAGAGATTGGCGAAACCGCTGACCTTTACCGCCGTAATGCCTACGTTCTGGCCTGCAGCGGCGATTTGCGGGGAGCGGTCGTGGCTATGGAACGAGGTCGAGCTCGTTTGCTCTCCGAAGTCTTGCAGAGAGAGTACGCCGATCTGGAAACACTTGGACGCTCCCATCCCAATCTCTATCGGCAGTACCGCCAGGCTGCCTCCGAAATCGCCGACTTGACGCAAATGGACTTGAGCTCAAGAGATCAGTCTTCCATCACCGCTCTGGCGCCGGAAATGCGCAAAGCTCGCCGTGCACTGGATCAGGCTGTCGAAGCTATCCGGCAGATCCTTGACTACGAGGATTTCCTCGCCCCATCTCAATTTGAGGACATAGTAAAGGCCGTCCGCCCCGGTGCGCCCCTGGTTTACATCGTCGTCACTCCCGCCGGGACGGTGGCACTGGTCGTCACCCCCACCGCCGTCCACCCGGTCCACACCGACCTCACCGAGGAAGCGCTGCACAAGCGTATTGCTGGTCAGCCGGGCGTTCTCGGCGGCTACCTGGGCGCTTACGACGCCTGGCGGCGCGCTCCCCGCGACCCCGCCGCCCACCAGGCCTGGTTCGATACCCTCAACGACACCATCCACTGGCTCTGGCGCACCCTGATGGGGCCTATCATCCGCACCCTGACCGACCTGGACATCACCCACGCTACCCTCATTCCATCCGGTTGGCTGGCCTTCCTCCCCCTCCACGCTGCCCAGGCCTCCCTATCCCTCCCCCGCACGCGGGGGAGGGAGGAGGGGGCCACCTACGCCCTCGACCAAGTCGCCTTTTCCTACGCCCTGGTATGTGTCAATGACTTTGACACAACTCTGACTCGAATTTAGGGAGGAAAATGCTTGCTTCGTCGGCTGGACCAGCGCCGCTCCAGGGTAGCCAGGTGCTCGCCCGCCTCAAGGGACGCTTCGCTTTCT
>DAOTUB010000172.1:0-18571 GCA_034437455.1 Anaerolineae bacterium | reverse complement strand
GAGGCTTTCTGTGGCATTGGGTGAGTCCATCAACCCCAAGGCGGCGGGTATGGAAACCCGCCCTACATCCTCTGGCTATGTAGGGCGGGTTTCCATACCCGCCGATTTTTGAATCGCTTCGAAAACCCGATGCCCCATACGGTGTCAGGAGGGATTTGAATGATAGGAGCATTAGGAATCGCGGGCAGTCCAAGGCGGCACGGAAACACAGAAATCCTGCTGGATCAGTTTCTGGCCGGTGCAGAGGAGGCTGGCGCTCAGGTGGACAAGGTTGTGGTCGCACGGCTCGATACCGCCGGGTGCATCGAGTGTAACGGCTGCTGGGAAGATGGCATATGTGTTGTGAAGGATGACTTTCAGGCCGTGAACAAGAAGCTGGTTGAAAGCGACGTGATTGCCCTCGCATCGCCACTTTTCTTCTGGAACGTGTCCGCACAGGTCAAGGCGCTCATCGATCGCGGTCAAAGCCAGTGGGCAAGAAAGTTCGTGGTCGAGAAACCATTAGCTCCCACCCTGGCGGGACGTGAGCGGCGGCGCGGTGTGTTCATCTGCGTCGGTGGAGATTCACGCGAGTACTTCGAGGGAGCAGTGCGCACCGTTCGGTCTTTCTTCAGGGTGTATCAGACTGACTATTGGGGAGATCTCCTCTACAGCGACGTAGAGGATAAGGGGGAGATCAAGGAGCACCACACGGCTGAAGACTCAGCCGCGATGCAGCAGGCTTTCGAACTTGGACGTAGAGCTGTGAGGGATCCGTGGGGTGGGAAGTAAGCAATCTGAGAATCTTGGGAGGTCTTAAATGAACAAGTGGAAAATTTTGGCGAGCATATTGATCGCGGGGCTGGCTATAGTTTTGGTAATTGAGTTGGGTGTCAATGCCTATGGTGAAGCTAAAGATGGGACGCTCAAAGCCCAGGGCGAAACCCGGAGCGCTATGAGTTCCGCGGACGTAATACCCAGCGGGTTTTCGTATCAGGGAGTACTCCGGGAGAGCGATGGGCCGGTGAGCGGTGAGCGGGAGATGGTCTTTGGACTCTACGCCAACGATACCTGCACGATGGGCGTGGGCGATCCCCTGACGCATACGGTGGCTGTCAGCGACGGATTCTTCAGCGTGAGTTTGAGCTTCGATCAAGCTCACTTCAACGGGCAGGCCCTCTGGCTGCAAACCGAGATCGAGGGGTCGGTCATCGGTTGCCAGCCGATTCAGACGGTGCCCTATGCCAACGGTCTGCGGCCAGGAGCGATTATCAGCAACTCTTTGAACGCAGAGGAGAATCTGTTTCAGGTCCGATCTGGAACGGTGAGCCCTGATGAAGGGGTGGTGGGCGCCAAGCTCGGCCGCAGGACGTCCTTGGGCTATCCCGTGGGCCTCTACGGCTACGCCTACGAGTATGGTTCGGTGGGCGTCTGGGGCGTATCCGATTCCCAGTTTGGCTGGGGCGTGAACGGCGTCGCCCAGGGACAAGAGAGCATCGGCGTCCGTGGGATCGCTAATGCTTTCACCAGCACCACCTACGGCGTCTATGGGGAGGCCAACTCGCCCAGCGGCTACACGGGCTATTTCGAACACACCGCGTCGAGCGGGGGCGGCGTGGGACTAACAGCCGTAGGTCCCACGGGGGCAATTTTCACCAGCACAGGTGGAACTACCGTTTACGCCTCCGGCACCGGCGATAGCCCCATCGGTGACGATGGCGTGCGAGGGACCCATACCGGCGATGGCGTCGTCGGTGAGAGCACGAGCACCGGCAACCTGGACAATGGCGTCGTCGGCTTCTCAGCCGGTGGTTATGGCATCTATGGATTCTCCAATGGCACCGGTCAGTATGGCGGCTATTTTGACGATCCCATCTCTGTCAACGGTGGCTGCACCGGTTGTACGATGCGCTACGTCGCGCGTAATACCTCTTCAAGTACCTTGCAGCAGGGCGACGTCGTTCGGGCTGGCGGCGTGGATGATAGTTTAGCGGGCGCACAACAGCCCGTGATAGAGGTGGCTTCGGCCGAGAGCGGTGAGAATGTTCTGGGCGTTGTCGTGGGACACACCGAGATGACTATGGTCGAACCGGACACCGACGATGTCCAGGCGGGCGCTCACTACGGACCGGTCGGCGGCCCAGCCACCCCAGGGGATTATCTCGTCATCGTCGTTCAAGGGATGGCGCAGGTGCGGCTCGATCCGGCGGCCGAGGTTCGGACGGGTGACATGATCCAGGCGAGTGCGGATGGTGCGACAAAGGCTGTCGGCACATCATCCTTTGGCATGGTTCTGGATAAAGCAGACAGCGACGGTCTGGCCTGGGTGCTGGTAGGCTTTGAGTAACAAGCGTGAGGAGAGATCGCTTATGAAAACATATCGTTTGATCACGCTGTGCATACTCTGCGCACTGCTGATATTGCTGACCGGGGTGGCCTGGGCTCGCACGGCCCAGAACAGCCTGATTGACCGATCGGTGATTGGTAGCGGCGGTGCTTACTTGGAGCAAGGAGTTGTCAGTTTGGATAACACCCTGGGGCAGCCGGTGGTGGGAAGCTACAGCGACGGCAACGCGGATTTGTGTGTTGGTTTTTGGTGCCAAATTGCCTTCGAGTATAATGTCTATATCCCGCTGGTTTTGAAAAATGAAAATAGTTAAAGGGAGTAGCTTGAGATATCTCAAAATTCCACTGAGACGAAAGAGGGTGATAATCAATCTCAACATGACGGCAGCGACCATCATGCCCAGATGGTAGCCGATTTTCGACGCCGCTTCTGGGTCTCGCTGGTGCTGACGATCCCTATCCTGGCCCTCTCACCCCTCATTCAAGGGTTCCTGGGGCTACAGGAGGCGATCAGCTTTCCCGGCGACAACCTCGTTCTCTTCACCTTCGCGACGGCCGTCTTCTTCTACGGCGGCTGGCCCGCACTTCAGCGGCCAGTTTCCGCACGTACTCGTCCTCTCTTTCGTCGTAGCGGGGATACAAACCCTAGGGAGTGTAGAGCAACGCCTGGTTGGGATAGTCGAAGGGACTATGGATGACGCGCTCGAGCATGCCTTCGCGCGGCGCGCCGGTCTGGCGGTAGAAATGGTCGAGGGTCTCTCCGGTCGTCAGCGTAGCGCTGGTGCAGATCACGGTTTTGGTCTCGCCCCACAGATTCTGGCGAAAAAATCGGATACCTCGACCATCTCCTGGCAGAGGACCACGTGTGTTTCCTCACGCTGACCCGATCCGCACTCGCAATATCTCACGATCTCGTCCGGCGCCGGTTGGGTCTCCCAGAGCAAGTAGCTATGGAGGAACCAAGCACTGAGGGATTCCGAGGGCCAAGAATAAACCGACAAGCCTCCCGCAGGTTCAGAACCTGCGGGAGGCTCAAAGTCGGAAAGCTTGCTTGCGGTTGGTGGGGCTAAGAGTCGCTCCTCAGTACGAGCGGCAGATAGACGAACTGCTCCCCTCGCACGTGGAAGAGCTGCGAGTGGCGCCGGACATCGTAGCCGGTGGGGGTCACCACGGCGGTGGCCTGATACTGCCCCATGGCTGCGCGCGCGCTGTCCCAGGAGAAGGTCGCCGTCACCTGTCCATCAGTCGCCACCGTCTGCGTCGGGGCGCTCAGCGCGGCGACCGGCTCCCCATACTGCGTGGCAACGTCCAAGGCGAAGTCAGCCTCCAGCGTGGCGGTGGTGTAATTGGCGAAGGTCACGGTGAAGGCCGCCGTCTCGCCGGGCTCGATACGCTCCGGCCCCTCGAAACCCGTGATCTGGACGGCGACCACCTGCGCCACGGCGTCGCTCTCGGCCACCGCGACGCCGTCCTGCCAGAGCGCCAGGTGCACGCGATAGCCGCCCTCACTGCTGGGCGCGGGCGCGGTGGGCACGATCTCCTGGGTGGCGCCGGCTGGGATGGTGAAAGGCCCGCTGGCTGTCACGCTTGCCTCATCCCCATACTCGTCGATCAGGGAGAGCGTGGCGGTGAAAACAGCCTCGGCGTCGCTCACGTTGGTTGCCTCGATCCAGGCGCTCATCGTCTCGCCGGGGGCGTAGGCCTCCTCGTCCAGCTCGAACCCAGTGACGGCCAGAGCCGTAGGCGTGGTGTAAGCGACAGTCACCGTGAGCTGCTGAGCGAGCGTCGTCTGACCGCTGGCCGCGTCGTAGGTGAGCGGGAAGAGATGCACGTTCACCGCCTGGTGTGTGTCCAGGTTCTTGACCGTGTGTGTGTACGCTTGACCGGGCACCACGCCCAACTCGGCCGCGGTCGTCGTCCACTCGGCGTCGCGCCCCTCGGGGTAAAGCGCCACTCCAGGGATGTACGTGGGGATGTCCAGGCTCCCCAGGTCGGTCTCGCTGCCCTGCTCGACGCTCACCTCGGTCACCTCCGCTCTCGTGGGGAGAGGGAAGCTCACGTCGCGCGCGGGCAGCAGCGGCCCGGCGCTCATATCCTGCTGGAAACCGTCCACGTCGACCTGATTGAAGCCGGGCGCCGGCTGGGTGATGGTGTAGGTCGAGGCGTCCACGGTGAAGGTGATGACGTAGCCGCCTTCCGGCGCGGCGCGGGGCGCGGCGAGGGCGGGCGCCGGCTCGTCCACCTGATCCAGTGCGACCGAAGCCAGGGAGTCGCCGGGCTGCGGGACGACCATCCAGGGCACGCCGAAGAGGCTGACCTGCATTACGGCCTTTCGATCCCGGCAGGACCAGTACCAGCCGGCCCCGTAATCCGCCTTGGCGCTGCGCAGGGCCCCGCCCACGCTCCTGGGCCGGCCGCTGTCGTTAAAGACCCGCCGCGAGAAGTTGTTGAGCACCTCCTCGGTGTACTCCTCGGAGCCCTTCGGGAAGCCCCAGGTGATGCCCGACCCGGCGACGAAGCCAGAGGCCCCCTCGCGGTTCAGATCGTCCACGATGCCATCGTCGACCAGAGTAAAGCCCACGCGGCAGCCGCCGAAGGTGTAGAAGGGCCGATATATGGGAGCGGTGGCCGAGATGACGTCGGCGATCTCGTCGCCCCTGACGTCCACCTTGTCCGGCGGCACGGCAATGCCGTAGGGCCAGCCGTGATTGCCGCCGATCATCACACTGTACTGAGTCCTCAGCGCCTCCAGCAGGTCGCTTTCGCGCCAGTCGTCGTTATCCACCAAGTCGTTGGGGACAAAGAGGCCCCAATCCTCCACGTGCTCTCGCACGCTGGCGTACTTGGCGGCCCCGTAGTGTAAGTCGTTATGGTCCCAACTGGCCAGCACCGCTCGGGGAGAAAACTCATCATATTCGGGGCCAGCGAGGCCGTTCTGGAACAGGCGCCGCATATCGTCCGCCGAGTCGCCGATGACGCGCCCAACGTACAGCTCCAGGTACCCGTGACTGATGCCGCTGTGATTGGTGTCCCCATACCAGTTGTCGCTGAGGTAGAAGTCGTTGTCTATCAGGCGGTCGACGGCGAAATGGCCGTAATCGCCTCTGTGAGCGGATTCCGTGTCGTCGCCGTCGCACCGATCCCGGCGGCGGTAGAAGGGGATCACGTCGTCGTCGCCCAGGATCAGCAAGTACTGCGCCCCCCCGGCGGCGTCCTCCACCCAATCCTCGACCAGGGCGTCGATCTCGTCGTGGGCGGCGTTGGCCGCGCTTTCGCTGGAGGTATCGAAGCTTCGGTTGTCCCAGTCCCGCGCCAGCGAGGAGTAATCGTCCACGTAGTAGATGGCGGCCCACATCGTGCCGGGCTCCAATCCCTGGGCCGCCTGGGTCACCTCGCCCAGGAGATCCGACGCCCCAGACGTGGAGTAGTTGTCGTAGAGGTGGCTGCGGCTGGTGATGATCAAAGCGCCGACGTTGGTCGCCAGAACGACGGGCGGCGTGTCGGTGGCCGTGACAGCGGAACCGGTCGGCTCGTAGCGCAGCTCGGCCTCGGGCACCACCCGGCCCGGCGTGGCCGTGTCGCGGATGTAGAAACGGAAGACCAGTTGGCCGTACAGCCCTGGCCCGTAGTGGGGCGACAGGCCGAGCTGTCCGCGATAGCTTCCCCCACCCAGGTCGCCCCAGCTCACCTCGTTGAGCGAGCAATTGAGGCAGTAACGCTCATAGACGTTGTAGGGGGCCCCAAAGGCGTCGCCGGGCACGTCGAGGACGACGTAGCTCTCCAGCAGCGTCTCCCCGTCGGTGTTGACCTCGACGACCACGTCCATCCAGGTGCCGTCTCGCGGCCCATCGCCGGCGTCGGGGATCAGCTTGTAGACCGCCGGCGATCCGATCCAGCCCTCGTCGATCCAGGCCCGCATGTGCACGGGGAAGGGCGTGGACGTGACGCGCAGGTGATAGGGCGTTTCCGGGTCGTGAGCGTCGTTGAAGCCACTCACGCGCACGTAATAGTCGCCCCCTGTCATAGCCGTGTAGGTGAAAGCGCGGGTATCCGGCAAGCCGGTCACGCTCTCCTCCAAAAGCTCCCGATCCGGACTGTAGAGGCGCAGGGTGTAATTCTTTCCCGCCGGCATTTCCAGCGCCACCGAGATGACCGAGCGCTCCACCACCGATACGACGAAGTAGTCCTCGTCACCGTCGTGGCAGACGTAGCTCTCGATCTCATCCCCGAGGCCGATCTCGCTGGCCTGGTCGAAGCCGTCGTTCGGCTCGTACTCGTCAGAGCAGGTGGAGAACTCGGAGGTGTTGCCGTCGCCGTCGGTCGCCGTGGCGGTGGCGTTGGATGGCCCCCAGGAGGGGCTGCCGTACCAGGTCCACGTGCCGGAGACGGTGGCGGTGACCACGCCGTCGTACTCCGCTCCCTCGCCGGCCGGATCGCCGAAGACCTCCACGCGGCAGCGGGAGCAGGCCGCGCCCTCCACGTAACCCGTGGTCGCCAGGGTGATGATCGGCGGCGTCAGCTCAGTGTTGCCGCCGCTCTCGTTGTCGATGCCCAGGTCGCCGTTGTCGGTAATACTGTTTTGGGTGATGGTGTTGCGGGTGGCGCTCGATCCCTGGATCAGCACGCCGTCGCCGCCGTTGTGGGCGATCGCGTTTCCCGGCCCGATGGTGTTGTACTGTGATTCGAAGATAGAGACGCCGTTATCGTCGTTCCCCAGGTGGATCAGTTCGCCCGGCTCGGCCCCGATCCAGTTGCCGGCGATGACGTTGCGGTCGGCGAAGTAGATTCGCACGCCGTGGCCTGCACCCTCGCCGCAGCCGTTGCCGCCGATCAGGTTGCCCTGGCCGCTCTCTGTGCTGCCGACGGTGTTGTCGTCGCTGTGGTAGAGGTGCACGCCGTGGCCCGCGTTGCAGAGCGTGCCGGTCATCGCCGCGTTGACGCCGATGCGATTCCCCCACAGCTTGTTGTTCCCTTTGCTGTCGCCGAAGAAGTTGTAGATATGCACACCGTCGCCGCCGTTGCCGGAGATCAGGTTGCCCGTGGTGTCACGGTCCCCGCCGATGGTGTTGTACTCGGCGCCGCGGTCCAGGTAGAGGCCGTGCTCGCCGTTGCCCAGCGCCGCCATGCCGGTACGGTCGACCCCGATGATGTTGTCCTGGACCTGCGCGTAGGCCGTGCCGGAGAGGTGGACGCCGTAACGGTCGTTGCCGGAGATCAGGTTGCCCTGGCCCGTTTCGCTGCCGCCGACGTGGGCGCTGTGGCCTCCGACGATGACCACGCCGTCCTGGTTGCCAGCCGCGCTCACCCCGAAGCGTCCGGCCCCGATATAACAGCCGTAGATCTTGGTCTGGATCGTTCCCTGGGCGTGGACGCCGGCCCCGGCCCAGTTGTCGATGGTCAGCCCCTCGATGGTCGAGGCGGAGGTGCCGCTCAGTACCAGGCCGTGGCCCGCGCCGGCCGCGCCGCCGTCGAGCACGATCTCCGGGCCGTTGGGATTGCTGTCGCCGCGGTTGGCCGTCTGCGTGGTGGCGTCCAGGTCGATCTTCTGGGTGATGGTGGGCAGCGGCGCGGTCGGCGAGATGGTCCAGGTCAGCCAGTCGAAGCCCGGATCGGTCTCGGTGATGTTGAAGGTGACCTTCCATGCGTCGCCAGCGTTGACGGCGTTGATCGCCTCGCGCAGGGAGCAGTGGGTGGCGTCGCAGGTGCCGTCGTCGGTATCGCCGGTGGTGTTGACGGTCAGGGTTGGGGGAGCGGTGCTCGCCACCTCGATGGTCAGGTGGTAGGGCTTGGTCTCGTGATAGGCGCCGCTGACGCCCATCACCCGCGCCCGGTACTGGCCGCTCCAGTTGCCGGCGAGGAAGACGATCTGCTCTGGAGCGTTGCTGTCGTTATTGGACTGGCCCACCATCACCTGATCCGGATCCCACAGCTCCAGGTCGTAGTTCACGGGCAGGCTATCCAGCGTGAGCGTGATCAGGTCGCCCAGCTCGGCTTCGAAGCCGAACCAATCCTCGTCGGCGGCGTGGCAGATGTAGGCCTCGTAGCCGTTCGGGTCGAGCGGGTCCAACAAGTAAGCGTCAGCGAAGCTCTCGTTGGGCTCGTAGGGATCGCCGCAGGTGGACGCGGCGATGGTGATGGTATGAGGGGCGTAGACGCTGCCGCCGCAATTCTCGGCGGTGATGGTGACGTGCTTCACCCCGCCGACGTCCCACGAAAAGGAGGTGTCGGTCTGGGTGACCGGCTCGCCTGGCTTGAACACGTCCGATTGATCGGTGGCCCGCCAGGTGTAGGTGATGGGCGTAGAGGCATTGGATGGAGAAACAGTGGCGGTGAAGGTATAAAACGTGCCGGTGATGCCGCTCGTGGGGCCGTCGATCTCCACCCCCTTCACCCCCGTGCAAGATGGCGCGACGATGGCGTAGATCCCAGATCTCTGTTGCGGGAAAAGAGCAGGCTGCACCTCCCGTGCCGAACTGATTCCTACCGCGAGCAGCAGTAAAAGAAGCAAAGCCAGTACGCAGATAGAAGCGACTTTTCTCATGACATACCTCCTGGATTGTGGACTATAGATTGCGGATTGCAAACTTGCAACCTGCAAACTCGTGTACATTCTCGCTCCCACGGTGGGCGCAGAGAACGACAAGTGACGAATGACGAATATCCCCTATAGGATAGCATATAGCGGCGCGGTTGTCATCGGGGCGGAGTACTGTTTTCGAGGCGAAAAAGTAGTACCGGAGTACCATAACGATTCAGCGAGTCGGCTCTTTTGTAGGCTGTCGAATCCCACAGGAGCAAAATTGTCTATTTCCATCATCTGTGGTACTCTAATTGCCTAGCTTTTGCAGGAAACGGATTGGGCTTTACTCACGCACCGGCCTGAAGATCCGGTGCTGGGATTTTTTGTTGTGGAAGCCTCCAGCACCGTCTGTTCACGGCGGTGCGGCGATAGCAAGGCGTTTTTGCTTTTGTGCAAAAGTTAAGTAATTAGACATTCACTACCGGACACTTCTCTGTGAGCGTTTCTATGATCGCTCGAAGGAGGTCGCTCGTTGATCGAACGGATTGACCCGCATCTGTTATCCGCTCATTTGGATAACCAAATCTACCTGGATTACGTCGCCGCCGAGAGATCCGCTTCGGACTTCTTCACTCACGCGCCCCAGGACTTTGAGGCCGCCCTCGCCGCACGCCGGACCGCTTCTTATCCGCGTGCCGACCTGGTCGCCTGCCTTAGAGACTACAACGCAGCCATCGAAGCACCTGGTCGGGTGCTGGAGCACATCGAAGCCCTGGCCGATCCGGATACGTTCTGCGTGATCGCCGGCCAACAGGCCGGCTTTCTGGGCGGGCCGGCCTACACGGCCTACAAGATCGCCACCACGGTGCGACTGGCGGCCTACCTGGAGAACAGGCTGGACGCCCGATTCGTGCCATTGTTCTGGCTGGCCAGCGAGGATCACGATTTCGGTGAGATCAATCACGCCTATCTGCCCCAGCCCGATGGCGAGGTGGGCCAGGTCTCCTTCGATTGGCCCGGGGCGAGGCGACCGATCTCCGACCTACCGCTCACCGACCAGGTGCGCCAGGCCTACGAGGAGTACTTTCAGCGGATGCCGCCGGGCCCGTTCCAAGAGCAGGCGCGGGAGACGTTCGCGCCCGCCACAGACGAGGACTATTGCGCCTGGATAGCCCGCGTCTGGTCACAGCTCTTCGCCAAGCACGGTCTGGTGATCGTCGAGCCGAGCGTCCTGCGGTCATTGGCGGGCGAGTTCTTCCGGCGTGTATTGAGGCTTGAGGATCAGATCCGCCTTCGGTTGGACGACGTGGCCCAGCGGCTGGAGGCAGCCGGTTATCGGGCTGCGCTGTCGTCGGATCAGGCCGGCCAGCCGTACACGTTCGACGCGCAAGGCTATCGCGTGCGCGTGGAGCATCCACAGCGACACCTCGACCAGGCCACCGCTCACCCCCGGCGCTACTCCACCGACGCGGCCCTGCGCCCGCTGTTTGCCGATCAGATCCTGCCCACGGTGACCAGTGTGCTGGGGCCGGGCGAGGTGGCCTATCACGCCATGCTCCGCCCACTCTACGAGCTGTTCGATTTATCGCAGCCACTGCTCTTTCCGCGCAAGAGCTATACGGTGCTCCCCGCCGCCCAGGCCGAGCGCCTGGCACGGTATGACGTGGATGCGCGAGCCGTCCTGAAGGACGGGCTGGACATCGGCGAGGTATTCCTTGATCTGGCGCCGGCGGACGGAAGAGTGCTCTTCGAACGCGCACGCCAGGATTCGGCGCAGGCGCTGGAGCCGCTGCGTCCCTACGTAGAAGCGATTGACCCCAGCTTGGTCAAGACGTGGGAGCAGACGCTCTACTATTCCCAAAGCAACCTGGATGACCTGGAGGAGCGAGCGATGAAGGCGCACATGAGTCAGCGGGGGCTTTCAAAGGGAGAGCTGCGGGCGCTGCGTAACATATTGCTTCCCCGGGGGCGGCTCCAGGAGCGCGTGTTTCCCCTGCCGTATTTCATCAACACGTTCGGATTGGGGTTCGTCGAGCGGATACTGGACAGGGGTGAACTGACCGGTTTTTCACACGTTGTGCTGACTATGGAGGTAAACGATGACTGACGCGATAGAAGAAATTACGGCCGAAAATTCAGCCACGAACGTGGACGTGATGGCCTTTGGCGCCCATCCAGACGATATCGAACTGGGATGTGGTGGCACACTGATCAAGCTGGTCGATATGGGACATTCGGTGGTTGAGGTGGATATGGTGCGGGGTGAGCTGGGCACACGAGGCACGCCAGAGCTCCGCTTGGCCGAGGCAACCGAGGCCGCCAAGGTCATCGGCGCGACGGCGCGCGAGAACCTGGAACTGGAGGATGGCAACATCCACGTCTTCGAGGAGGGTAAGTATCGTGTGGTCGAGGTAGTGCGCAAATACCGGCCCCAACTCGTCTTCCTGCCCTACTACGAGGACCGGCATCCCGATCACTACAACACCAGCCGGTTGGCATACGAGGGCATCTTCCTGGCCGGGTTGACCCGCTACGAGACGGGGCAGGAGAGCTATCGCCCGCCCAAGGTGATGTACTACATGGCCTGGTACGAGTTTGAGCCGACCTTCATCGTAGATATCACGGAGCAGTTCGAGCGCAAGATGGAGGCCATCTACGCCTTCGCCAGCCAGTTCAAGCCCGAGGACTCGTTCTACAAGAAGACGCGCCTCACCTCGCGCGAATACAACTGGTCGCTGGTCCATCGCATGGGCTACTACGGCTCGTTGATCGGCAAGAAGTATGGCGAGGGGTTTCTGATCCGTGGCGGGATGGTTGAGATTGAAAATCCGGTAAAGCTCAAATTCTCGTCGTTCTAGGGAGTTGCTATGCACATCGGTATCACATGTTATCCAACCCACGGCGGCAGTGGCGTCGTGGCGACCGAGCTGGGCAAACATCTGGCCGCAGACGGGCACGAGATAGCCTTCATCAGCTACTCCACGCCGCTGCGATTGGGCGATCCTCTGCCGAACGTCAGCTTCCACGAGGTCGATACCATCGAGTATCCGCTCCTGAAAAACTTCCCCTACACGCTGACGCTGGCCTCCAAGATGGCCGACGTGGCGCGCATGAAACAACTCCAGATCCTGCACGTTCATTACGCGATCCCGTTCGCAGCGGCGGCACTGTTGGCCAAGCAAATCGTGCCGGAACTGGACCTTAAAGTGGTGATCACACTGCATGGCACGGACGTGACGCTGGTGGGAAATAACCCGTCCTTCAAACCGGTGACGGCAATGGTGATCGAGCAAGCGGATGCGGTGACGGCAGTCTCTGATTTCCTCAAGGCCGAGGTGGGCCGTCAATTTGGCCGGGTGCGGGATATTCACCGAATACACAACTTCATCGACCCGGTGCGGCATGATCGGCCCTTTCCGCTCTGCATCCCACCGGTCGATTGTCCGGAACAGCACACGCTGATGCATATCTCCAACTTCAGGCCGGTCAAGCGCTTGAGGGATGTGGTGCACACGTTCGCCCGCGTGGCCCAGGAACTGGACGTGCGGCTGATCATGGTCGGCGATGGCCCAGATTCGGGCCTGGCGATGCAGGTCGCGCGCGATTTAGGCGTCATCGAGCGGACACGATTTGTGGGTGTGGTAGATCGCGTGGAGTCGGTGCTGCGAGCGGCCAATCTACTGCTGCTACCCAGCGAGATGGAGAGTTTTGGCCTGGTCGCGCTGGAGGCGATGGCCAGCGGCGTGCCAGTGATCGCCAGCGACGCGGGCGGCCTGCCGGAGGTGGTGGAGCACGGCGTCACCGGCTTCCTGGCCCCCATCGGCGACGTGGAGCGGATGGCCGCCTACGCCATTCGCGTTCTCTCGGATTGCGAGCTATGCCAGGAACTCTCCAAGGCGGCTCGGAAACGCGCCGTCGAGCACTTCGATTACCACGACATCGTGCCCCAGTACGAGGCAGTCTACGATAGCGTGCTGGACTAGCTGGCTGCGACAGCTAAACGCAGGCAACTAACGAGAAAGGGGGACGAAGTGGCGACAGCGCCACCTCGTCCCCCTTTGCTTCTGCTCGACTATCTCGCCTTGGCTTACGGTGCTTCCCTCAACACCACGGGCAAGTAGACGGCGTACTCCTTCTCCTCCTCGGCGGGGAACTGGAGCTCGACGCCGCCGATCAGTTCGCCGTCGACGTATCCTTCCACGTCGATGGTCGGCGTGCCGCCAGCTTCATCCTGTAGGGCGTACATCTCCTGCAAAGCGTGCAGCGCCTGTGCCGTGGAAGGACAGGGAATCTCCACCGTGACCGTGACCACGCCCTGATTGTATGGCCCCAGTTCCAGCGTATCGCTGGGTACAGTGGTCACCTTCCAGTCGTCGGGCACGTTGAAGGTGATGAGGCCGATCTCCACCGTAGCCGTGAAGGGACTATCGTTGTACACGGTGAAGGTATAGGTTCTGGTCTCGCCACATGGGGGGCGTTCCTCCACGTCCACGTTGCGCTGACTGATCTGGGATTCGTAATCGCCAGCGGGATCGGTCAGCTTGACCCGCAGGCACTGGTGACCGGAGTGCGTCGGCGTCCACGTCACGCACGCGGTGCTCGTCACGTTCGCGCCCAACGCCACCATTCGCGTCGGAGGGGTCATGCCGGTGGTGGTGAAGGGGATTCCCATGCCGAAATCGGCCCAGCCGAACGTCAGAGTGACCGTGGCCGGGGTGCTGCTGGTGTTCTGCACCACGCTGCAGACCTGAGAGTCCTGGCCCGTCTGCGGCGGATAGGGATCGACGCTGAGCTCCGTCTCGGCATAGACCTTCTCGTGCGGCTTGTGGATGGGGATGGGCGGCCGATCCACCTTGCGGAAGCCACCGATGAGCCTGCCATCCGCGTAGGCTTCCACGTCCACGATGGGCCGACCGGTGCCCAGACGCGCGTTGACCGGGGGCGTGACGGTCAAGGTGGCGCTGACCGGGACCTCATAGAAGACGTCGAAGAAAGAATCGGCCGATAGGCTCACGTCCCACCCGGGTCGATGGTTGATCAGCCCCAGCGTGACCGTCAGCGGACGTTCGTGCGGCCAACTGCCCAGCCAGAAAGTCATCGAGTGAGGCTCGCCGCGTTTTAATGGCTCTCCCACGTCGATGTTGCGCTGGCTCCACACCGGCTCGTGCCCCTCTATCTCCAGCGTCACCCGCACGCAGAACTTGCCGCCCCATGGGGGTGTCCACATAGTGTGCCCTCTGGCAGCGCCTCCCGCCGGCACGAAGATGCGGACCGGATTCGGCGCGATGTGCGTCGTGGTGAAGGGCAAGCCGATTCCGAAGTGAGCGACGCTGAAGGTCGCCGTCACGACACGGTCGCTGCTGGTCGGGTTGTGCAGCTCGACGCTGAGCTTGGTCGGGTGACCGGCGAAGGTCGGATAGGGATCGACGCCGATCTCCGACTCGGCGTACACCGGATCCTTGGGACGGTGGATTGGTACCGGCGGACGGTGAATCTTACGGATGCCGCCGATCAACTCGCCATCGACGTACCCCTCCACGTCCACGATGACCGTGTTGTCCTTGGGCAGCGGGCGTCTGGGCGGCGGCACGACGGTCAGCATGACCTCTCGCTCCTCACCCGGGTCCATACCGGGAAGCACGTCCTCCGACAGCCCAAGCTCCCAGCCGGAGACGTGGGGTATCATCCCCAGCGTGACGGTCACCGTCTCCATGGTGGGGTTGCCCACCAGGAAAGCGCGGGAGTGCGGTTCACCCGGACGTAGCGGCTCGCCCACGTCGACGTTGCGCTGGCTATACAAGGATCTCTCAAAGTCGGGCGATTCCAGTTCCACCTGAATGCACCAATGACCGCCGCGAGGCGGTATCCACATGATGGTTCTGCGGATGCTGCTGTGGGCAGGTATGGTCACGGTGAAGGGAGCGTGGACCGGATTGAAAGGCAGCCCGATGCCGAAGTTGGCCACGCTGAAGGTGACAGTGACAGTGTGGCTGTAGGAGGTCGGGTTGTAGAGGAGCACGCCCAGCTCGG
Source organism: Anaerolineae bacterium (assembly GCA_034437455.1). Taxonomy (GTDB): domain Bacteria; phylum Chloroflexota; class Anaerolineae; order B4-G1; family B4-G1; genus DAOTUB01. The sequence continues at coordinate 3,696 of DAOTUB010000172.1, read as the reverse complement.
TTGGCTCACGGGCGCGCGGCGGATAGGGATGGACGGTGATCTCCCGCTCCGCGTACACCGGGTCCTGGGGTCGATGGAGCTGCACCGGAGGATGGAAAACCTTGCGGATGCCGCCGATCAGCTCGTCACCCACGTAGGCTTCCAGGTCGACCACCGGCTCGCCGTCCTCCATCTCCCTCAAGTCGTGGGTGGGCGTGACGCAGAGACTGACCCAGACCTGCTCTCCAGGAGGCAGACCGTGGATCACCTGCGAGTCGACGCTCACGTCCCACCTGGTATGGTTGATCAGCCCCAGCGTGACCGTCACGGGGTGATCGAAGGGATTCCCGACAGGTACCTCGAAGCAGTCGGGCTGGCCCGGCTTGAGGACCTCGGCCACGTCCAGGTTGCGCTGGCTGATCACCTCGCGATAGCCCTCCATCTGGAGGCGCACCTGCACGCAGAAGTGACCGCCGTAGGTGAAGATGTAATTGACGCACACCTCCTTCTCGGCGTGAGGCGGTAGTTCCACCGACATTGGCGACGCGATGGGCGTGAAAGGGATACCGATGCCGAAGCCCGCCACGTCGAAATGCACGTCAACCGTCTGGGTGACGTCGGTGTAATTGCGGATCTTGGCGCAGATCCTGGTCGGCTCGCCGGCACGCGGCGGGTAGGGATCGACGCTGATCTCCGATTCGCCGTAGGGTGGCTCATCGGGCTGGTGGATGGGCACCGGCGGGCGGAATATCTTGCGGAAGCCACCGATCTCTTGCAAAAGTCCCTGATCCTCAAAGTAGGCGATCACGTCCATGATCGGGTCGCCGTCGTGGGGCAGTGGCGCGTCCGGCGGCGTGACCGTGAGGGTCACCGGGCGCTTCTCCTTCGGTGCCATATCCGGCAGCACGTCGGGGTCCAGCTTCACCTGCCAGTCGGGCAGATGGACGGCGTGGGTCAGGAATATGGTTCGCGTCATCGGATCGGGGTTGGTGAACTCGTTGAAGAAGTTGCCTACCTCGAAGGTGATGGAATGGGGCTCGCCGGGTTTCAGCGGCTCGGCCACGTCCAGATTGCGCTGGCTGAACTGAACCTCGTAATCCACGTCTGGATCGCCGGTGTTGACGATGTGCAGCCGCGTCTGAACGCAGAAGTGGCCGCCAAAGGGCGGTCTCCAGGTGGTGCACACCGTCCTCTTCCCGTGCGCGGGAATCTCTGCCGTGACCGGGCCGTTGATGGGGGTGAAGGGCAAGCCGATGCCGAAATTGGCCCAACTGAACTGCACCTCCACCTTGCGCGGAACGCCGGTCAAGTTGCGCAGCTCGACGCAAATCTTGGTCGGTTCGCCAACCCGAGGCGGGTAGGGTTTGACGCTGATCTCCGACTCGGCGAAGAAAGGCTCCCTGGGGCGATGCAGGGGCACCGGCGGCCAGTCGAACTTGCGGAAGCCGCCGATAGTCTCTCCGTTGAGGAACCCCTCCACGTCGACGATCGGCCGGCGGCTGCCCAGCACGGTATCTCGCGGCGGTATCGTCGTTAGCGTGACCATCCTTGTTTCGTCAGGACTCATCAAGTCAAACTCGCGTGGGGTAAGCTCGATCTGCCAGTCCAGATGATTCTCGACGGCAAGGGTCACGTGCCCCTCGTTGTCGGTCAGAGGGCCGACAGGGAAAACCTCCTGGTGTGGCTGGCCGGGGACCAGTGGTTCCCAGACGTCGATGTTGCGCTGACTGATCTGATCTTTCTGGTCCTTGACGACCAGGCGTGCCTGAATGCACCAGTGACCTCGTTTTGGAGGCATCCAGACTACGCAGCCCTGGGCTGCTCCAAAGGGCGGTACCGTCACCACGTCCTGTCCCACGTGGTGAAAGGGCACGCCGATGCCGAAGTTAGCCACGCTGAACTCGAGAAGCACGGTCTGGGGACTGGACGTATGATTTACCACTTCTGCGCAGATGTGGGTAGCTTGGTGGACCACGGGGGGTTCAGGATCGACGCTGATCTCCCTCTGGGCGTACCAGGGCCCCTCTTCCAGGGGAAAAGTCACGGAGAGGGCCGAACTAGCGAGCGCATCCAGAGAGGGCGCGTCAGACTGGGCATGAGGGATCTCAGTTCCCTCAACGATCTGTGCTGAGGCAAGAGCAGTCATCAGCAATAGAGAAATTGCAGCGGCTGTCGCCACTGCTGCCGTCGTGAAAACGATGCGTCTGGTTTTCATCTTTCTGTTCTCCTTTTTGTTTGCATCTCGGTCACTTGCTTTAGAGGTGCTCACGGCTTTCATTACATCTCAGGGACCTCCTTTTCTGAACGAGAGAGTGGATATCTACGTGTAAAAATGGGGGAAAGCGCTGAGTCTAGTATACGCGATTGCCCACCGGTTGTCAATAGAACGTATTCACTCACCTAACATTATCATTTGACTTGACAGGTGAAACCTTGACAAACCGTGTAGTGGAATCTTGACATTCCGTTCACGACCTGTTTGGGGAGAAATAGGGGGCTTTTGGGCATCGGGGGCAACGGAAGCTATTTTATCTTGAAAGTCTACATAGCTTGGCCCGTGGTTCGAAAACGCCGAGTTTTGCGAGTAATGCTCACGCGCCTGCTCACCGCTCAGTTGTAAAAGACTTGACAGCATAATAGTAAGCTTTCGCGTCACAAACTTGGGCTGAGCGTGACGTTGGATCGATCAACCTCTAGGCTGGGAAGTCTACACTCGCCAACTCCATCCCGTGCCAGCGATCTTCTGATGTGAATACGATAAGCCGTCCGCCGACAGCTCAGTAGAAGCCCACGCTTTTCTGGTAGCGGAAAAGCTCGGCCACTGCGGCCGGGTTCATCCCCTAGAAGATGCTGTTGTGACTGGCGAGCATATACCCGCCACCGGGCACACCCTGCGCTAAGAAGCAATTCTACGTTCTCTCACATACGTTGTTCGTCTTGGCTGTGACATCCGATGCACCCCTGCGCTGCCATACGTCGTTGATGCTCACTCGCTGTCCGTAGTAGTGGCAAAGCGAGGCCCAGAGCGTGGGGTGGGGAAACGCGCTATGGACCTGGTGAATCACTGTGCGAAATGCCTCCACCAGCGGATAGCCCACCAACTCGTGCAACACGGCGACGGCAATGATGGGTGAGCGGCTGACGCCGGCGCTGCACGCTATCAGTATTTTGTGGTCCCTACGGCGCTTCCGCCGGACGAAGCTGAGAGCTTTGTAGAGCACTTCCTCTGGAATGAGCTCTCCGTCGTCGAAGGGCACGTAGCCGACTAGGATGTCGGGATATTTGACCGGATAGGCTAGGGAGAGCAGGGCCTCGATGCCCGCTTCCCTGAGCCGCTCGTAATTTTCGGCGTCCTCAATCGAGCCGACGTACAGCCAGTCGAGTACCTGGTTCATCGCGCTTCACCCCTTTCTTCACGCCAATAAGGAGGACATCACCACACCTCGGGTATCAGCCGCTGCCGAACCCGCCCCGCGTACTCGGCGTACCCATCCAGATTCGCTTGCAGGAATCCGTCCTCCATCGCCGTTCGCCAGACGAAGAAGAGAGTCAGCCCCAGAGATGGCAGGATAGACAGCCACGATCCGAGCAGCCCGCCGCGAGGAACAGGGTGCATCCCACCCAGTACGACGAACGTTGGCTCATATGGTAAATTGGGTGAAATGCGGTATAATCTCATCTGTGACTAGCATAGCTATATGAATAGGAGCAAAGATG
>DAOTUB010000171.1:0-25683 GCA_034437455.1 Anaerolineae bacterium | reverse complement strand
CTTTGGATCATGCGCTTGTTGTGACAGTGATTTGCGGGACAAATGTCACCTCCAACTGGCATTGATTGTCCCGCTCAGTATACACATTTGCGGCTACTTTACCAGCCGAGGTTTTATGAGAAAGCCGTGTTACGAAGAAGGGTTCGAGTCCCAAGTCCTGTTGCGAGATAGATCGCCGGCCGAGGATATCCTCGACGTCGCCTCTACCAAGGATATAGATCTGATTGTCATGTCTAGCCACGGAAAGGGCGGCGGTTTGACTCGCTGGACTTTTGGCAGCGTCGCCGAGAGGGTCGCGCGTCACAGCCACTGTCCCGTGCTGCTGGTCCGACTGGAACCGGAGGCCGCGAGCGAATCATAGACCTTGCCGGACGAGAAGATTTGAGTCACATAGGTAATGGACAAGACGCTTAGCCAGAACGAGGTGCTCGATTTGATCGCCCGGTGGCTGCCGTCCGGTGGAAAGGTGCTTGATGTGGGCTGCGGCAGTGGCAAGATGCTCGCTGTCTTGGCGGAGCGCGGGATCTCGGGGATGGGGATTGATCCCTACGTCAGAGACGTCGAGCGCTGCCATCGCCTGGCAGCCGAGGAGATGGATCGACTGTCAGAGTCATTCGATCTGGTATACACCCGCTATGCACTCCATCACCTGGACGCGCCGCGACAGTTCCCCAGGAACGCGCGGTCGGTGCTGCATCCTGAAGGGGTGCTCTTGATCGTGGACTGGGTTGCGGGGGCGCGGACGGGCGTGCCAGAGGGGTACTTTGCACTGCAAACGGTGGTTCGGTGGGTGCGCGAGGCGGGCTTCCAGGTAGTGAGGGAAGAAGTGCGGGGACAGAGCATGGTCGTCGTGGCCAGGCCTCGGTTTGTGGAAGGAGGGAGCAAGAGATGAAAGTCAGCACAGTATCCGAGATGCGGGAGTTGGATCGGAGAGCGATCGAGGAATTTGGCATCGCGGCCAAGCTCCTGATGGAGAACGCGGGCCAGGCGGTCTACTTTGCGCTGCTGGACGAGTTCGGCGTCGCGGGCAAGCGGTTTGTGATCTTTTGTGGGCTGGGCAACAACGGTGGGGATGGCCTCGTCGTGGCGCGCAAGATCCACTCCAGCGGCGGGATGGTCAAGGTCTTTATCCTGGGAGATCCGGAAAAGTTCAGGGGAGCGGCGAAAACCAATTTCGACATCGTCTCCCGGCTGCCCATCGAGATGCAGCGGATCGAATCCGTCGAAGAGGTCAGGGCGGCGGTCGCCCACTGCGACGGCATCGTGGACGCCATCCTGGGCACGGGCCTCACCCGCGAGGTCACGGGGCTGTATCGCGACGTCATCGAGTGGATCAATGGGAGCGGAAAGGCGGTGTTCAGCGTCGACATTCCCTCCGGCGTCCACGGCGACACGGGCCAGGTGATGGGCGCGGCGGTCAGGGCGGACGTCACTGTCACCTTCGGCCTGCCCAAGATCGGCAACCTGCTTTTTCCCGGATACGACCTGGGCGGGAAGCTGTACGTTTCGCACATCTCGTTCCCGCCGAGTATGTACGACGCGGACGCGCTCAAGGTCGAGATCAGTCCGCTGGTTGAGCTTCCTCCCAGGGACAAGGACGGCCACAAGGGCGACTTCGGACAGGCGCTGTTCATCGCTGGCGCTGCCGGTTACTTTGGAGCGCCCTATTTCTCCGCCTTGTCCTTTCTGAGGGCGGGCGGCGGCTATTCCCGCCTGGCCGCGCCCCAATCCATCGTGCCCTTCATCGCCAGCAAGGGCAGCGAGATCGTCTTTCATCCCCAGGCCGAGACGGGTGCGGGGAGCATCGCCCTCCAGAACAAGCCGGCTTTGCTGGAGCTTGCGGAGCGGATGGATATGGTGATCCTCGGCCCCGGTCTTTCCTTGGACCCAGAAACCCAACGTTTGGCCCGCGAGCTGACCGCCGAGATCACAAAGCCCTTGCTCATAGACGGAGACGGCATCACGGCGGTGTGCCAGGATTTGGAGGTCGTCAAGGGGCGGCGGGCGGCGACCATCCTCACCCCGCACCTGGGCGAGATGTCCCGGATCACGGGAACGAGCGTGCGCGAAATAGACGACGATAAGGTCGGCGTTCTGCAGCGCGCGGCCGCCGAGCTGAACGCCACCATCGTCCTCAAGGGCGCCCACTCGCTGATCGGGCATCCCGACGGGCGCGTGTTCGTCAACACGAGCGGTAATTCCGGCATGGCCACGGCCGGGTCGGGCGACGTGCTGACGGGCGTCATCGCCGCCATGTTCGGCCTGGGGCTGCCCCTGGAGATCGCCGTCAGGCAGGGTGTGTTCGTGCACGGGCTGGCCGGAGACCTGGCTGCCGAGGAGAGGGGAGAGGACGGCATGACCGCCCAGGACATCCTGGACGATTTGCCCCCGGCGATGAAGTGGATCCGGGGAGGCTTGAACGAAGCGCTGCGGGAGCGATACGCGGGCGCGCGAGTGATATAGGAGCGGGGAACGATGAAAGCATGGGTACTCGAGAAGCAGGCGAGCATAGAGGAACGGCCGTTGAAGCTGGTGGAGGTCCCCACGCCCCATCCCAACGATGACGAGATCCGGCTGAGGATCCTCGTCTGCGGGATGTGCCGGACGGACATCCACATCGCCGAGGGCGACCTGCCATTGAGGAAATCGCCCGTCATCCTGGGGCACGAGATCGTGGGCGTGGTGGACGAGGTGGGGAAGAATGTGGAACGCTTCCGCGTCGGGGATCGGGCGGGGGTGTATTGGCTGCACAGCGCCTGCGGGCAGTGCAAGTACTGCCTGTCGGGGCGGGAGAACTATTGCCCAGAGGTCAAGTGTACGGGATGGGACGTGGACGGTGGCTTTGCCGAGTACGTGACGGCGCCGGCGGCGTACGCCCTGCCCCTCGACGGTGTTCGCATGTCGCCTGTGGAGATCGCCCCGCTGATGTGCCCAGGCATCGCGGGATACGCGGCGTTCAAGCTAACCGGGGCGCGGGAGGGGGACAAGCTGGGCCTCTATGGCTTTGGCCCCACGGCCTACTATGTGCTCAAGGTCGCCCGGTACCTGGGCATCGAGGTCTATGTGAGCACCCGTTCCCGGAAGAACATCGAGGCCGCCAGACGGGAGGGCGCCCGGTGGGCCGCCAACGCCGCCGAGGAGGAGCTGCCCTGCGAGCTGGACGCGGCGATCCTCTTCCCACCGGCAGGGAACCTGGTCGAGCCGATCCTGGCCCAGTTGAGGAAGGGTGGGGCGCTGGTGATGGCTCCCGTGAGCGCCTCTACCATCCGGATCGAAAGTTACAGCGAGAACCTGTGGGGGCGCGACATCCGGACGCTGTACAACCTGAGCCGCTCCGACGCGGAAGAGTTCTTTGAGATCGTCGACCGGCTGGATGTGGAGATGGGAGTCGGCCTGTTCCCCTTCGAGGAGCTGCCGGACGTCCTTATCCGGGCCAGGCAGGGCAAGTTGGAACAGCCCAACGCCGCGATCAAAGTTTCCGATTGGTGAGAGGAAGGAGAAGCTATGGCTGTTAGAGAGATCGTGCTGTATCTCGAAAACGAGGCGGCCCTGCGCAAAAAGAGCCGTCCGGTTGGGCGCGTCACCCGGCGGGTCAAGAAGCTGGTGCAGGATTTGAAGGACACGCTGAACGACGACTCGGGCGGAATTGGGCTGGCCGCTCCCCAGATCAACGTTCACAGCCGGGTGGTGGTGGTTCGACTGGGCGGCGGGCAGGATGAGGAGGGGAACGCTCGGGAACCCGATCCACCCATCGCCCTGATCGATCCGCAGATCGTGGAGGCCGGAGACGAGAAGAGGGATTTTGACGGCTGCCTCAGCTTCCCCGGCCTCTACGGTGAGACTGTGCGCCCGCACCGTCTGCGGGTCACCGGCCTGGACGAGGCGGGCCATCCCTTCGACCGGGTCTTTGAGGGCTTTGACGCGGTGGTGGTGCACCACGAGATAGACCACCTGGAAGGCGTGCTTTTCATTGACCGCATCGAGAGCATCGAGGATCTGTACCGGGTGCGCGAGGGCGAAGACGGCGAGCTGGTGCGCGCGCCGGTGTCGGCGGACGTCTCGCTTTCCTCGATGTCAAAGGTGAGAGTAGCGTGATGGATGATACACAACTGGAAAGAGCCGTCGCCGAAGGGCGTGCGATTGTCTACCGAGCGATTGGCCATGTGGAGAACGATTTCGACGAGCCGGCAGCGCCGTCCGAGATACGGGCCGTCGAGTCCCGGATCGTCATCGATCCATCTCTGACGGAGGGATTGAAGGGATTGGAGCCGGGCCGGCGGATGATGGTCGTCTTTTGCTTCCATCGCTCGCAGGGCTTTGACCTGCTCCAGCACCCCCGGGGCGACCGGAGCCGCCCGCGACGCGGGGTCTTTGCCCTGCGCAGCCCGCGCCGCCCCAACCCCATCGGCGTCACCGTGGTGGACCTGTTGGCCATCGAGGGGAATGTGCTGCGCGTGCGGGGCCTGGATGCCATCAACGGCACGCCCGTGTTGGATCTCAAGCCGGCGTGATGGATTGTCGGGGGGCGAGAGGTATTCGGATAAGGGGGATGTCAATGTTTGCCAATGGGTTTGCAGCAGTGATAGCGGCCAGCCTCCTGGCCTGTGCAGTCACGACGATCGGCATATACGTCATCAGCAAGTACGAGCAATGGGGCAGAGAGCATTCAGCCTACTTTATGAGTTTCGCGGCGGGCGTGCTGATCTCGGTCTCGTTCATTCACATCATCCCCAAGTCCTTTGAGATGAACGATGCAGCTCCCGTGTTCTTATTGGTGGGGTTCCTGGGTATTTATCTGTCGAACCGCCTCGTGCAATTATACGTTTGCCACGAGTATGATTGCGAGGACTATGCTGTGGGCATCATCCCCATGTTGGGAATCGGCTTTCATTCCTTCATCGACGGGGTGATCTATTCGGTGACCTTCAACGTCAGCGTCCTCACGGGCGTGCTGGCCGCTACCGGGATGGTGCTCCACGAATTCCCCGAGGGCATCGTCACGTTTGTGCTTCTGGAGCGGGGAGGCTTCGGCCGAAAAAGGTCGACCCTGTACGCCTTTCTGGCGGCAGCTCTATCTACTCCGTTGGGCGCGTTGGTATCGTATCCTTTCATCAACACGATCGAGCGGCCCACGCTGGGCGCACTGCTGGCCATCTCTGCCGGCGCGTTGGTCTATGTGGGGGCTTCGCACCTTCTTCCTGCGGTCGAAAGGGAGCAGAGAAGGTACAGCATCCTCGCGCTGGCCGCCGGGGTGCTGGTCGCTGCTTTCATCATCCTGTCCAAAGGGTGAGATGAAAACAGTGCGAGCGGTGCTGGTTATAAACTTGACGTGAGCGTTCACCCCTCCCTTGCCTCGCAGGGAGGGGTGAACGGTTATCATTGTGTGTGGGCGATACCCCTAATCGTAGGTATAGAACCCTTTGCCCGTCTTTCGGCCCAGGTGACCGGCGGCCACCATGCGCTTCAGGAGCGGGCAAGGGCGGTACTTGTCATCTCCCAGCCCTTCTTGAAGCACGACCATGACGTTGAGCACGATGTCCAGCCCGATCAGGTCGCACAACGTCAGCGGCCCCATCGGGTGATTCATGCCCAGCTTCATCACCGTGTCAATCGCCTCCACGGTGCCGACTCCCTCCATCAGCGCGTAGACGGCCTCGTTGATCATGGGGCAGAGGATGCGGTTGGAGATAAAGCCAGGGTAATCTTGCGCCTCGACTGGGGTCTTGCCCAGTTCCTCCGTCAGGGCGGCCACGACGGACGTGGTTTCATCAGAGGTCTCCAGCCCGCGGATGATCTCGACCAGTTTCATCAGCGGCACCGGGTTCATAAAGTGCATGCCGATGACCTGATCGGGTCGGTCGGTGACGGCGGCCAGCTCGGTGATGGAGATGGAGGAGGTGTTGCTGGCCAGGATCACGTCGGGGCGGGTACAGTCGTTTAGCTCGATAAAGACCTTTTTCTTGATCTCGAGATTCTCGAGCACGGCCTCGATGACGAGATCGGCGTCCGCAGCGGCGGCGACCTCTCCAGCGGCAACGACGTTTGTCAGCCCGGCCTCGCGCTGCTCGTCGGTCAGGCGGCCCTTGCTGTGAAGTTTTTCCACCGACTTTTTGATCGAGGCCATTGCTTTTTCCAGTTGCTCCGGCACGATGTCGATCAGGGTGACCTGGTAGCCGGTCGTGGCGCAGACCTGGGCGATGCCGTTGCCCATGGTCCCCGCGCCGATGACGGCAATATGTTTGATGTCCATGTGATCCTCCTTACTCATTTACTCGTTTACTCATTCCATCTCTATCGCCATCGCCACCGCTTCGCCGCCGCCCAGGCAGAGCGTGGCCAAGCCGTGCTTGAGACCTCGATTTCGCAGGGCATAGATCAGTGTGACCAGCACGCGCGCGCCGGAGCAGCCAATGGGATGGCCCAGGGCGATGGCCCCGCCGTTGACGTTGACTTTTTCCCACGGCAATCCCAGTTCCCGCCCGTCGGCCAGGGTCTGGGCGGCAAAGGCCTCGTTGACCTCGAACAGGTCATAGTCGTCCACGGTGAAGCCGGTCTTGGCCAGCACTTTGCGCACGGCAAAAATGGGGGCGGTGAATATCTTGAGCGGCTCGACCGCCGCCTGGTCGTAGGCCACGATGCGGGCGATCGGCTTGATGCCCAGCTCGTCCGCCTTGGCCCGGCTCATCACCACTGTGGCGGCGCCCCCGTCGGTGATTCCGGGAGAGTTCCCGGCGGTGACCATGCCGTCAGGCTGGAAGGCGGGCCGCAGGCGGGCCAGGGCTTCCAGGCTGGTGTCGCGTCGGGGAACCTCGTCGGTATCAAAGATGAGGGGCTCTCCCCTGCGTTGGGGGACCTCCACAGGGACGATTTCATCCACGAAGCGGCCCTCGTCGATGGCGGCGATGGCCTTCATCTGGCTTTTGTAGGCGTACTCGTCGAGTTCCTCCCTTGTCAGGCCGTACTCGCGGGCGATCCACTCGGCGGAGTTGCCCATGTGGTGATCCTCAAAGACACACCACAGCCCGTCGTGGACCATCGCGTCCACCAGCTTGTCATCGCCCAGCCGGTAGCCGAAGCGAGCTTTGTGGAGCAGGTAGGGGCCGTTGTTCATACTCTCCATCCCGCCGGCGACAAAAATATCGCCATCGCCGACCTGGATCATCGCCGCTGCCAGCATCACGGTCTTGAGGCCCGATCCGCAGATCTTGTTGATGGTGCTGCCGCCGACGGTGGGGGGAAGCCCGGCCTTGATGGCTGCTTGACGGGCAGGGGCCTGGCCCTGCCCGGCCAAAACGACGTTACCCATCAGCACCTCGTCAACCGAGACAGGCTCCACTCCAGCCCGTTCCACGGCGGCGCGGACGGCCACAGCTCCCAGGTCGGATGCAGAGAGACCCATTAGCGTGCCTTGAAATCTGCCGACGGGTGTGCGGACGGCGGATACGATGACGACGTCGTTTCCGTTTTGATGATTGGACATTATGTTTATTTCCTCCTGTATTGATTTAACATTTATCTTTTTTGCTTATCCGCTCGAATAGCGGTTGCAAGCGCTCATACGTCTGATCCATCCATTCGGGGATAACGCGCGTTTTTCCCACGGCGGTCATATAGTTGGCGTCGCCGCCCCAACGCGGGACGACGTGAAGGTGGACGTGATCTGCGATTCCCGCCCCGGCTGCCTTTCCGATGTTCGCGCCGATGTTAAAGCCCTCTGGTTTGTAGGCCTCCCGCAGCACCCGCAGGCTGAGTTGGACCAACGCCACGAGTTCGGCCAGGCTCTCCGCGTCCAGAACCTCCAGCGTCGCCACGTGGGCGTAAGGGACGAGCATCAGGTGCCCGTTGTTGTAGGGGAAACGGTTGAGAGTCACGTAACAGAACTGACCTCGATGAACGATGTGGGCTTCCACGTCCTGCTCACGAGGTTTGATGCAAAAGAGGCAACCGTCTGGCGAGCATTCGTCGCCTTGTAAATATGCCATCCGCCAGGGAGTCCAAAGGTGGCTCATACTGTTTTTACAAGTCTTTGTTGTCAGGAATAGGCGCGAGATACCAATTGCTTCTCTGGTGCTGAATTGTACCTCGCCTTTGCCCACTGTGCAAGTTTCTCCGTTGCTCCTTTTTGACGTATCCGCTTGACTTTGGACGACGTTGTGCTGAACATTTGACAACTTTCGACATTTGCGTTATCCTCTTACTTTGGTAAACGCATAGACTAGTCGGGAAGGGGTATGTTCAAACAGCTTATTCACAACGGTGTTCACGTGATTCAGATTCCAGTGCCCGATCATCTCGAACTGATGATTCGCGGTGAGCGCAGAGCGTTGACTCGTAAACAGATCGAGATGGCTGTGGCCTGGGCCAAGAAACAGGGCACTCCTTACGTGGAGGATCCAACGTTCGTCTCCAATTTTATGCAGGATTTCAGCGCCGAACTGGGCGTTGATCCACCGCTGACGGTTGAAGAGGTCGATTTTAGCCCGGCCTTGAGGATCGTGCGGGCCGAATGCGCCGCCAAAAAACGCTTGACCAAGGAGGAACGCAAGGCGCTGGCGGCTGAACGAAAAGAGGAACGCGAGGCGCTCAAGGAACAGTATGGGTATGCCATCGTGAACGGCGAGCGCGTCGAGATTGCGAATTATGCTGCCGAACCGAGCAGTATTTTTATGGGACGCGGCAAGCATCCGTTGCGTGGCAGGTGGAAGGAAGGCCCGCAACAAAATGACATCACGTTGAACCTGAGCCCCGATGCGTCCCGCCCCCCCGGCGACTGGGATGAGATCGTGTGGCAACCCGATTCGCTGTGGGTGGCGCGTTGGAGGGATAAGCTTTCTGAAAAACTCAAGTACGTCTGGCTCAGCGACACCGCGCCCGTCAAGCAGGAACGAGAGGAGGCCAAATTCGACCAGGCGGTGGAATTGGACGAGAATCTGGATCATGTTCGTGCTCACATCGAGCGAGGGCTGAGGGACTCGGATGAGAAGCGGCAGATGGTGGCGACCGCGTGTTATTTGATAGATGTGCTCTGCTTGCGCGTGGGAGACGAAAAAGACGCCGACGAAGCGGATACCATAGGCGCGACGACGCTCCGTCCCGAGCACGTCACCCTCCACCCGGATGGCACAGCCGAGTTCGAGTTTTTGGGTAAGGACTCGGTGTTGTGGCATAAAAGAATCAAGCTCCCCCCAGTAGTGCGGCAAAACCTGGCAGAGCTGCTTCAAAAGGCTCGATCGTCCAACCCCTCGAACGAAAAGTCGCAGATCTTTGAGATTAGCAGCAGCGACGTCAACGCCTACCTTTCCGAGATCCTCCCGGGATTGACGGCCAAGGTCTTTCGTACCCGCCACGCCACGGCGGCCGTTCGCGATAGATTGTTGGCTTCAGAAGTAGAGGCGAGCGATCCAGATCACAAAAAGTGGGAGGCGGTCTCTTTGGCCAATCTTGAAGCGGCGATCCTCTGCAATCATTCCAAGACAGCGCCAGCCCGGTGGCAGGAACGCCGCCAGCGGGCGAGCGAGCGCCTGGAGAAACGAAAGGAGCGGGTGGAAAAGTATCGTTGCCGTTTGAACGAGGCCAACGATGTGCCGCTCGCGTTGGAGCGTGAAGCTCAGGAGAAAGAAGAGGAGGCCGAGACTGAGACCCAGCGCGACCGAGTACAGACCTGTTACGCCAAAAAGATCGAGCGAGCGAAGAAAAAGATCGAGACCGCCGAGAACAGGCTCCGGCGGGCCGAGATCGCGCTGGACAAGGCCGAGACGAAGGAAGCCGTCGCGGTCAAGAAGCGCACCTGGAATCTCGGAACCAGTCTCAAATCCTACATTGACCCCCGGGTCCTTTGTGAGTGGGGGGGCCAGGTGGATTATGACGTTTTGGAAAACTATTACCCCAAGGCCCTGCGGCGCAAGTTTGCCTGGGCGAGAGGACAAGAGCAGGAAGAGGATGAATGACGATGACAAAGACATTGCCTATCTTTGATGGACACAATGACACGTTGCTGAACCTCTATCTCCCGGCGCGAGGAGGTGGACGTTCCTTTTTCACCCGAAGCGAGCAGGGCCACGTCGACCTTCCCCGCGCGCGCGAAGGTGGGTTTGGGGGCGGTTTTTTTGCCGTCTTTGTGCCTCCCGAGTCGGCGATGGAGGAACCGCCCGACTCCGCCCCAGATACTACTGCGGGCGATAGTGAGGTGCACAGGTCGCTATCCTCCGATCCGGCCTACGTTCAGCGGACCGCGCTCGCTGTGACGGCGAGTCTGTTTCGCCTCGAGGAGGAATCGGACGGGCAACTTCAGGTCGTGCGCACCGTGGATGAACTATCCGGTTGTCTGTGCCAGGATGTTCTCGCCGCCGTGCTCCATTTCGAGGGCGCCGAGCCGATTGACCCGGGCCTGGACGCGCTCTATGTTTTTCACAAGGCCGGACTGCGCTCGCTGGGCATTGTCTGGAGCCGTCCCAATGCGTTCGGCTCCGGCGTCCCGTTCAAGTTCCCCCATTCTCCCGACGTCGGCCCGGGCCTCACTGAGGCCGGGAATAAGCTGGTCCGCGCCTGTAATCGCCTGGGCATCATGGTGGATCTTTCTCACCTGAACGAGCAGGGATTTTGGGACGTGGCGCGCCTGTCGGATGCGCCGTTGGTGGCGACGCACAGTTGTGTGCACGCCATCTGCCCCTCGCCGCGCAACTTGACGGATAAACAACTGGATGCTATCGGAGAGTCGGATGGCATCGTCGGCGTCAACTTTTACGTCGGTTTTTTGCGCGAGGACGGAAAGCACGATACCGATACCCCGCTCCCAGAGATCGCGCGTCACATCGACTATATCGCTCAGCGCATCGGCATTGACCACGTCGCCTTTGGCTCCGATTTTGACGGCGCGACGATACCGGACGAACTGGGCGACGTGTCTGGGATGCCCAAACTCGTGGCGGCCTTGCGTGAGCGGGGCTACGACGACGCGGCCTTGCGCAAGATCGCTCACGAGAACTGGGTGCGCGTCCTGCGTCAGACGTGGAGGTAGCGAGCGCCAAAGCTTCGAGGAATGCCCGATTGCTTCACCTGTCCCCATTGTGGGGCGGACGTACCGGCGGATGCCCCTGCCTGCTCCGAGTGTGGCTCGGATGCAGAGACCGGCTGGTCGGAAGGCGCCGCTTATGGCTTTTTCTACGACGACTATGGTGATGAACCAGAGCCCAGCCCGTCGAGGTTCACGGCCTGGGCGAGACCTCTGCTGGCTGTTCTGACGATCCTCGTTCTTTCGTCTTATCTGGCGTACAATCTGGCCTGGGGAAAATACCTGATCCTCGTCGGGCTGTTGGCTATCGGGGCGGCTTATTACGCGACCCAGGTATTTCCCAATACGCGCTACAGTCGAGAGAGGCGGCTTTACCGATACATCCTGCGCAAGGCAGGGGGCGATAAAGATCTGGTCGAGAGGTTGATCGAGTACGAGCGGCGCCGCAGCCCGGATTTGGGCAGACTCGAATTGATGCAAGACGCCATCTTTCGTTGGGAGCGTGATAATCGGTAGGGGAGAACCTCGGATGAGGGAAATACACGATGAGCACTGGTGCTACAACGAGACTTTGGAATAATCGTCATTTCGAGTAAACCACAACGCCACGGCGTCGTTCAGTGAGCAAGAAACTATAGAATTGCCGTCACCCTGAGCGGAGCGGAGTCGAAGGGTCTCCAATTCCGCAATGTGAGATTCCTCGACTCCCTCCGGTCGCTCGGAATGACGGTAACATGGAAGTTTCTTAGTAGATGTTCTAAGTCTTGTCAAGTGATTGAACCTTAAAATCTCGAATAGCAATTACCTGCCGCGCTTTGTACATAGGCCGCCCGATCCCCATCCCCATCTTAGTGGGGCTTGACGGCGCTCCGTGATATGCTACAATTCGGAGCAAGGGGAAGTTGTCTTCAGGCTGAGGTGGCCAATGGCCAGCCTCTCACCTATCTGGAGCGGCTTCTCCTTCTATCTTTCTGCTCCGCCCGTCGTTCGGCCCGTTCTCGACGAGCACGCTTGTTGTTGCGTTGGCGCACTTTCTCCGGTACGGTGTACTGTTCCACGACGATCGTGCGGGCCTCTTTGGGTGTGATCGGTCTACCGTCCACGTCCTGTAGCTCATAGGGGCGGTCTTCGAGCAAGATGACCCGCACGCGGTCGAGCAGATGGGTGGCACAGGCGCACACCGCCTGGGTATGGTGCTTGCCTTTGTTGACCATCTGATCGTGATAGAGGGCTGCAATCTGCGGGTCCCACTGGCGTGCGACATCGGCATTGAGGTAGCTGTACTTTTTGACCGGGTTAGGCCCAGCCCGAGTGATGCGCAACCCTTTGCTTTCGCTCTCGCCACTCTGGGCGCTACGCGGTATCATTCCGTGCCAGCCGCGATAACGGCGGCTGTTGGGGAAGCGCTCCGGGAGGCCGACGAAAGCAACGTAGACCGCTGCTCCGTCCTGTCCGACCCCCCTGAGCGTCTCGACGTTGCGGCTGGGATGGAGTTTGCGGTAGAGAGGCCGGGTGACGTTGAGCCGCACGAAGTGAGCGTCGGCTTCCAATTCAGCCAGATGGCGTTGGTCACGGCTGACCTCGGCGGCGAGGGGGGCATAGCTCAGATAGGTTTCCTGGTCGCCGTAGAGCGATTGCACCTCCTCGGCCAGGGCAACCAGAGGCTGGATCCAGTCCTCGTCGTCGTTGTAGACCTCCTCAGCTGCCCGCCAAGCCCGGCGCAATCCCCCGGTGCCCGCTTCGACCACTTGCTGGGGGTCGTAGAAGTGATCGCGAAACCAACGCGCCGGTGGGCCGAGCGGGCTCGCAAAGACCCGCTGTTTCAGGTCCGGCCAGCCCAGGTGGTCGATGGCCTGTAGACGGTTCTTGATCGCGCTGGCCTGCTCGGTCAGGCGGCCCAATTCCTTGCAGCCACGCTGAAGGGCCAGATAGTCTGCACCCGACAGGACCAGAGGATACAACTTATCCGGGATGATCAGCGGCAGACGGGCCAAGACTTTGGCCGCCAGACGGTCACTGGTGGCATAGCGGTTGTAGAAGCGGGCCAGGTCGGCGGACATACGGGGGTTGACTACGTAGACCGTCGCTCCTCGACGCAGGAAGTAGACGGCGACCGGATGCCAAACGATGTTGGTAGCTTCCATCACTACCACCAGACTCTCGTCCGGTTCCATTTCCTCTCGGCCTCGGTCATACAACCGCTCCAGGTCAGCCAACCGAGTCCTGAACCGGATGAGAGGGCCGATGAACCGACTCTGTTCGTTGGCGATGATGGCCCGATGTTTAGCCCTCACCGCCAAGTCGATACCAATGATGCGCATTTTGACCTCCTTATCTTTGCACTAGACGTACCTTGTACAAGTGGTCGGGCAGCAGTGCGGTTGGGCGCCCAGGGCCAGGGACGGTATGCAAACCCAGGCTTGTCCTTGATCAGGGGCAGTGCCTCGTGGGCACTCCCCAATGTTCCTAATAGGGTCTCCTGAGCGGGGAAGGCGAGCAATCTACTCAAAGAGGCAGCCGAAGGCTCCTCAGCGGAGTTTTGCAAGCTCACACCTTTGCCCTCCCAGGAGATAGCATATCATCCCTGTTGCTAATTGGCAATGCTATTCGAGGTTGTTAATGTTCAACCCTAATATACAAGGCGCGAGTGATCCATCGGTTTTTCCGTGGTTGATACCAATTGCGTATCGAAGCATTGTGAAAGCGCCGGTTGAGCGCCGGTTGAGTAGCAGTGAGCGGTAGCGAGCAGCGTATCGAAACCAAGCGTTTTGGGCCGCTCGTGCCCTTGATTTCGATACGGCTTTCGGCCTACTCAATCAGCGGGCACTCGCTTATTCGCGACATTTGATCCCGCAATTGGTATGGGATAGATTTCGTTCTGACGACGGGGGTTTGAACTGACCTGGCGGCGTTCTCCAGGTCAGTTTCTTTGTCAGCGGGAACTGTAACAAACTTGTAACCCAAGCGAGATCGAAAGTGGTATATGATTAAGAATGTCTGCCGGGAGAGATTGACAAACTGGCCCGATGAGAGTACAATCCTGCCTCAAGGAGTTCTACGTTGATCGGCGAAACGTTGGATAGATACCAAGTCATCGAGCACCTGGGCCGCGGGGGCATGGCGGAGGTTTACAGGGCGTATCAGCCTCGCCTGGATCGGTACGTGGCCATCAAGGTGCTCCATGCATTCCTGGCTGACGAGGAGAACTTTTTGGCTCGCTTCCAGCGAGAGGCGAAGGCTATCGCCATGCTTCGTCACCCCAACATCGTCCAGGTCTATGATTTTGACTATGACGGGGAGTGGGACGTCTACTACATGGTGATGGAGTTCATTGGCGGCCCCACGTTGAAGATGCAACTGAAGGACTTGACCGAGCGCGAGGAAAAAATGCCCCTGGACGAAGCTGTCCGCGTTGCGGTCGCGCTCGGAAAGGCGCTGGACTATGCTCACCAGCGAGGGATGATCCACCGGGACATCAAGCCGGGCAACGTCATGTTTACGGACGAAGGCCAGGTTGTACTCACCGACTTTGGCATCGCCAGGATGATCAACCTGAGCGGCCTGACGGCCAGTGGGGCGATCATAGGAACGCCGTCATACATTTCTCCTGAACAGGCGATGGGCCGACCCGGCGACGAGCGGTCAGACATTTACTCGTTGGCGATTGTCTTTTATCAAATGATCACGGGGGATCTGCCCTTCGACGCCGAGACCTCGATGGGCATCATTCTCAAGCACATCAGCGAGCCGCCGCCGTCGCCGCGCGCTCTCCGACCGGATTTACCGGAGATGGTCGAACAAGTGCTGGTGCGGGCATTGGCAAAGGATCCCGCTCAACGATACCAAGAGGTCACAGGGTTTGTGACCGACTTGCAGCGAGTGGCGGCTGGGGAGACGATCATGCTTCCGCCGGTGAGCGAGGCAGAAGTCGAGTCATCGTTGACTCGAAACATCTCAAGGTCTCTTACACAAGAGCAGACTCCAGTACCGTCATCCACTCCCACTCCGATCCCGGCCCCAGTTTCTCGACAGCGGAGGTGGCGGAGGTGGGGAGTGTTGGCGCTGTTGGGTATCGTGTTCCTTCTCCTGCTGGGCACGGCAGGCCTCTTGGCTTCCAGAGACCGGCTGGGGAGTTTCCTGGGCAGCCTGGGGTTTCTGCCAACGGCTGGAGGCACGCCAACCCTGAATATCGCTGCCACGGAGATGGCAGAGACTGTCGCGGCGCTCCAGGCCACGGTGGGAGCGCCCACCCAGACTCCAGTTCCTACGCTCACCCCTACTCAAACTCCCACGCCTACTCCCACGCCAGACCTGACGGCCACTGCAATAGCGGCATGTCTCTTTGATGTCGAGGTCGTCAGTGATAGGCCCGTCTGGCCTGCCGTGCTTAGGCCGGGCCAGCGGTTTGTCAAGCGCTGGGAGGTTGAGAATGCAGGCACATGCGCCTGGCCGGAGAGCATTCAGCTCGTCTTGGTGTCGGGGGATGAATTAGAGGTGGTGGTGGAACCAGAGATCGAATCCCTGGCGCCGGGCGAGACCGCAGAGATCCAAATCACTCTGCGGGCGCCGGCGGACTATGATACATACTCCAGCGCGTGGCAGTTGCAGGACGGCGCGGGAAATCCCATCGGTGGGGATCTGCAAGTTACGTACCGCGTAGGCCCGACGGCGACGCCGCGTCCGACGGTCATGCCCACGGGCACTCTCACACCTACTCTCACACCCGATGGTCTCACTCCCACGCCCGTCGAACGCCTCTCGATGTCCGTACCCAGCCTGAACGAATGCAACTCGTCCAAGACAAAGGGACAGATTGGGTGGGCCTTTGGCGGAGGGCCGAGTGATGAATACCGCTACTTTTTCAGCCAAGTGGATCTCGAATACGAGTTGCCAGGACCGTATCACGAGGTATCAAGATTTCCCCACGTGATGACCTATTTCGTATCGTCGGGAGCGCTTTCTTGGCCGATACCCGATGAATGCGGACGCGGTGACGTGGGCTGGTGCGAGGGTCCAGGATACGAGATCGCGTGGCGGAAGGTCTATTACACGTCGGATAGTTGCCCGGAATAGCCTTATCAGATCAACAAAAGCCCCAGCGCTTGATTATGATCGTCGGTATGTATATCGGTCTGCGTAAGCCAGAAGACGATCAGGCTGGCGACGAAGCTCCCCACCACTCCCGCCCAAGCGTTTCCCATCCTGGCCTGGCAGCCAGCAACAGAAGTAACGTCATACTCACCGCCGAACCGAGACACCAGGAGCAGGTTGCACCGACGACGAACGGTTCCAGGAAGGTCAGGTAGATCGAAAACCCGATACCAAAGAGCGTCAGCCCTAACAATGCCACCGGTGTCAGTTCCGCCAGTCGTCCGCGCCCTAGCCGTCCCCAGACCCACACAGCGAGGATGCAGATATAGCCCACCACACCGAGCACTGCGATCGGGATCAGGCCGAAAAGCCGCGCATACTCGCTCTGTTGCACGCTGTTGCAATCGCCTACTGGGCCGCACACGGCCTCTGAGAGTGTGGTCTCTACGTAGGCCAGGTAGCTGGCCACGCCCAGGCCGATTAAGCACAGGGCCAGCATGGCCCAACTCTGCCAGGATGGCGTGTTTGTTGGCTCAGGTCCAGGGTTCCCTTGTCCTTGTTGGCTCTTCCATTTGCGACGGATGCGCACTCCATCCCGTACCACGTATCCCAGGCTCAGCACCATTCCACATAGCACCCCGATGGATATCGCATTCCCTGGCATGTCGCGGGCGATGATCTCACCGATGCTAGGTGGTGTGTCTGTGGAGAGCGCCAGACCCGGAGTCGGGGTGGGCAGTGGTGTATGGGTGGGCGATGGCGTTACATCCGGCGCGTGGGTAGGCGATGGCGTTGCATCCGGCACGGATGTTGGCGCAGACGTGGCTGTGGCCGCGGATGTCGGGGGGGAGGGTGTAGCGAAATTAGGGATCGCGGGCCAAGCCGAGCCACCGGCAGCCATTCCTTGCTCGACCAGGCCGGGTAACTGGGCGGGGATTTCACCGCTGCCGACCAGTACCACGTCACCGATGATCAACGTCGGCACGCCGCGTCGCTCGTCCGGGATTTGAAAGTGCTCGATGGCTGCTTGGTAGAGCGCACTTCCATCAGGCGTAGAGGTGTCTGCCCCGGCGATCTGCAATTGTTCCCCGTACTGCTCCCAAAGCGGCGGCAGAACTTCTTGGATGACTTGATGGCAGTGAGGGCAGTTCGGCGAATAGAACAAAATGGCATGCACTACGGGTTTCTCCTCGTCGGCGTGGACGAAAGCAGCGACCTGGATCAACAGAGCAACAACGATACAAGTGATGGGTAACAACCTACGCATATACAGAATCCTCCTTGTGGGCAGCGGCGAACCGTTGCATCCGTTTACAAATTCTCATTTCAATATCCCCCGAATGATAATGTCTACAGCCTCGTCCTCGTCCAGGCCGCGAGCCATCAGCGTCTCCAGCTCTTTCTTGCTGACGCTGCCGATGGCCGCCTCGTGGGTCACCCGCGCCCGGTCGTTGCGTACGACGACGACTGGCACGTTGCGGGCCGTCGCCTCTCCACGCACGATCTCGGTGCAGTCCATATGTCCCACCGCGTCCGGTGCGTTCCCTTCCGCCGTGGTATAGACCTCGCTCGTGGCCCGATCGCGCACGGCGGCGCGGGTCTTGGTCAAACCGCGCGCCCCTTTGCCGTTGAGCCGCACGACCTCGTTCACGCGGATCTCGTCGTCGTCCGAGCCGTAGGTCTTGGCCACCAATTCGGCCACTCCCTTAGCGGCCACGTTCACCTCGAACTCGATCTGTAAACGTCCCACCCGGCCGTGCACCAGGTTGAACTCGGTCTCCAGGCGACCGCCCTCGTCCACCTGCGCGTGGGTGGTGGGCAGCACCTCGATGCCGCCGCGCGGGCCGTGGTAATGGCTTTCGTTGTAGCGCATCGTGGCGCCCGGCCCGATGTGGACTTGAGCATTCATCACGTGCTGGAGTTCGACGGCGTTGGGAAACGTGCAATGGGCCAGAAAGCCTACTTCTGCTCCCTCCCCAATCTCAAACTCGGAGGTAATTTCTTGCAATCCCTCTTCGGCGACCATCCCAAAGCAGAGGTGCACCGGATAATCCACTTTCGTGCCCGGCGCGACGGTGATGCGAGCGCGAATGCCGTGCTCCAACTCATCTGCCTCAATAGTGATCCCCTCGATCTGATTGACAGACAACACCCGGTTGGCATTGATGACGGCGCTGGCGATCTTGGGCGCTCGCAAGATGTCCGACTTGCCGCCGGCCTGCTCGTATGCCTTCAGCATGGCCTCGAATTCGCGGGTCCAGGCCGGGTCGGGCTGCTGTGAGAGATTACTCATCGCATACCTCCCGCAATGGCGGTGGCCCCTCCAGGACGCCGCCCTCGCTGACCACGCGCTGGTAGGTGCCACCGGCATCCTCGCTCCAGGGCTGGCTGCCCAGCAGATCGCCGTGGGGCCGGCAACGATGCGTGAAATACTCGCGCACCTCGGCCGGCGTACCCGTGTTGATGATCGCGCCCCCACACATCAATGAGGCGCTGTCGGCTACTTCCGCCATCTCGTCGCGGTGGGTGATCAGGAGGACGGCGGCGCCCTCGTCCGCCATGCGGCGAATCAAGGTCATAATGTCCTTGAGACAGAGTATGTCGATCCCCGAGTCCGGCTCGTCGAGGACGGCCAGCCGGGGCCGCATCGCATAGATCGCCGCCAGCTCGATCCGCTTTCGTTCTCCTCCAGAGAGCGCGCTGTTCACCTCGCGGCCCAGGTAGGCCGCGGGCGAAAGCGCCACCGCCGTCAACGCTTCCTCGATCCGATCCCGCGTCGGCTCTTTCATCCCCAGCGCCAAATAGTCGGCCACGGGCAGCCCCTCGAAGCGGGCCGGTTCCTGCCAGGCCAGCGTCAGCCCTAGCCGCGCTCGCTCGGTCACAGAGAGGGAGGTGATGTCCTGGCCGTCGAACAGGATGCGGCCTCGTTCAGGCTCGTATCCGCTGAGGCCCATCAGGGTGAGCGCCAGGCTGGTTTTGCCCGATCCGTTGAGACCCAGCAGCGCGTGCACTTCGGCGCGCTGAACTGTCAGGTTTACGTCTCGCAACACCTCCGCGTCGGGCCGCTGGACCGATAGGTTTTGCGCTTTTAGCAACACGTTTGCTTCCATCTTACCTCCAACATCGGCAATACATAGTACGCTGCAAACGCCGTTCTTTCCAGTGAATTTTGTCACATCGCCAGCATGACAGATTTCACTCAGTCGCTCGACGAAAAAATATTCGCTTCAATCGTGCAGAGAACAAAGTATACCTCTAATATCCAGGCGACGCAAGGCTGAGTGGCCTTAACTGAATCGTAACCTCATTGCAACCTCTACCAGATGCTTTTATGGTATCCTTGAAGGTGATTGATCGCTGTATTGAGAGTCGTCTTGTATTTGTAGTATTTCTCATTTGTGGTATCCTTCTAGTATTAGAGGCAAGTGGCGGAGATTGGCCGATGGATAGGGGGAACTGTGGTCAGTGAGATCGAATTTGGAGCAGAGCAAAAGGCGGCGGCGGCGCTTTTGAAGGATATCCAGTCGGCGCAGCAGGCGTTGATGCGTCCGCCCGGTCTCACCTCTCAGGAATTGATCGCCCGGTTCCAAAAGTGGCAGCGGCTGGTGGAGGGATTGGCCAAGGGGCTGGCGCACGAAGGGGAACTGGCGACTCTGTACGAGATCATCGCGGTGATGAACTCCTCGCTCGACCTGGCGGATACGTTGGGCCTGGTGATGGATTCGCTCATCCACCTCACAGGAGCCGAGCGAGGTTGCTTGATGTTGCTCGATGAGGAGGGGAATCTGGAGATCCAGGCGGCCCAGCACTTTGATCGACAAAGTGTGGATACCACAGATCTGGAGCTTAGCCACACCGTGGTACGGGAGGCCGTGGAAACGAAAAAGCCGGTACTGACTACGAATGCTCAACTGGATCCACGTTTCTCTGCCCAGTCGAGCGTCATTGATTACCACTTGCGCTCTATTGTCTGCGTGCCTCTGCACGTCCGGGAGCGGGTGATCGGCGCCCTCTACCTGGACAACCATATTCGGGTGGGCGCTTTCTCACCGGCGGATCTGCCTTTACTGACAGCCTTTGCCACTCAGGCCGCCGTCGCGATTGAGAACGCCCGTCTGTTCACAATGACCGATCAGGCGCTGGCTGCTCGGGTAGAAGAACTGACCATCCTGCAACAGATCGATCGGGAACTGAACGCCACACTGGACATTGAACGGGTGCTGGATTTGACGCTCTCCTGGGCGCTGCGGGCCACGGGAGCGGGCGGGGGGGTGTTGTGTATCCTGGACGATGAGGGGGCGATTCTCACCGTGGCTGCCGCTGGCGATGCGGGGGCTTTTACCAGGCCGGAGCGGGAGGAGATACAGAGGGCGATGCAAAGCCAGAAGCCGCTCGTCGTTGGAGGTCTGCGGTTTTTGGTTCCCATTCGCTACGAGGATCGTGTGGTGGGACTTTTGGATCTGCGGAGCAATGGGAATGTGCCCTTCCGATCCGAACATACCCAGTTCGCCGAACGATTGGCGGATCGCGCCGCCGTCGCCATCGAGAACGCCCGCCTCTACGAGCAGGTCCGCCAGGCCAACCTGGCCAAATCAGAGTTTGTCTCTCTCGTCTCTCACGAGCTGCGCACGCCGATGACGTCTATTCTCGGCTATGCCGATATGTTGGAGAAGGGCATGATCGGCTCGTTGACGCCGCAGCAGATGCAGTTTATCAACACCATTCGCCGGAACGCGGAGCGGATGCAGGTTCAGGTCTCGGACTTGCAAGACATCTCTCGGATTGAAAGCGGGCTGCTGCGATTGGAGAAGGAGTCTACGGCCCTGGCAGATGCGTTGGAGAATGCGTTGCAGGCTACCCAATCGCAGATCGAGGCGCGCTCACAGCAGTTGACGGTGGAGGTGCCCGATGATCTGCCGCCGATCTGCGCGGACCCGGTGCGATTGGCGCAGATATTGATCAATCTGCTGAGCAATGCGTACAAATACACTCCTGAAGGTGGATGTATCGACGTGCGAGCTTGGCTGCAAGATGGATTTGTTCACTGTGCAGTATCTGATACGGGCATCGGCATCTCCCCGGCGGATCAGGCCCAATTGTTTACCAAGTTCTTTCGTTCCGAGCATCCGATGGTGCGAGAGGTGGTTGGGACGGGATTGGGATTGTGTATCATGAAGAACTTGGTGGAATTGCAGGGTGGGGCGGTCGAGGTGCAGAGTCAACTTGGAGAGGGAACGACCTTCACGTTCACGACGCCGGTTGCCGAGGAGGATCAAGGTTAGATGGCCTCGATGGAAGGTGTCATTTTGCGGCGGCGACGGTTAGCGTGACCGTCGCGCCGGCCCCGGTCTTTCGAAATGCAGTGGCGTCACCCAGCACGCGCCCCACGACGTTGACCGGACTGGCGGCGCGAGGCTTTTCGCTGGAGCTTGCCGGCGTGGGGCCGAAAAAGATGCAAAAGGCGCTCCCCACGGGCCAGTAGCCCAGTTCGCCCACCTCGACGTCGGCGCGGGCGTCGGGAGCTTGCTCCGCTTGCACGGGGATCTTGAAATAGATCTCGTCCCCCCAGATATTCGCTCGCCCGGTGATGGGCAATGCTTCCCAGATCTTTTGCGCCGTGGGACTGTCGTTCAACTCGGCCTCCATCTTCACGGCGCCTGCCGTAATGGTGATTCGATGAGCCATTCTCTACTCTCCTATCCTTACTCCCCAATCTCTATCAATTCTCGCGGCGCGCCCGTCAACAGTTCGTAGCCATCTGGGCGCACGACGATGGTATCCTCCAATTTGATCATCATTCCCTGGGCTGGCGCGCTGACCTCGACCTCGATGGCCAGCACCATGCCGGCCTGTAGATACAGCTCTTTGTGAGGCGCAGTCCCGTGGGGGCCGACGCCCCTGCGGGGCCAGATGACGGGCGGCTCGTCGAGCTCCAGCCCGACGCCGTGGCCGATAAAGCCGGGTAACGTCAGGCTGCCGGGCGCAAAGTGGGGCGGTGCTCCTCTGGCGACCACGGCCTGGGCTGTTGTGTAGAGCTCAGTTCCGGTCGCGCCGGGGCGCAGCGCCTCAAATACGGCGTTCTGCGCCGCGAGAGTCGCCGAGAATAGCGCCCGCTGCCGTCCCGTGGCCCGCCCCAGGACGTAGGCGCGCGATTCGTCGCCGGTGTAGCTCGCGCCGGTCGAGCCGGTGTCCACGGTCACCATGTCGCCCGCTTGCAGCACCCGCCGAGAGGGACCGTAAGGCGTGCCCGGACTCAAGCCCGCGCCGGTCACCACCAGCCCGTAGCCGCCGCTCACAGTCTGATTCTCCCCGCTGATCACCAGCACGCCGCCTCCGCGTGCATTCGGGTGACGCAGCGATTGGTATCCTTCGTGGCCGGCTCGTCGCATCGCGGCCTCAACCTCGGCGGCCAACGCCAGTTCGCTCATCCCCGGCGCGGCGACCTGGGGGATGATCCGGTGGCCGGCGTCGGCTATCTCTGCGGCGTGTCGCGTGGCGGCGATCTCGCCCTCGTCTTTGATGGCGCGCTGAGCCAGCACCAGCGGAGAGACGTCGGCCAGGTTCCAGGTGGGAAAAACTTGCATCAACCGCTGGTAGATCTGCGCCGGGATCACGTCTAGTTCGGTACCCAGCACACCGCCGGTCAACCCCAGTTCGGCGAGGGCCTCGGCGACGCCCGTTAGCCCACTCATCCGTTCGACGCGGTCGACGGTAGCTTCCTGCCGGGCGTACTCCAGGCCGCGCCGGACGGAGAGGATCGCGTCCTGGGGTGTGACGAGCAGGGTCGCCGGGCGCACGGTGCCGGCGTAGTAGAGTATGTCGCGGGGATGGAGAAGCAGGGCTGCATCCATCCCCGCCTTGGCCATGCGAGTGCAGAGTTTGGTTAATCGTTGGTTCATTTTGGTTGTTATTTTCTCGATGTAATATGATGTACCTTTTCGACCATGCCTGGCCGATGGCGACCAGCCCTGGCCTTATGGGTAGTTTCTCATTATGAGCGGCATATAGATAAAGACCAGCCGAACTCGTGTGTATAGTTCAGCGTAGCCGGAGAAGCTGCCAGGTTGTCCTGTGATGTCGGCTTTGTTATGCAACCACCTGTCTCCGACTCCTTCTACCGTCGTCGTGAACACGACCTTTCCTGGGACGGTCGGGCTTAGCGTTCCCAGATCCCACACCAACCGCTGAGATGTGCTGACCGCTGTTGACGTGTACACACCTGTCACGGTGATGTCCGAGGGCAAGGTATCGGTCAGCACAACGCCTGTCGCCAGTTGGTTCCCGATATTTTCGTACCGCAACGTGTACACCAATTCGTCGCCCAGATCGACCTTTGGAGCAGAGCCACTCTTTTTCACTTCCAGGATCGCTCCTTCGGTGACGACCTGGGTTGCAAACAGTGTGTGTGTCATCACCCGCTGCCGGGTGTCTGCCAGCACAGTGTTGGTGATCACGCCAGCCTCGGACGGCGACGTGGTGGTGATGACGATCACCCGATCCTCATTCTTCGCCAGATCCCCCAGCGACCACGAGAGCACAGGCAACGATTCTTCGTCCGGTGGTGGAGAGGTTCCTATCAAGGTCAAGCCACCGGGCAGAATGTCTGTGACGGTCACGTCGTTCACTGTGATGTCGCTGGTGTTTTCGCAGCGTATGGTATAGACCAGAGTGGAGTTGGTCAGTACCGCTGTATGGCCTAGTTTGCTCAGACTCAATCGGAGAGCTGGCTGATCGATGCTCGTCAGCAGCGAGGCGTGAGTGGAAGTGAGGAAATCCGCTGTTAGCAGGGCATGGTTGTATAGCTGTTCGTACCCTTCCAGCACGCGCACGCGCACGGTTGTGAGCACGTTCGTCGTTGTGATGGTGGGAACTTGGAACTCGATCATCCCGTTTGGCGCCAGAGGCTTTACCGCTACCACGCCCGCCGGCAGAAAGTCATATACGTGTACGTTGAAAGCCTGTGAACCCTCATTAGTAGTTGAAAAAGCGAGGGTGTATTCAATCACGTCTCCGGGTTGCGGGGCGTCATTGTCCACCGTTTTGACCAGGCTGAGTTCAACGTCTCCGATGGGGCTGCGGAATGGCGCTGGCGCCAGCCGTGCATACGATGCACTCGATGGAGGGGCGGATACTAGCCAGGTTCCCAGCAACCACAACCCGGCCACGGCGACCAGCACGAGGATGGATTTGGCAGCCAGTGAGTGACTTGCTTTTTTCCTAAACATCGCAATCTCCTTTTCTAATCATGTAGAGTGATTGGCCTGGGTTGGGTGAGGGTTGCTTGGGGCCTGCAGGTGTTTTGGGATACTATCAGCACGCGACATTCATAGCATACACCAAGCAATCCATCTTTTCAATGGTCATTATGGGCTATTGACAACCGTGGTCGTCGGCCCAAGAAAAAGCGCCTGACATCCCCAAGACGTCAGGCGCTTTTCGATTAGAGATGTTGCTCGACGACGGCGACGACGTCGGGAAAGTCGATTCCCAATTGCTTCAGCGTCTCTACCTTTGGCACACCGTTGTTCGTCCAGCCGCGTCGTTCGTAGACGGCGTCCTTCAGTCTTTCGTATTGCTCCTCGCGGTGCTTGCGCAGCGCGGCCATTTTTTCCTCGGTGGTCATCCTGGCCGGATCCAGATCCAGGGTCTCTTGCAACTGCTTGTCGTACCGCTCGGCCCGTGACTCGTACTCCTCGACGGTCACCGGCCCCACGGAGCGGTAGGGGATGTCGTCGTGATCTCGCAGGCCGTGGCCCAGGCGGATGTTAAAGACTCGCTGGAAATTGTAGACCGACTCGGACATAGCGATGAGGTCTTCTTTCGTGATCTCCCGCCCGGTGACGCCGGAGAAAAGCTCGACATAGTTCTGGACGTGCTCAGGTATCTTGGCCGGTTCGTCAGTCTGGACGTTGTCGGGCGGTTCAATGTCGTTCCAGGGGAGTTTGCAGAAACCACACAGGCCGAACCAGGTGCGGAACATGGGAAAATAATGGAGCGCCTCGGCCTTGTCGTCAAAGGTCGGCATGAGATTTTTCACCATGTCCAAAAAGATGAGCCAGGCCTCGTCGTGCTGGGGACCTTTGTTCGTCAGGCCGTAGCCGCCCTGCTGGGCCAGTGATTCTTTGGTGACGTACTCGGAGTATTCCAGCCCCTTGGCCTCCATGCCGATGTCCTGCACGAACTGGGGATCGGCTCCGTATTCCTTGATAAAGTGCTCCTTCATCCGGCGGATGCCCTGCCCGACGATCTGGCCGAACCCCTCGCCGCGTCCCATCTGATGGAGCAGTTCGATGGCCGCCTCGGCGTTGCCAAACTTGAGCTCCAGCCCGCCGATCTTTTCCGGATCCAGGATGCCGGCTTTGTAACATTCCATCACAAAGCCCGTGCTGGTGCCGAAGGAGATGGTATCTATGCCGTAGGTATCGCAGTAAAAGTTGATCTCCAGGAGGGCCTCCGGGTCAAAGATGCCGCAGTTGGAGCCGCATCCGGCGATGGTCTCGTACTCGGGGCCGTCCACGATGACCGTCTCTCCCTTGTAGGGCCCGGTGCGGAGGGTGTAGCCGTCTACAGCGTGGGCGCAG
>DAOTUB010000170.1:0-4161 GCA_034437455.1 Anaerolineae bacterium | reverse complement strand
CTTTGGATCATGCGCTTGTTGTGACAGTGATTTGCGGGACAAATGTCACCTCCAACTGGCATTGATTGTCCCGCTCAGTATACACATTTGCGGCTACTTTACCAGCCGAGGTTTTATGAGAAAGCCGTGGGGGTATAATAGCTCGAAAAGAAGGCAATCTACGAACGATGTCACGTCTCTCCATCCATTTACTGGGTCCTTTTTACGTCACCCTGGATGAAGAACCCGTCACCGAGTTCGAATCGAACAAGGTACGGGCGCTGCTGGCTTACCTGGCGGTCGAAGCGGACCGTCCCCACAGCCGAGACGAGTTGATCGGACTTCTCTGGCCCGATCAACCGGAGCGGACTGCCCGCCGCAATCTGTCCCAGGCTCTTTTCAACCTCCGCCGCACCATCCGCGATGACGACGTCACCCCTCCCTTCCTGCACGTTACCCGCCGGGCGGTTCAGTTCAATCTCGAAAGCGATCAGTGGCTGGACGTGGCCCAGTTCGTCGTGCACATCGCAGCCAGCGAGACGCACGCCCACTCCAAGCTGGAAGCGTGCAAATCATGCATCCAGCATCTGGAGCAGGCCGACGCGCTCTACCAGGGGGAGTTCCTGGCGGGGTTCTTTGTGGACGACAGCGGTCCCTTTGGCGAGTGGGGCACGCTCCGGCGGGAGCGGTTTCACCGCCAGGTGTTGGATGCGCAATACCATCTGGCAAGGCACTATGAGCGAAGACGAAATTATGAGCGGGCGCGCCACTACGCCCGACGACAGGTGGAATTGGAGCCTTGGCGAGAGGAAGCCCACCAGCAGTTGATGCGGTTGCTGGTTCGCAGTGGACAGCGCAGCGCGGCCCTGCAGCAATATGAGATCTGTCATCGCATCCTGGCCGACGAACTGGGCGTGGAGCCGACAGACACAACCACGCGCCTCTACCGACGGATCCGATCTGTCCCATCCATCGGGGCGCATAACTTGCCGCCCCAGGCCACGCCTTTCGTCGGGCGGGCGAGCGAACTGCGCGACACCGGCGGACGGTTGGTGGATCCGGATTGCCGGCTCCTGACTCTGACCGGAGCCGGCGGCATCGGCAAGACGCGCCTGGCTATCCAGGCCGCGCATGAGAACCGTGCTGCTTTTCTCCATGGGGTCTGTTTTGTGCCCCTGGCTCCCCTCCAATCCACCGAATTCCTGGTTCCGACCATTGCCAGCGCGCTTCAACTGCCCCTGCACAGCGAAATGGATCCCAAAGAGCAATTGCTCGACGCTCTGCGCGAGTGCGAGATGCTGCTGCTATTTGACAATTTTGAGCACCTCATCGAGGATGGCGTAGACCTGCTGGCTATGGCTCACAATTTCAACAACCTGGGCGCGGTGGCTTACTGGGCGGGGGACTATGCCGAGGCAAAGCAGCGGTTCCTCGAGAGCAAGGCGATTTTCGAGGAGCTGGGAGACCCAGGTCGGGCAGCCATGGCGATCAACAATGCAGGGGAGATGTGTGTAGCGCTGGGGGAAGATGAATCGGCGACTCGATATCTTTTGGAGGCTTTGCGGACAGCCGTCGTCAGGCATCTGCCTCGACTACCCTTCAACACACTCTATGCACTGGCCGCGCTTTTGAAGAGACAGGGTCGGCCCATTCGAGCCTATGAACTGGCGATCTTTGTGAAGCGCCATCCAATGACAGAGTGGTCGGTGCACCAGGATCTGCGGCCTCTGTTGGCCGAATTGGAAACCACACTGCCGTCAGAAGTTCAAGCCGCAGCCGAGGAACGGGCCAAGAAGTGGACGCTCAATGACGTGGCGGCGGAGATGTTGGCCGAAGCGGAGGGCGGTGATGCGTAACTCACATCTCGCGCATCACGTCAGGTCTGTGGCGCTGAAACTGTCCGGCAACAGTTCCATCACCGTCGTCTCACGGCAATTTCCTTTCGTATCGGCGATCAGCACCACAATGTCCTCGCCAAACTCGCGCAATGTCTGGCGGCAAGAGCCGCAGGGTGAGCCGCCCTTCTCGGTGACCACCGCCAGCGCGACGAACTCGCGTTCTCCCTCGGAGACGGCCTTGACCACCGCCGTGCGCTCGGCGCAGATGACCAGGGGATAGACGGCGTTCTCCACATTGCAACCCGTATAGACCCGACCCGACTTTCCCAACAGCGCCGCCCCCACCTGGTAGCCGGAGTAAGGCGCATACGCCTGCTCCCGCGCTGCCTGTGCCTGAGTGATCAACTCCTCGCGGTCAAACGTTTTCATCTGGCTTTTCCGCCTTTTCCTGCTTCCTCATCCGCGCTGGCATCCCGCAGGCCAGCATATCGTCGGGCACATCCCGTGTCACTACCGCGCCGGCTGCCGTCCTGGCTCCCTTGCCCACGTGCACCGGCGCGACCAGCATCGTGTCGGAACCGATGAACGCGCCGTCCTCGATCACCGTCTTGTTCTTGCGCACGCCGTCATAATTGCAAGTGATGGTGCCGGCGCCGATGTTGACTTCGGTTCCTACTTGAACGTCGCCCAGGTAGCTAAAGTGGCCCATCTTTGCCCCGGGGCCGAGCGTCGCGTTTTTCATTTCGCCAAAGTTCCCCATGTGCGCGCCCTTGCACAGGCGCGATCCCTTCCGCAAGTGACCGAAGGGGCCGATGTCTGCTCCATCCTCCATCACAGCCTGTTCCAACACGGAGGCTAACACTCGACATCCGTCGCCGATCTGGCAGTCCTCGATGAGCGCGTTGGGGCCTATGACGCAGCCTTGGCCAATGCTCGTTTCTCCACGTAGATGTGTGTTGGGCCGGATGGTCGTATCCTGCCCGATGATCACGCCAGGTTCGATGTAGGTCGTCGCCGGATCCACGATCGTCACGCCGGCCAACATCCAGCGCTCGTTGATGCGACGGCGAAGCGCGCGCTCCGCCTCGGCCAGGTGCACTCGCGTGTTGATGCCCAGCGCCTCGCTCTCATCCTCGGTGGTCACCGCCTCGACTCGCAGCCTCTGTTCGACCGCCATCCCGATCAGGTCCGTCAAATAGTACTCTCGCTTGGGGAGGCTGAGCGGGATGCTATCTACGTTCGCCCACAGCCAGGCGGCGTCGAAGCAGTATGCCCCGACGTTCAGCTCCCGAATCGCCAACTGCTCCGATGTGGCCACTGCCTCTTCGACGATCTGGGTCACTGCGCCGCTCTCGTCCCGCACTACGCGCCCGAACCCGCGAGATTCATCGCTCACCAGCGCCAGCATCGTGATCGGCCCGGCGTTCTCTCGTTGCCGTTCCACCAGGCGGCGCAGCGTCTCCACGGTCAAGAGCGGCATATCGGCGTAACAGACCAGCACCAGATCGGATCGGCCCTGGAGCACCTCTCGCGCCTGGAGCACGGCGTGACCGGTGCCCCGTCGCTTGATCTGCTCGACGAAAATGACGTCGTCGCCTGCGGCCTTCTGCACCACCTCGGCCCCGCGTCCCACGACCATCACCGGTCGGGCATCTGCAAGTGTTCGCGCCGTCTTCACCGCGTACGTGACCAGCGGCCGACCGGCTAACGGGTGCAGCATCTTGGGTAGTTCGGATTTCATGCGGGTGCCTTCGCCTGCCGCCAGAATCACGATTGCCAGATTCACGTCTTGCCTCCTTCTACGGTCAAAATGGCCGTGGTGTGTTCTTCACCACGGCCATTTTACTCACAAATCGCTTTCGACCATTCAGGAACTCAGGCTGGGGCGGTAGGATTCGAACCTACGATTCCGGGATTCAAAGTCCCGTGCCTTACCACTTGGCCACGCCCCAGTGGATAGTGGGCCCACCAGGATTCGAACCTGGGGCCGACCGGTTATGAGCCGGCTGCTCTGCCGCTGAGCTATGGGCCCGAGGTACACCATCGCCCAAAGCGGGTGGCGGGAATCGAACCCGCAACAACAGCTTGGAAGGCTGGGGCAATACCATTTTGCAACACCCGCAGTCGGGGCGGCCGGACTTGAACCGGCGGCCTCGCGGACCCAAACCGCGCACTCTAGCCTGACTGAGCTACGCCCCGTCAATAATAGTATACCGCTTTTGGGCTTTCTCGTCAAGCCTGGGTGCTAGCCTGTCAGTTAAAGTTCAAAAGTGAACCATTTAAGGCTGAAAGGTGAACCGTTTCTGGTTGAAAAGTGAACCGGTCATGATAGAGTTCTCCCAAG
>DAOTUB010000169.1:0-16529 GCA_034437455.1 Anaerolineae bacterium | reverse complement strand
CCCTCAACCCTCGCAAAAACAGTTTGAATCCTTACTCCTGTTGGCATTACAACGCTTTGAACCCAGTCAGCCGATTTGGGTAGAAGCCGAAAGCAATAAAATTGGACAGCGTTATTTGCCCCCCAAGTTCAATTGTTAGCCAGTCAATTACGACCGGCTGTTCGCACTTGTCCAAAGTCCAATTACCCCCCCTGAACGACTATGTTTCTCGTGACTGTTCACCTGCTCCCACTGGATTACCAGATCGAGCGAGGTGAATCCTTACTTTTTCTCGGACTATTTGTTCCATTATACTCATCTTGGCGACATACGTCAAGGGCGCCGCGCGGCCGCCAGCGCGCTCAAGCTCCAACTGAGAGCCTAAAGTAATGTTTCGAGCGGTGTGTACTCTAGGCCAAACGCTTCGGCGACGCCGAGATAGGTGAGCTGGCCCTCGTAGGTGTTTACTCCCTTTGCCAGAGTAGGATCCGCCTGGATGGCGGCCTCAGCTCCCATATTGGCCAGCTTGGCGGCATAGGGGAGGGTCGCGTTACTCAGGGCATACGTACTCGTGCGCGGCACGGCTCCGGGCATATTCGCCACGCAGTAGAGGATGACGCCATCCACCATGATGATCGGAGCGGAATGGGTGGTGGGGCGCGTAGCCTCGACACAGCCTCCCTGGTCAACCGCCACGTCTACGATCACGCTGCCGGGCGCCATGGTGCTGATCATCTTGCGGGTCACCAGCTTGGGCGCCTTGCCTCCCTTGATGAGCACTCCCCCCACCACCAGGTCGGCTCGCCGCACGGTCTCGGCGATATTCAGAGGATTGGAGCTTAGGGTAGTCAGCCGCCCTCCCATCACCTCATCGAGGTAGCGTAGCCGGTCGAGGTTGATGTCAATGATAAAGACATGCGCGCCCATCCCCAACGCCATCTGGGCCGCATTGGTGCCGACCACTCCTCCGCCGATGATGACCACGTCGGCAGGACGCACGCCTGGGACGCCTCCCAAGAGCTTGCCGCGACCGCCGTTCATCTTTTCCAGATAATGGGCGCCAACCTGGATCGCCATCCGGCCCGCCACCTCGCTCATCGGGGTGAGCAGAGGTAGGCTGCCGTTGGGCAGTTCTACAGTCTCGTAAGCGATGCCGGTCAACCCTCGCTTCATCATCTCGTGGGTCAATCGTTCTTCTGCCGCCAGGTGCAGATAGGTGAAAAGCACCATGTCGGATCGCATGAACTCGTATTCGCTGGGCTGCGGCTCTTTGACCTTGATCACCATCTCCGCGCCCCAGGCGTCGGCGTTGGTGGGCACGATCTTGGCGCCGGCGTCCTGGTACTGCGAGTCGGGAAAGCCGCTGCCTTCGCCAGCCTTGGTCTCGACCCACACCTCGTGCCCGGCTTCCACCAACTGGCGGGATCCTCCTGGCGTCATGGCCACGCGATATTCGTTATCCTTGATCTCTTTTGGTACTCCAACGATCATTGTTGAACCTCCTTGAACTAGTTATTTTGTGATATGTAATTGTTAAAACGCAAAGCGTTTGTGTGATTGGAAAAATGCGTGGGTTTATTCCTCGAATACCAGTTCTGAGCGTTCACGCCACATTAGTTCTGCGACACCCCGAAACTGCCCCCCAACTATCAGAGGTATTAAGAGGATACTTTTCCCTGAACCGCCTGGCTCGTTGTTGTGGTAACGAGTGGGAATCAAATCATTAGCGCGGTAGCGAGCGTACATCTGGTGGAGCTGAGCCTGCGAGTCGGCGTTATGGCAGTCCAGTAGATTGGTGCCGACCAGCGCCTCGCCGCCTCTCGAACCATAGTGCTCGATAGCCAGGTCATTCATAAAGACGATGCGATACTCTTCGTTGGCAATGGTAACCGCTGCGCGCAATCCTGAAAATAGCGTGCCTAATTCAGCCAAGTTGATCATCGCAAGTCTCCCCATAGATGACGCTAGCAAGTAGAAGTATACTCCACTTCTCAGGAGTTGTCCAGTGGCAGTTTGTTTCAAGACCGCTCGTCTCACACCGGTTTGCTTGGTTTTACCAATCTCAAGGAACCTTGCCCTGAATCGCCTATTGCGTTACAATGTATCGACATAGTTATCACAGCAAGGAGGGATTGATGAATAGCAAGGCTTTTCTGGATTGGCTGGCCCAATGGGAGGCCAGCTTGCCATCTATGGATCTGAAGCCTATCTTATCCGATCCTACCCGCGTGGCGTTGGTGTCGCAGGATCTGCTGAAGGGGTTCTGTGATCAAGGCCCACTTTCCGGCCCACGCGCGGCCAGCATTGTTCCCGATGTGGTGCGGCTTTTCCAGCGCGCCCACGATCTGGGAGTTCGCCATTTTTTGCTGCTCCAGGATACCCACGACCCCGACGCCGTCGAGTTCTCTGCCTACCCGCCCCACGCCGTGGCCGGCACCGTGGAGAGTGAGACGATTGACGAACTGGCGGATCTACCGTTCTCCGATCGCTTCACGATTATGCCCAAGAATTCCATCAGCTCAAACGTCGGCACCGATCTGGGGGCCTGGCTGGACGACCATCCGAAGGTCGTCGTCTTTATCGTCGTCGGCGTCTGCACCGACATCTGCATCTACCACGCGGCGCTGTTCCTGCGTGTGAGAGCCAACGTTCTGGGCCAGCGCGACGCCCGCATCATCGTGCCCGCCGATTGCGTGCAGACCTTTGACACGCCTGTGGAGGTAGCAGCCGAACTGGGCGCGTTCCCGCACGACGGCGACCTGCTGCACCGCATCTTTTTATATCAGATGGCGCTCAACGGCGTCGAGGTCGTTGCCAGCCTCACATAGGCGCAAAGGAGGTTTCGATGATGTCTCTATCCGATCAAATCGCTGCCTGGCTCCGCAAACAACTCGCCACCGCCGGCGCTGACGGCTTTGTCTGTGGCCTCAGCGGCGGGGTTGATTCGGCTGTCGCCGCTGCGCTGGCAGTGCGCGCCGTCGGCCCCGATCACGTCCTGGCTGCTCTCCTCCCCTGCCATTCTCAGCCAGAGGATGCGCGTCTGGGCCAACTGGTAGCCGATACCTTCAACATCCCCACCGTCGTAGTGCACCTGGACGGAGCTTACGATGCGCTGACGTCCGCCCTGCCGCCGTCCGACCATCGCCTGGCCGCCGCCAATATCAAGCCCCGCCTGCGAATGATCAGCCTCTATTACCTGGCCCAATCGCGCAATTACCTGGTGTTAGGCTCAGGCAACAAAGCCGAGCTTCTCGTGGGGTATTTCACCAAGTACGGCGATGGCGGCGTGGATCTATTGCCTCTGGGCGATCTATCCAAGACCCAGGTGTGGGATCTGGCCCGCGAGCTTGGGGTGCCGCAGGAAGTCGTCGAACGGCCACCCTCGGCGGGACTCTGGCCCGGCCAGACCGACGAGGGGGAGATGGGCATCACCTACCGCGAATTGGATCGCGTCCTGGCCGCCATAGAGGCAGGGGAAACCGCGGACATCGATCCCGCCACGCTGGACAAGGTGCGGGGGATGATGGCCGATTCCGCTCACAAGCGGGCCATGCCGCCGATATTCAAACTCTCGTAAGGCTAGTAGAGATTTTGGAATGTCCGTCATTCCGAGCGGAACGGAGCGTAGCGTAGTGGAGTCGAGGAATCTCCGTTTCCGCAGGCAAAGCTATCCGCAGAGATTCCTCGGCTTCCTACGGTCGCTCGGAGTGACGCGAAGGTACGGCGAGCGGCTAACAACTGACAACTAACCACTACCATGTCCACCTGGTTCACACGACGCACACTCGATCTCGTCGGCAAGTTCACCGACATCTATTACACGCGCAAGTACGGCGAGCTGGCCCGGCGCCTGGGCCGGCCCGATGTCGAGCCAGACGAGCGGCGCGGGTTCATCATCATCCAGATCGACGGGCTGTCCCACGACCACCTGGTGCAGGCGATTGCCGCGGGTTACATGCCTCACCTGAGCCGCCTGCTGGCCGAGCGCCGCCTGGTCGTGGGACCCTGGCGTTGTGGTCTGCCCAGCACTACTCCGGCTGTTCAGGCCGGTATCATGTTTGGCAATCGTTTTGACATTCCAGGGTTCCGCTGGTACGAGAAAGAACGTGGCCTGGGGATGCTCGCCCGGCGACCCGATCAGGCCCAGATCATGCAAGCCCGCGTCAGCCGCGGGCGGACGGGGATACTGCGCGGCGGATCGTGCTATGTGAGCATGTTCGACGGCGACGCGGATCTGGCGCTTTTCACCCTCAGCACGCTTCACCGGCAGCGCTTTTTCGAAAGTATGCGCGGGATAGGCTTTTTCCTTCTCTTCTTACTCAGCCCTTTTCGGGTGCTGCGCCTGTTGGGTTTGATCACCGCGAGATACCTGACCGGGTTAGGCCGTCGCCTGGTCGCTCTGGTGCAGCCCAGCGTCATCAACCCCTTCGACGTGCTCTCGCCCCTGTTACACGCGGTCAGCGATGCGTTCTTCACCGAGGTTCAGACTTTTGGCGTGATGTTGGACATCTACCGCTGTGTCCCGGCCATCTATGCCAACTATAACAGTTACGACGAAGTGGCCCACAAACTGGGGCCGGATCACCCAGCGGCCTTCCGCATCCTGCGCGGTGTGGATAAACGCATCCAACAGATCAACCGCATGCGCGCCCGCTACCGACGGCAGGAGTACGATCTGTACGTCATCTCCGATCATGGGAACACGCTCTCCGTGCCCTTCCGTTGGCGCAACGGCAAGAGCCTGGGGCAGTATATCCTCGCTCAACTTGGAGCCGAGCACTCGGTGGACGAGCGGGTGGGCGACCAGGTACATTCGACGGCCAAGACGCGCTATCTGTTGGAAGAGTTGCACGCGCTGGAGCAGAGCGTTTCTCCTCGCTTGCGCCGGGTGCTCACCGCCGCCCGGCGTTACGTGGATCGGCGGCTGCTGACCGATCCGGAGCGGTGTCCTGAGTTTATCGAAGGATTGGATTACGACCTGGAGCGGCAGCAGGACGTCGTCGTGTCTGCCTCCGGTCCGTTGGCCCACGTTTATTTCAACATCGCTTCCCGCCCGCTCGATCTGATCGAGGTGGTACGGATCTATCCCCGCTTGCTCGATCATCTGCTCGCCACCCCTGGCATCGGGGCCGTGGTCGGACGTGCAGGAGAACAGACGATCGTGATGGGGCAGGAAGAAGGCACATTGGTCATCGAAGGAGGGCGCGAGATCGTGGAGGAGCCGCATCCGCTGAGGCCGTTCGGCGATGTGCCCTACGCCACCGCCCAGGTTCACCGCCTGGCTCACTTTCCCCACGCGGGCGACCTGGTGGTGCTGGGAGCGGTCGAGCCGGATGGCACAGTGGTGACTTTCGAGGAGCAGGCAGCGACGCACGGGGGACTGGGCGGGCCGCAGGGTCGTCCCTTCATCACCTGGCCGCCCGAATGTCCCCTGGCGCCAGAGACGTTGAACGACTCGCAAGACCTGTACACCTACTTTGCGAAACATTACCTGGAGCAAACTCCAGCCGAGGAACCAGGTGACATTGCTAGAAAATAGCGTTTCAAAACCGGCAAACGGACGCGAATGAACCGTTTGTCATTTTCTATTTCTGTGCTATCATACGCCCTATCCTTCGACGACGAACCTCGGTTCGCGCTCAGGACACCGCTTGCAGGTGAAAAAGAATGGCCGAAGAAGCTGAAATCCCCCTGTTAACCGAAGAACCCCGCCACTGCCCTGCCTGTGGCTCGAGAGTGGCCGCCAAGGCGACGACGTGCCTGATGTGCGGCGCATCACTCATCGAAGAAGAGGAGGTGGAGGAGGAAGAGGGAAAACCGCGCTGGCGCTTACCCAGTTGGGTCGGATCCGTCGTCGTCGCCGTGCTGGCGCTGGTGGTCCTGGCGATCGGCGGCATGGGTTTCTATTCGATGCTCACCGCCGAGCCTGAAGAACCCAGGACCGTGACGCCCACGTCTACCCCCACCCGCACGCCCACCGTCGCGCCGACCTCGACGCCCACACCGACGCCCACGCCCACGATTACGCCCACGCCCATCCCGCCGCGCGTCCATCAGGTGCAGGAGGACGAGACGCTCATTGGCATCGCTATTGCTTATGGCATCACCGTCGAAGAGATCCTGGCCATGAACCCGGACCTGGATCCCAATATGATCCGGGCAGATGAGGTATTGCTCATTCCGGCTGCCACGCCCACACCCGGACCCACCAGCACATTTGAACCGAATGCCCCCATGCCAACGCCAGCCGCCTCCGTCATTTACGTTGTCAAAGCGGGGGATACGCTCAGCACCATTGCTGAGGAGCATGGGGTCTCGATGAGAGTGATCGTTGATGCCAATGACCTGGGCTCCGAAGAAGAGACGATCCGTCCCAATCAATCGCTCGTCATCCCCCTGGGAACACCGATGCCAACGCCGACGCCGACCATCGATCCCAACGCCACCCCGACGCCGGTCCCGCCTTATCTGGCGCCTCCGCTCCTCGGCCCGCCCGATGGCGCGGCTTTTGAGGGGAGCGACGAGCCGATCCTCTTGCAGTGGGCCTCGGTGAGCGTACTCGGCGACGATGAGTGGTACGCGCTGGCCCTCTCGCAACTGTCCGGCGGTGTGGTATCTGATACGGTCTACACTCGCGTCACGGCCTGGCGCGTGCCGTTCGATCTCCTGTCAACCGCGGGCGCCAGCCTGCGCGAGTTCCGCTGGCAGGTGCAGGTGGTGCGGGAAGCGGGCATGGTCGATGGAGAGCTTGTCTACGAGGCAGCCGGCGCTCCCAGCGACGTGCGCACCTTTACCTGGTTGGGGCCGATGCCTACGCCAGGTTCTTCGACCCCATGAAAAAAGCGCCGCTCGGAAAGAGCGGCGCTACTGCTAACCTCTTGTGATCGCGAGACGCGAGTTTCACGCATCACGTTTTACTTGGTTTCCCAGGGATCGATCTCCCCGCGCAGGAAACGGTTAATGTCGGCGGCGGACTGCTTGCCCGCGCCCATCGCGCTGACGACCGTCGCCGCGCCGGTGACCACATCCCCTCCGGCCCACACTCGCGGCTTGGTCGACCGTCCGGTCTCCTCGTCGGCCACCACCGTGCCCCACTTGGAGCGTTCCAACTCACCTGCCTCGTAAAACACTACTGGATTGGGCGACGTTCCCAGGGCCATGATCACCGTGTCCACGTCCATGTCGAACTCGGAGCCCTCGATGGGGATGGGGCGTCGTCGCCCGCTGGCGTCGGGTTCGCCCAACTCCATGCGGATGCAGCGCATTCCGCACACGTTGCCCCTCTCGTCCCCGAAAATCTCTACCGGGTTGGTGAGGAAATTGAAAATGACCCCCTCCTCCTCGGCGTGGTGGACCTCCTCAGCACGGGCGGGCACCTCGGCCGGAGAGCGTCGGTAGACGATGTGAGACTCGCCCGGCTCTTCTCCGCTCTTTTGCGCCTGAAGCCTCTGTAAGCGCAGCGCGGAACGAGCCGAGTCCATCGCCACGTTCCCCGCGCCGATCACGGCCACCTTCTTACCCACCTTGACTGGCGTGTCGTACTCTGGGAAGAGATAGCCTTTCATCAAGTTGACGCGCGTGAGGAACTCGTTGGCCGACAGGACGCCGTTGTAGTTGATGCCCGGAATGCGCAGGAACGATGGCAGCCCCGCGCCGGTTCCCAGAAAGACGGCGTCGTATTCTTCCAGCAGTTCGTCCAGCGTGAGTGTGCGCCCGATGACGTGATCGGTGCGGATCTGGATCCCCAGGCATTCCATCGCGTATTCGATCTCGGCAGAGACCACGCTCTTGGGCATACGGAACTCGGGGATGCCGTAGGTCAGCACGCCGCCGGGAGCATGGAGCGACTCAAAGATGATCACCTCGTGCCCCTCCCGGCCCACATCCACCGCGCAGGTCACGCCGGCCGGGCCAGACCCGACGACGGCGACCCGCT
This sequence comes from Anaerolineae bacterium, assembly GCA_034437455.1. Lineage (GTDB taxonomy): Bacteria > Chloroflexota > Anaerolineae > B4-G1 > B4-G1 > DAOTUB01. The sequence continues at coordinate 8,614 of DAOTUB010000169.1, read as the reverse complement.
TGCCGGTGGTAGTGGCGCACTCCAGCGGGCAGGACCGCTGTGCCAGCTCATAGTCTCCTACGAACCGCTCCAGCCGCCCGATGGCGACCGGTTCCCCCTTCTTCGCCAGGACACAGGTGAGTTCGCACTGCACCTCCTGGGGGCAGACCCGGCCGCAGATGGCGGGGAGGCTGTTCTTCACCTTCATCGCCTCCACGGCCCCAACCATGTCCCCCTCGCGCAGAGCCTTGATGAACTCGGGGATGAGGACATCTACCGGGCAGCCCTTGACGCACTGGGGTTTCGCGCATTGCAGGCACCGCTCCGCCTCTTTGCGGGCCAACTCCTCCGTAAAGCCCATGGCAACCTCGTCGAAATTCCCCCCGCGCACGATGGCGTCCTGCTCAGGCATAGCCTGCCGAGGGATCTTGAGACGTTCGCGTTGTGTGAGTTCAGACATTTAGGCGCCTCCCTCCAATACCGCATCCAACTGGCACTTGTGTTCCCATTGTTCGACAGACGCCTGCTCCTCTGGCCGATAGTATTGCAGGCGAGAGAGCATATTGTCCCAGTCCACTTTGTGGCCGTCAAATTCAGGGCCGTCCACGCAGACGAACTTGGCCCCGTCCTCCAGCAACACCCGGCAGCCGCCACACATGCCGGTTCCATCAATCATGATCGTGTTCAGGCTGACCGTCGTTGGGATCTGGTATGGCTTGGTGGCCAGTGTGACGAATTTCATCATGATGGCCGGCCCAATGGCCCAGATGTGGGCGATCTCTTTCCCGTATGTATCCAGCAGCTCCTTGAGCGGCTCGGTGACCAATGCCTTGCGCCCGTGAGAGCCATCGTCGGTGCAGACGATCAGTTCGTCCGAGACTTCCCGCATGCGTTCCTCCCAGAACAGGAGATTCTCGGTGCGGGCGCCAATGATGGAAATGACGTGGTTCCCGGCCTCCTTGAGGGCGCGGGCGATGGGAAAGATGATGGCGATGCTCGTCCCGCCGCCTATGCAGATCACCTTCCCATAGTTCTCGACCTCGGTTGGATGGCCCAGCGGCCCGACGAAGGTGGCCAACTCGTCGCCCGGCTCAAGCGTTCCCAGGTGCATCGTTGTCTTGCCGATCTCCTGGAAAACGATCGTGATCGTCCCGGCCTCGCGGTCGTAATCGGCGATGGTGAGCGGGATGCGTTCTCCGTGCTCGTCCACGCGCAGGATGATGAACTGGCCCGCCTGGGCCTTTTTCGCCACGGCGGGCGCTTCGATGACCATCAATTTGTTGATGTCACTCTTGAGTGTTTCTTTGTGCAAGATTTTGTACACAGATTACCTCCCGGTTCTTGGGGTTAATAACGTTAGCGGGTAAAGAATACCTCTATTTCGCCAGATAGTCAAGTGGCGTTTATCGCGCTCGCACTGTGACATATTTCCCCGCGAACCGGGCGCGATCACGTGATCTTTTCAAATGTTATCTGTCCGTCGCGAGCATCCACCCGCACCGCCTCCCCCTCGGCGAACTCGCCGCGCAAGAGCGCCAGCGCCAGCGGATCCTGCACCTCCCGTTGGATGACGCGCTTCAGGGGCCGCGCACCATAGACCGGGTCGTAGCCCACGTCGGCCAGGTAGCGCCGAGCGGCACCGGTCAACTCCAGCTCGATGTGACGCTCGGCCAGCAGGCCGCGCAGGTGGCGCATCTGGATGTCCACGATCTCAAGTAGGTCCTCCTTCGTCAGACTGCGGAAGAGGATGATGTCGTCGACGCGGTTCAGGAACTCGGGGCGGAAGGTGCGATCCAGCTCCTCCATCACCCGATCTCGCGCCTCCTCCGCGCCCAGTTCCTTGATCCAACGGCTGCCGATGTTGCTGGTCATGATGACGATGCTGTTCGTAAAGTCGACCGTGCGACCGTGGCCGTCGGTCAGGCGACCCTCGTCGAGCAACTGGAGCAGCGCGTTAAAGACCTCCAGGTGGGCCTTTTCGATCTCGTCAAAGAGCACCACGCTGTAGGGCCGCCGCCGAACCGCCTCGGTCAGTTGGCCGCCCTCGTCGTAGCCCACGTAGCCGGGCGGCGCGCCGATGAGCCGCGAGACGGTGTGCCGCTCCTGGTACTCGCTCATATCAATGCGCACCATGGCGTCCTCGGTATCAAAGAGGAAGGCCGCCAGCGCCCGGCCCAGCTCCGTCTTGCCCACCCCCGTCGGCCCCAGGAAGATGAAAGCGCCGATGGGCCGGTTGGGGTCTTGCAGGCCAGCGCGAGCGCGGCGGACGGCGTTGGAGACGACCGCCACCGCTTCGTCCTGCCCCACCACCCGCAGATGAAGCGCCTCCTCCATCCGCAGCAGTCGCTCGACCTCTCCCTCCAGCAGTTTGGAGACGGGGATGCCGGTCCACTCCGCCACCACCACGGCGACCTCCTCGGAGCCGACCTCCTCCTTAAGAATGGCGCGATCGGCCTGTAATTGGCGCAGTTGTTCCTCCTGCTCCTGAAGCTGATTCTCCAGTTCGACGAGCGTGCCGTACTGCAACTCGGAGGCGCGGGCATAATCCTGTGCTCGCTGGGCCTGCTCGATCTGGTGGCGCACCCGATCGGCGCTTTCCTTCGTGTCCCGGATCGCCTGAATGGCGTCCTTCTCCTGCTCCCAGCGGGCGCGCAGAGCCTTGCTCTCCTCCTGCAGGTCGGCCAGCTCCTTTTCCAATTTCTTCAGCCGCTCCTTGCTGGCCCTGTCCTTCTCCTTCTTGAGCGCCTCCCGCTCGATCTCCAGTTGCATGATGTGCCGATCCACCTCGTCCAGCTCGGCGGGCTTGGAGTCGATCTCCATGCGCAGCCGGGAGGCCGCCTCGTCGATCAAATCAATCGCCTTGTCCGGCAGATGCCGGTCGGCGATATAGCGGTCGCTCAACGTCGCCGCCGCGATGCAGGCCGAGTCCTGGATGCGCACGCCGTGATGCACCTCGTACCGCTCCTTGAGGCCGCGCAGGATACTGATCGTATCCTCCACCGACGGTTCGTCCACATAGACCGGCTGGAACCGCCGCTCCAGCGCGGCGTCTTTTTCGATATACTTGCGGTATTCGTCCAGGGTGGTCGCGCCGATGGCGTGCAGTTCGCCCCGCGCCAGCATCGGCTTGAGCATGTTGCTGGCGTCCATCGAACCCTCGGCCGCGCCCGCCCCGACGACGGTGTGCAGCTCGTCGATGAACAGGATGACCTCGCCGGCGGCGTCGGTCACCTCCTTGAGCACCGCCTTGAGCCGCTCCTCGAACTCGCCTCGGTATTTGGCGCCGGCGACCAGCGCCCCCAGGTCGAGCGCGACGATGCGCTTGTTCTTCAACCCTTCGGGCACGTCGCCGCGCACGACCCGCTGCGCCAGCCCTTCGGCGATGGCGGTCTTGCCCACACCGGCGTCGCCCACCAGCACCGGGTTGTTTTTCGTCCGACGGTTGAGAATCTGCATCACGCGCCGGATCTCTTCATCCCGCCCAATGACGGGGTCGAGCGTCCCCTGGCGGGCCAGCACGGTCAGGTCTCGCCCGTACTTTTCCAATGCCTGGTAGGTAGCCTCTGGATGCTGGCTGGTGACGCGCTGGCTGCCACGAATGGCGGTCAGCGCCCGCAGGACGGCGTCCTCAGTGATGCCGTGGGCCGTGAGGAAGCGGGCCGCATCGCCGCCGTGCGAGCCGGTCAGCGCCAGCAGCAGGTGCTCGGTGCTGACGTACTCGTCGCGCATGCGGGCGGCGATCTTTTCCGCCTCGTCCAGGGCGCGCGTCAATTCGCGCGAAAGCCCCACTTGCGCCGTCGCGCCATAGACCTTCGATTTGCGCTCCAGCTCCCCGGCCAGCGCCAGCCTCATCTCCCGTGGATCGGCCTCCAATTTCTGGACGATCTGCGGCACGACCCCATCGGATTGCTGAAGCAGCGCCAGCAGCACGTGGGACGGCTCGATCTGGCCGTGGCTGTGCTCGCGCGCCAGCGATTGAGCGCCCATAATCGCTTCTTGTGCTTTTTGTGTAAATTTGTTTAGATCCATAATTTTACCCTCATTGGGATTATACAGACCGTTCGTTAAAGATACATTAGCGCGACATTAGATTGGTGTAAGAACAGCGGATTTCAGGACAATAACGGATAATAAAAAACGGGGGCGTCGACGACACCCCCGATCCGTTAATCCGCTAATGTCCTGCCATCCGTCGTTTGAAAGAAGCGAAGCGGCCTAGTACCGCAACAGCGCCCCCACGCCGAACTCGGCGATCTTGGGATGATCGTCCACCACCTCGACCTTGCCGCCGTTTTCGATCAACTTGGTCACCAACGCCTCGGCTGCGTCGGGAATCTCGGTGAATTCACCGCCACAGAAGGGGCAGACATCCAGAGGTTGGTCCGTGATGTAGGCGCAGTTGCTGCACTGATAGCCCGGCTGATGGTAATGCCGGTCAATCACCAGCGTCTGGACGCGACCCTCGTGGGCTGCACCGAGTGTATCGGCCAGGCGAATGACGCCGCCGCGCCCCTTTGCCGCCGCCGTGAACACCGCCTCTACCAGGGCTGCCTCCCGTTCTTTCTCCGCTTGTTCCAGAATCTCGAAGGAAAGGTCCCGTATCTCGGTCTCTGATGCGTTCATATCGGCGCTGAAGGAACCGATGACTTTTTCCTGCAAACGCTTGGGTAACTTTTCGTGAAACTGGGCCACAGTCGGATCGGCGCCGGCGAGGATCAGGCGCTGTGGCTTGTGCTTGCGCCAGAATTGGTTCGTCGCTTTGGCTGCCTCGCGGATATTGCGCTGTGCGATCTCTTCTTCGCGCCGGCTCGAGCCAGGAGCTCCCCCGCGACGCCCGCTCCCGCCCGACGAACCGCGCCCTTTTTTCATCTTGCGCACGTCCTCTCCCACAAACTCGCCGCTGGCCCGCAGCTCGCCCATCTCGAAAAACATCAACCGTACGGATCGCCGATCGATCAGCGCCACCAGATAACTTCCATAAGCATCCCACAACGCTGCCAACGGCCAGATGTAGGGCTTGCGGGCCACCGTCACGCCAGAAGCCACGGGGACGGCCAAGGAATACGTGCGCCAAAAATCCTCTTCGGCACAGGAGAAAGCGATCACGCCGCGTCCCGTCCAATCGTACTCGTGATCGAAAAACCGCTCCACGGCATCTATGTCCTCGGACTCGGCCTTCCCGTCCACCTGCTTTAACAACTGTCGCAACGCCAATTTATACTCGTCCGTCGTGCGTTCTGTTGGATCCACGTTTAGATAGACACTCAGTATCGGTGCTTGAGCCTGATATGCCGCCAGTTCGCGTAAATCCTCTTGTTTGAACATTCTCTTTACCCCTTTTCTAATCGTCGTTACCGTTAGACGAGTGACCATTCGGCCACCAAAACTATTCGGTGATCACGGTCTCTTTCCCAATGTCACCGGAATCTCGAACTCTTCTCCATCGCGAAGCACGGTCAACACCACCTCTTGTCCGACGTCAGTTTCGCGCACTAGGTAAGCGATCAGATCGTCAAAGATATACAGATCGTACCCGTCAATGGCGATGATGATGTCGCCGCCAGCCCTGACCGTCGCCTCCATAACCTCGACGTCCCGATCGCCTCCCCGCAGACCAGCTCGCTCGGCGGCAGTCCCCGGCGTGACCTCGGCGATGAGCACACCGCGATCTATCGGCAAGTCCAATGGCTCGGCCAGTTCTGCGACGCTGAAGCGGTTGTTCGATACGATGCCCAGATAAGGATACTCATAGAAACCCTGCTCGATCAGATGAGGCACAATACGTTTGATCGTGTTGACCGGCACGGCAAAACCAATCCCGGCGCTGGCGCCTGTGGTCGAGCGGATGGAGTAATTCACACCGATCACCCGCCCGTGAATATCGAGCAGCGGCCCGCCCGAGTTGCCCGGGTTGATGGCCGCGTCGGTCTGGATGATCTCGGGGTTGGAGAAAAAGCCGGCGTCCCGGGCCAATTGTGCGGGCAACGTGCGCCCCAGCGCGCTGATGATGCCGACGGTCATCGTCCCTTCCAACCCAAAAGGATTGCCAATCGCGACGACCCGCTGGCCCACCTGAAGCGCGCTCGAATTGCCCATTTCCAGCGCTACCAATCGTTCGACGGGGATGTCCACTTCGAGCACCGCCAAATCGGCGTAAGGATCGTTACCAATCACCTGCGCCTCGGTGACCGTACCGTCGGCAAAAGTGACCTGGACCGTATCGGCTTCCTGGACGACGTGGTCGTTGGTGACGATGTGTCCTTCCGTATCGATCACAAAGCCGGAGCCGCCACCGAGTGGCATAAGTGTCCCTTCCTGCTCCACGGACACCTCGATGTAAACCACAGCCGGGTTGGTTCGCTGATAGAGGTTGATCAGTAAGGTATCTTCCGTATCTATCTCGGCGATGACGTCCTCCGGCAGAGGTGTAGAAGTAGCGACGAGCACGGGGTCGGGTACGGGCGTCGGCGGCCTGGTCGCGGTGGGTGAGAAAAATAACTCTGGCCCGCCACAAGTGCAGGCCAACGTAACCAACATCAAAGGCAACAAGATGAGTGTCAAACGTCTGCGTAAGTGCATCCTATCTTTTTCCTTTCAATTCCTCGAACAATTCCCGCTCGTGGGGACTGAGATCCTGGGGAACCTGTATCTGAACGGTGATCAACAAGTTGCCGCGCTGCTTGGGGTTGCGTGGGTTGGGCATCCCCTGGCCGCGCAGGCGGAAGGTCTGTCCTCCCTGAGTGCCGGGCGGGATCTTGAGCGACACGTCTCCATTCAACGTCGGGACCCGTATCTGGCCGCCCAGCACGGCGGTATACAGATCGAGGTCCACGTCGCAGCGCAGATCATCGTCAGCACGCTCAAAAAGCCGGTGCGGTTTGACCGTGACATTCAAGTAAAGATCGCCGGAGGAACGGCCTTTGCCAGCGATCCGCACTTTGGACCCCGTTCGCGCTCCCGGCGGAATCTTGACCCGAATTCGACGTCCACCTCCCTCCAACATCCGGCTGGCGCCGCGAAAGGCCTCTTCCAACGTGATCTCTAAGGGAATTTCTTGTTCCCGCGGCATGCCCCCGCCGGTCGTGCGGCGAAAGATATCCTCGGTGGTGCGAGTGCGTCCTGTGCCTCCCATCTCGCCAAAAATCGTGCGGAAGAAATCCGAAAATGTGCCTGCACCGGATCCACCAAAGAGATCGCCCAGATCGCCGCTCCACTCGACGCGCGTTCCCCCTGGCGCGCCAGAGAACCACTGGGACCAGTCGAACTGGCCCGGATCTCGACCGGCGCTCTGCCACTGCTGCCAGTTGGCGCCCAGTTGATCGTACTTGGCGCGTTTCGCTGGATCGCCCAAAACCTCGTGGGCTTCGTTGATCTCTTTGAACTTTTCCTCAGCCTGTTTATCGTCGGGATTGACGTCGGGATGAAATTGGCGGGCCAACCTACGGTAGGCCCGCTTGATCTCCTTCTCGCTCGCGTTCCGATCCACGCCCAGAATTTTATAGTAATCCTTGTACTTCATTCACCACTCCACGGTTGCCTCTCGTGTCTTGATTAATTCTATACGCTAAACCTTTCTCTGTCAAGCACGTGGAGTCTCGATCCCGTTGAAATCATTGGGAGATCAAAAAGCGAAGACAGGACGACTCGCCTGCCTCCGCTTTGGATCTTGCTTGGAGCGTCGATAAGATTCCTTGCCGAACCTCTATACCTCCTCGGCAACTGGCATCTCTTCGCCTTCTTCCGGTATCGGCATCTCTTCGCCTTCGAGTAGAATTTCCTCGACGATTTCTTCTTCTACTTCCTCCTCGATGACCATCTCCTCCACCGGCACGACGTGGACGATCGTTTCGTCGGGCTCGGTGAGAACCTTGATGCTGGCTGGAACCGCCAGGTCGCGCACGAGCATCGCTTGGCCCACCTCGGTCAGGTCCGACAGATCCACTTCGATCGCATCCACCAGGTCGCCGGGTAAGCACTCGACCTCGACCTCAGAGAGACCATAGAGTAAAATACCCTCTCTCTGTTCGGCTATTGGCGATTCCCCCGTAATGAGCAATGGTATCTCGGTGGTGATGGCTTCGGTCATCATCACCCGGTAAAAGTCCACGTGCAGCAACGAGCCAGTGATGACATCCCGCTGCACCTCGCGCAACAGCGTCTGCTCCGGTTCTTTTTCCCCTTCGATCTTGATCTTGATGAGCTGGCTGCCGCCAACCTGCGAGAGCACCTTGTTCAGAGCGCGCTCTTCAAACTGCAAGGACTGGGAGGCGAAATCTCGCCCATACATCACGCCCGGTACCCATCCTTCTCGTCGCAATTGCTTCACCTTACTGCCCAGTAGCGTCCGCTTTTGAGCTGTTAGTTCCACTCGATCCGTCCGTTGATTCATCGTATCCTCCAGAATATCCGCCCCGCTCAACAAGCGGGCAAGAGCCTTTGTCTTGCCCGCACGGGTGGCTATTGTAACGTAAACTATCGCTTTCGTCAAGTATAGGCGCAAACCGTCTATAATTCAAAAGTCTGGGGAGCTTTCGACGTAGCCGCGCTTTCCATAGCGCGCAGGCCCGCGAGGTATGGAAACCTCGGCTACATAGCCCCGTTTTATTGAAAAGATACAGTCTGGAGAAAAAAGAAA